>NZ_AP019007.1:1918536-2238292 GCF_009176645.1 Enterobacter oligotrophicus
CGGGCAGTTAACGGGTGCAGTAAGGCCTGTTGTGAAACACAACAGGCCGTTTGTACAGTTAGCGCTTAGGTGAAATTATGATGAACAACGATTCCGCTCTTCAACTGAGCAATGTCCTTAACCAGGAATGTACCCGCAGTGGTGTTCACTGCCAGAGCAAAAAACGTGCGCTGGAGATCATCAGTGAACTGGCCGCAAAACAGCTGGGCCTGCCGCCGCAGGTGGTGTTTGAAGCGATCCTGACCCGAGAAAAAATGGGCAGTACCGGCATCGGCAACGGCATTGCGATCCCGCATGGCAAACTGGAAGAGGACACCTTGCGTGCCGTCGGTGTGTTTGTCCAGCTGGAAACGCCTATTGCCTTCGACGCCATTGACAACCAGCCTGTCGATCTCCTCTTCGCGCTGCTGGTGCCAGCAGATCAGACTAAGACCCATCTGCATACGCTGTCGCTGGTTGCCAAACGTCTGGCTGATAAAACGATCTGCCGTCGCCTGCGCTCAGCCCAAAGTGATGAAGAGCTCTATCAAATTATCACCGAAGCAGAAGGCAGTCAGGATGATGCATAATCGGGAGATGGCCTTCACATCTGTTGTCCTGAGGAGAAATGGAACATGGTGTTGATGATCGTCAGCGGCCGCTCGGGATCGGGAAAGTCCGTTGCCCTGCGTGCGCTGGAAGATATGGGCTTTTACTGCGTAGATAACCTGCCGGTGGTGTTGTTGCCTGAGCTGGCGAGGACACTTGCAGACAGGCAAATCTCTGCTGCCGTCAGTATTGACGTCCGTAACATGCCTGAATCCCCGGAAGTTTTTGAGCAGGCGATGAGTAATCTGCCGGAGGCTTTCTCTCCGCAGTTGCTGTTCCTTGATGCCGATCGTAATACGCTGATCCGTCGCTACAGCGACACCCGTCGTTTGCATCCTCTTTCCAGTAAAAACCTCTCTCTGGAAAGTGCCATCGACGAAGAGAGCGATTTGCTGGAACCACTGCGCTCCCGTGCCGATCTGATTGTCGACACCTCTGAGATGTCGGTACATGAACTGGCGGAAATGCTGCGTACCCGCTTGTTGGGTAAACGCGAGCGCGAGCTGACGATGGTGTTCGAATCCTTCGGCTTTAAGCATGGTATTCCTATCGATGCGGATTATGTTTTCGACGTGCGCTTCCTGCCAAACCCGCACTGGGACCCTAAACTGCGTCCGATGACCGGTCTGGATAAACCCGTGGCGGCGTTCCTCGACAGACACACAGAAGTTCACAATTTTATCTACCAGACGCGAAGCTACCTTGAGCTATGGTTACCTATGCTGGAGACAAACAATCGTAGCTACCTGACGGTGGCGATTGGCTGTACCGGTGGTAAACATCGTTCGGTCTACATTGCCGAACAGCTGGCCGATTACTTCCGCTCACGCGGGAAGAACGTTCAGTCCCGTCATCGCACGCTGGAAAAACGCAAAACATGACCGTAAAACAGACCGTTGAGATCACCAATAAGCTGGGCATGCACGCGCGCCCGGCAATGAAGCTGTTTGAGTTAATGCAGGGTTTCGATGCCGAAGTTCTGCTGCGTAATGATGAAGGCACAGAAGCGGAAGCAAACAGCGTGATTGCGCTGCTGATGCTGGACTCCGCTAAAGGCCGTCAGATTGAAGTTGAAGCCACCGGCCCGCAGGAAGAGGAAGCGCTGGCGGCGGTGATTGCGCTGTTTAACGCCGGGTTTGACGAAGACTAACAACTGCTTTTCTGGCGGGTGGCGCTACGCTTACCCGCCCTACATCAGCTTATTTCTCTCCATAAA
The DNA here is from genome assembly GCF_009176645.1 of Enterobacter oligotrophicus. Lineage (NCBI taxonomy): Bacteria > Pseudomonadati > Pseudomonadota > Gammaproteobacteria > Enterobacterales > Enterobacteriaceae > Enterobacter > Enterobacter oligotrophicus. The sequence goes on from NZ_AP019007.1 coordinate 1,920,341, forward strand.
CCCTTCCCCACCTAACTGGCGCATCTGCCGCATGATCCACGCCTGACGGCTACGCACGTAACCTGACGGGGCATTGGCCTTAAAGCGAATTGGATTGGGTAAAACGGCAGCTAATAGCGCAGCTTCGGACATACTCAGGCGGCTGGCAGGCTTATTGAAATATCGCTGTGCAGCAGCTTCAACGCCAAACACACCGTCGCCAAACTCCGCGATATTCAGGTAGACGGTCAAAATCCGTTTTTTGCTCCAGACTGTTTCTATCCCCAGGGTCAGACCCGCTTCCAGCCCTTTTCGCACCCAGCTTCGACCGTCCCATAAAAACATATTTTTCGCCGTCTGCTGCGACAAGGTCGACGCACCTCGCACGCGGTTTTCATGACGTTCGTTATGGTCAAGCGCCTTCTCGATTGCCGCCACGTCGAATCCCCAGTGTTCCGCGAACTTCTGATCTTCTGCCGCAATGACCGCCAGGCCCATCCAGGGTGAGATTTCATCCATCCCCACCCAGTCAGAATGGGCAACATAGCTGAAATCACCGGTAAACCAGGCGCTAAGCTGACGCTCGACCATGACGGCAGAAAACGGCACGGGCAGGATACTGAACAGGGCGATACCGCCCCCCCAGAACACTGCCAGCACGATAACGATGCGTAACAGGATGCGTTTCACCCATGCGCCTGCAGTAAATTTACGGCTCATTCAGCAAGAACCAAAACTCGCTCCACCAGCTTTTCAATGCCCGTGGCGGCTTCAGAGAGCGTTTGTGCCAGCATATACGCTGGCGTAGTGACGATTTTATTCTCTTCATCCACAACAATATCATCCACCGGACAAGGGACATGTTCGCCCCCCATATCCTCGATAATTTCGGCAGTATCAATGTCCGTTCCGATGGTCAGGCGCAGAGGAAAATCAAAAATTTTTGGCAGCATGGCCGGAGCAATACAGATAAAGCCCTGAGGCTTGCCCGCTGCGTGCATCGCCTGAGACAGTGCCTTTAAATCCGGATCGACCACACACTCCGCCCCCTGAGTCGCAAAGGTGCTGAGATTTTTCGCCGCACCAAAGCCCCCCGGCACAATTAACGCATCAAGCTCCGCGGCATCGGCCTGCGCCAGTGGATGAATATCTCCCCGCGCAATGCGTGCGGCCTCAATCAGGACTTTTCGCGTTTCCGCCATCGGCTCACCGGTGAGATGGTTAACCACATCGGCCTGGCTTTTATCCGGTGCAAAGCAGACAACCTCTGCGCCCTGTCGGGACAATGCCAGCAGCGTGATGACGGCTTCATGTATCTCTGAACCATCGTAAACACCGCAACCACTCAGCACGACACCAATCTTTTTCATCATGACGATCCTTCTTTGCAACCTACTGAAGCACATTAAAAATTCTGATTAAAACGCTATGCTTCACACATTTCACTGATTCATGTAACAAACTATTTAAGATTTGCTATCTTATCTGCGTGCGGCCTAAATATTCAGGCGGCGTCCAAGCGAAAACAACACGAAAAATCAGGCGCAGCCACGATTTCCCTGGTGTTGGCGCAGTATTCGCGCACCCCGGTTAAGCCGGGGTCATTTTTTTCTGGCGTCCACCCAGGCTTTCAGCACCGCCACATCGTTTTGCCATTCCTGTTTCATCTCTTCAACCCATTCACCTACGTTATCTTCCCATGCAGGTAAATCCGGTGACTGGATCTGTTGGCCCAACTGCTGCAGATGACGCAACCCCACTGAGCCAGCCGCGCCTTTAATTTTATGGCCTTCTTCAACAATGCCTTTCTGGTCACGCGCCGTCAGATTGGACTCCAGCACGCTCAAATATCCCGGCATCATTTTCTCAAACACGGCGAGGCCATCGGTGATCAGTTTTGGCCCCACCAGATCGATGTACTGCTCCAGCATGGCGGTATCGAGTATCGTTTGGGCTTTTGCGCTATCAACAGACGTCATGGTGCTCTCCTCTTCATCACGGGTATCCCAGAACTTCTTGATCATGGCAGTCAGGGCTGGCACCGCCAGCGGCTTGCTGAGTACATCATCCATACCGGCATCAAGGTACTCTTTTTTATCCTTCAGCACATTCGCCGTCAGCGCCACCAGCGGCGGCAGATCGTCAGCGGCATACTTGCTCGTCAGTTCGCGGGAGATATCCAGCCCGGTCATGTCCGGTAGCTGAATATCCAACAGAACGAGGTCGTATTCGCCAGGGGTAAACATCTCCAGCGCGGCTTTTCCGGTCATTGCCACGTCCACACTGTTGCCGAGTTTTTCCAGCACCGAGCGCGCCACAATCACGTTCAGTTCAATGTCTTCCACCAGCAGAACGTGCAGCGCCGGAAGCGGCATATCGTCGTTTTCAAAGGTATCTTCGACCTCTTCCGCCACCGCAGGCGCATGTACCGTCAGCGTAAAGGTGGAACCTTTGCCCGGCTGGCTGGCAACGGTAATATCCCCGCCCATACTCTTCGCCAAACGTTTCGATACCGCCAGACCAATGCCGGTGCCGGTCGCAGGCTTCCCGCCGTGGCTGTCCTTGACCTGGTAATACATGGCGAAGATCTTATCCTGCTCCTCCTGCGGAATACCAATCCCTGAGTCCTCAACCTCAAAGTGCAGCATATCCCCTTCGTCATAGCGGATACGTACCGCCACCTGCCCCTTCTGGGTAAATTTCACGGCGTTGCTGATGAGATTCCACAGGATCTGGCGCAGGCGCGTGCCGTCCGTCACCACTTTATGCGGCAGCGGCAGGGTCGGCTCCATAACAAAGCTCAACCCCTTTTGCTGCGCCTGCAGCCCGGAAAGATTCTCAAGATCGGCCAGGAAACCGGTAAAATCGACCGGCTGGTTATCAAGCTGCACCTTCCGGCGCTCCATCTTGTCCATGTCGATAATATCGTTGAAGATATTGCCCAGCGTAACCGCCGAAACATGGATCGTTTTAAGGTACTTTTCCTGCTCGCTGGTCAGGTCGGTGTCCAGCAGAATACGGCTTAACCCCACAATGCCGTTGAGCGGCGTCCGCAGTTCATGGCTGATAGTGGAAATAAACGTGGTCTTGTCGCGGCTGGCGCGCTCAAGCGCATCCTGATAGCGCTTACGCTCGGTGATATCGCGGCCAAAGCCCATCAGACCATGGCGCTTCCCGACACGGTCGTAGTACGGCACCTTACGGATCTCAAAGCAGGCTTTACGCCCGTCCGGGTAATCGAGCCACTGCTCGTAGGTGAGCGAGACGTTATGGCGGAACACTTTTTCATCCGTCTCCATCACTTTAGCCGCCGCCTCTTCGGAGTAAACGTCCTGCGGTTTCAGGTGAATAAGCTGCTTTTCGCTTTTCCCGGTCAGCAGTTCCATCGCCCGGTTACATCCGGAGAACTCTTTATCTTCATTGCGGTAGAACACCAGATCCGGCGAAGCATCCAGAAAAGAGCGCAGGAAAGAAGATTGCTGTTCGAGCTGGATCTGCGTCACTTCGCGCTCTTTCATTTCGATTTTCAGTTGCTCCAGCGTGGCCTGACGTTCAGCCTCTGCTTTCTCACGATCTGAAATCTCCTGATTCAACTGCGCAATATTATCCTTCAACTGGACGTTGAGCTTCAGATCGCGCTCGCGCATCTCTTCCAGCTTATCCACCAGTTTTGATAAGCGCTGACGGGACTCCTCAAGCTGCTCCACCACCACGGAGAGGAAGTAGACCGCCCACGGCGTGATTAACAGACCGAAGAAGATCGAGCGGATGACATCAATGCTCTCCACCTGCCCATGCAGAACCATGGTCACAGCCATTTGCACAACAATGGCAAGCACGACCAGCGCCAGCGCCAGCAGCATGGAGAAACGCACCAGGCCGAGCTTCATCATCAGGTCGACGTAATACTGGGCAAGCATTCGAATTTGCTTCATAGAGGTTCCCTTCAGACTTTATCGCTCAATAATACTCAAATTCGCGGCGAGGCGTTGAAGGTTGTGAGAAAAAGTGCGGGGTGAAACAGGAGATTAGCCTCGCCCCCGAAAAAACGGGAGCGAGGAGAGGTCTGTCAGGAGCGTCTCAGCAACAGCCAGAGGCTGATCAGGAAGAAACTGGCGCTCGGCAGCAACGCACCGATAATCGGCGGGATACCGTAAACCAGCGTTAACGGGCCAAAGATCTGATCGAGAACGTAGAACACAAAACCGAAGCTGATACCGGTCACCACGCGCACACCCATCGGCACGCTACGCAGCGGGCCAAAGATAAACGACAGCGCCATCAGCATCATCACCGCCACGGACATCGGCTGGAAGATTTTGCTCCACATATTGAGCTGGTAACGTCCGGCGTCCTGCCCGCTCGACTTCAGATACTTCACGTAGTTATGCAGTCCGCTAATAGAGAGCGCATCGGGATCGAGTGCGACCACCCCCAGCTTGTCCGGCGTCAGGTTCGTCTTCCACGTACCGGAAACCGTCTGCGAACCGGTAATCTGTTTCGGGTCTTTCAGGTCAGATTCATCAACCTGCGACAGACGCCACAGCTTGTTGTTCGCATCAAATTTGGCCGACGCGGCATAACGCACCGACTGCAGACGACGTTCATTATTGAAGGCGTAAATACTCACACCGCCCAGTTCGTCATCACCTTTAACACGTTCGATGTAGACAAAGTTATTGCCGTCTTTCGCCCACAGCCCCTGCTGTGTGGAGAGCAGTGAACCGCCGTACATGGCCTGAGCGCGGTAGTTACGCGCCATCTGCTCGCCCTGCGGCGCAACCCATTCGCCAATCGCCATAGTCAGCAGCACCAGCGGGATCGCGGTTTTCATGACCGACAGCGCAACCTGCATACGGGTAAAGCCCGATGCCTGCATCACCACCAGCTCGCTGCGCTGCGCCAGCATCCCCAGCCCCAGCAGCGCACCCAGCAGGGCGGCCATCGGGAAGAAGATTTGCACATCTTTTGGCACGCTGAGCAGGGTGTACATCCCCGCGCCCACCGCGTCGTAACTCCCCTGCCCGGCTTTTTTCAGCTGATCGACAAATTTGATAATGCCGGAGAGCGACACCAGCATGAACAGCGTCATCATGATGGTGGTAAAAATCGTTTTACCGATATAGCGATCAAGAACGCCAAATGCCTGCATTAGATGGCTCCTTTACGCGTAAACCGGGCACGAATTCGACGCATTGGCACCGTATCCCACAAGTTAAGGCCTACCGCCAGCAGCAAATACAGGCCATTGACTACCCAGGTCCAGATGACCGGGTCAATTTTCCCTTTCCCACCGTTGGATTTAATCGAGGTTTGTAACAGGAAAAACACCAGATATAACAGCATCGCTGGCAGCATGGACAACACACGCCCCTGACGTGGGTTCACCACGCTCAGCGGAACTACCATCAGTGCCATCATAAATACAGTGAATACCAGAGTGATACGCCAGTGAAGCTCAGCGCGCGCGCGGTTAGAATCCGTCTTGATTAGCGTACGCATATCCATCTGCTCGGTGTCAGTCGGGTCAAGCGCGACGGTCTGGTGGCCAATAATCGCCTGATAGTTCTGGAAATCGGTGATACGGAAATCGCGCAGCATCGCCGTCCCTTCGAAGCGCGTACCTTTGTTCAGCGTCACAACCTGAGAGCCATCTTTACGCTGTGCCAGTTGACCTGAATCGGCCACCACCACAGAGGGACGCGCATTGCCTTTGGTGCGGATCTGGGCAAGAAATACATCGTTAAAGCGGCTGCCATCAACGCTTTCGATAAAGAGCACCGAATTACCGTCAGTGGCCTGCTGGAACTGCCCCTGCGCTAGCGCTGCCATACCGGGGTTCGCTTTGGCTTCCGCCAGCACTTCGTCCTGGTGGCGTGAGGAGGTAGGGCCTGCCCACATCACATTCACCGCCGCAACGAGCCCCGTGAACAGCGCCAGGACCATAGCCGCTTTTACCAGCACGGCTTTGCTTAAGCCACAGGCATGCATTACCGTGATTTCACTTTCGGTATAGAGCTTACCGAGCGTCATCAGCAAACCGAGGAAAAGGCTTAACGGCAGAATAAGCTGCGCCATTTCCGGCACGCCTAACCCGAGCAGGGAAAGCACCAGATTTGTTGGAATTTCGCCGTCAACCGCCGCGCCGAGGACCCTGACCAGCTTCTGACAGAAAAAGATCAGAAGCAGGATAAAGAGGATCGCCAGTTGGCTCTTCAGCGTCTCCCGCACCAGATATCTTATGATTATCACTTTAAATACGCCCGTTAAAACTCGTCTTTTGCAGGAATTTAGCTTGTTTCATGGCTTAAACGTCATTTATTCTCTTGAGTCGTCGAAATCATCGCTAAGATTATAAAACCCGGCGGATTCGCGCTTCAGAACATTTATTGACGTGCCGAAACCGTAGTAACGTAAGATTAACACGAAGTCACCACAACCGCGGACATGAGTTACGAAAGGTTTCAATTCTATCCGTAGCAGCCGTCGTTGTCTTTAAGATTCAGGAGCGTAGTGCATGGAGTTCAGTGTAAAAAGCGGTAGCCCGGAGAAACAGCGGAGTGCCTGCATCGTTGTGGGCGTCTTTGAACCGCGCCGACTCTCTCCGATCGCCGAACAACTCGATAAAATCAGTGACGGCTATATCAGCGCTCTGTTGCGCCGTGGCGAACTCGAAGGCAAACCTGGGCAGACGCTGTTGCTGCACCATGTTCCAAACGTCTTGTCCGAGCGCATTCTGCTGATTGGCTGTGGTAAAGAGCGCGAGCTGGACGAGCGTCAGTATAAGCAGGTGATTCAGAAAACCATCAATACGCTGAATGACACTGGCTCAATGGAAGCCGTCTGCTTCCTGACTGAACTGCACGTCAAAGGCCGCAACACCTACTGGAAAGTGCGCCAGGCCGTCGAAACCGCAAAAGAGAGCCTGTACAGCTTTGACCAGCTCAAGACCAACAAAAGCGAGCCGCGTCGCCCACTGCGTAAAATGGTCTTTAACGTGCCAACCCGTCGCGAGCTGACCAGCGGCGAGCGCGCTATTCAGCACGGTCTGGCGATTGCAGCAGGCATCAAAGCGGCCAAAGATCTCGGTAATATGCCGCCAAACATCTGTAACGCCGCGTACCTGGCGTCTCAGGCACGTCAGTTGGCCGACTCCTACAGCAAGAACGTTATCACCCGCGTCATCGGTGAACAGCAGATGAAAGAGCTGGGGATGCACTCTTATCTGGCGGTCGGTAATGGGTCCCAGAACGAATCCCTGATGTCGGTGATCGAATACAAAGGTAATCCGTCCGAAGACGCGCGTCCTGTCGTGCTGGTCGGTAAAGGCCTGACCTTCGACTCCGGCGGTATCTCCATCAAGCCTGCCGAAGGCATGGACGAGATGAAGTACGACATGTGTGGCGCGGCGGCGGTTTACGGCGTGATGCGCATGGTCGCTGAACTTCAATTGCCGATTAACGTTATCGGCGTACTGGCGGGCTGCGAAAACATGCCTGGCGGCCGCGCTTACCGTCCGGGAGACATCCTGACCACCATGTCCGGCCAGACCGTCGAAGTGCTGAACACCGATGCGGAAGGCCGTCTGGTACTGTGCGACGTGCTGACCTACGTTGAGCGCTTCGAGCCTGAAGCGGTGATCGACGTGGCCACGCTGACCGGAGCCTGCGTCATTGCGCTGGGTCACCACATCACCGGCCTGATGTCGAACCACAACCCGCTGGCGCATGAGCTTATCGGCGCATCCGAGCAGGCTGGCGACCGTGCATGGCGTCTACCGCTGGGTGACGAGTTCCAGGAACAGCTGGAGTCTAACTTCGCGGATATGGCGAACATCGGCGGCCGTCCTGGTGGTGCTATCACTGCAGGCTGCTTCCTGTCGCGCTTTACTCGCAAGTACAACTGGGCACACCTGGACATCGCGGGTACCGCATGGCGCTCCGGAAAAGCCAAAGGCGCAACCGGCCGTCCTGTCGCGTTGCTGTCGCAGTTCCTGCTCAATCGTGCGGGTTTTAACGGCGACGAGTGATGTAAAACGCCGGGTGGCGGCTTCGCCTTACCCGGCCTACAGCATCACTCAACCGTAGGCCGGGTAAGCGTAGCGCCACCCGGCTTTGCATTTAAATCCACGACAAGAAACCCCATATATGAAGAATGCAACGTTCTACCTTCTGGACAACGACACCCATCAGGATGGCCTCAGCGCCGTTGAACAACTGGTGTGTGAAATTGCCGCAGAACGTTGGCGCGCAGGTAAACGCGTTCTGATTGCCTGTGAAGATGAGCAGCAGGCGATTCGCCTCGATGAAGCGCTATGGGCGCGCCCACCGGAGAGTTTTGTGCCACATAACCTGTCGGGCGAAGGTCCGCGCGGTGGCGCACCGGTCGAAATTGCCTGGCCGCAAAAGCGCAACAGCAGCGCGCGCGATATTCTCATTAGCCTGCGGACAGACTTTGCAGATTTTGCCACCGCTTTCACAGAAGTGGTAGACTTTGTCCCTTACGAAGAATCCTTGAAACAACTGGCGCGCGAACGCTATAAAGCGTACCGCCTAGCTGGTTTTAACCTGAATACGGCAACCTGGAAATAATGGAAAAGACATATAACCCACGCGATATCGAACAGCCGCTTTACGAGCACTGGGAACAGCAGGGCTATTTCAAGCCTAACGGCGATGAAAGCAAAGAGTCCTTCTGCATCATGATCCCGCCGCCGAACGTCACCGGCAGTTTGCATATGGGTCATGCTTTCCAGCAAACCATCATGGACACCATGATCCGCTACCAGCGCATGCAGGGCAAAAACACCCTGTGGCAGGCGGGGACTGACCACGCGGGTATCGCGACCCAGATGGTGGTTGAGCGTAAAATTGCCGCTGAAGAGGGTAAAACCCGCCACGACTACGGTCGCGACGCGTTCATTGATAAAATCTGGCAGTGGAAAGCAGAATCTGGCGGCACCATCACCCGTCAGATGCGCCGTCTCGGCAACTCCGTGGACTGGGAGCGCGAGCGCTTCACCATGGACGAAGGCCTGTCCAACGCCGTGAAAGAAGTGTTCGTCCGTTTGTACAAAGAAGACCTGATTTACCGTGGCAAACGCCTGGTCAACTGGGACCCGAAACTGCGCACCGCCATCTCTGACCTGGAAGTGGAAAACCGCGAGTCTAAAGGCTCAATGTGGCACATCCGCTATCCGCTGGCCGACGGCGCAAAAACCGCCGACGGTAAAGATTACCTGGTGGTGGCGACCACGCGTCCGGAAACCCTGCTGGGCGATACTGGCGTGGCCGTTAACCCTGAAGATCCGCGTTATAAAGATCTGATAGGCAAATTCGTGGTGCTGCCGCTGGTTAACCGCCGTATTCCGATTGTGGGCGACGAACACGCCGACATGGAAAAAGGCACCGGTTGCGTGAAAATCACCCCTGCGCACGACTTCAACGACTATGAAGTCGGTCGTCGTCATCAACTTCCGATGATCAACATTCTGACCTTCGACGGTGATATCCGCGAAAGCGCAGAAGTGTACGACACCAAAGGCGAAGAGTCTGACGTTTACTCCAGCGAAATCCCGGCAGAATTCCAGAAGATGGAACGCTTTGCCGCGCGTAAAGCGATTGTTGCTGCAGTCGACGCACTCGGCCTGCTCGAAGAGATCAAACCTCACGATCTGACCGTGCCATACGGCGACCGTGGCGGCGTGGTGATCGAGCCAATGCTGACCGACCAGTGGTACGTGCGTGCCGACGTGCTGGCAAAACCGGCTGTGGAAGCGGTTGAAAACGGTAGCATTCAGTTCGTACCGAAGCAGTACGAAAACATGTATTTCTCCTGGATGCGCGACATTCAGGACTGGTGTATCTCCCGTCAACTGTGGTGGGGTCACCGTATCCCGGCATGGTATGACAACGAAGGCAACGTCTATGTTGGCCGTACTGAAGACGAAGTGCGTCAGGAAAACAACCTGAGCGCAGACGTTGCGCTGCGTCAGGACGAAGACGTGCTGGACACCTGGTTCTCCTCCGCGCTGTGGACCTTCTCCACCCTCGGCTGGCCTGAGAACACCGACGCGCTGCGTCAGTTCCACCCAACCAGCGTGATGGTGTCCGGCTTCGACATCATCTTCTTCTGGATCGCCCGCATGATCATGATGACCATGCACTTCATCAAAGACGAAGACGGCAAGCCGCAGGTTCCGTTCCATACCGTCTACATGACCGGTTTGATCCGTGACGACGAAGGCCAGAAGATGTCCAAGTCCAAGGGTAACGTTATCGACCCGCTGGATATGGTCGACGGTATCTCCCTGGAAGAGCTGCTGGAAAAACGTACCGGCAACATGATGCAGCCGCAGCTGGCAGAGAAAATCCGCAAGCGTACCGAGAAGCAGTTCCCGAACGGGATTGAAGCGCACGGTACAGACGCCCTGCGTTTCACCCTGGCGGCGCTGGCCTCGACCGGCCGCGACATTAACTGGGACATGAAGCGTCTGGAAGGTTACCGTAACTTCTGTAACAAACTGTGGAACGCCAGCCGCTTCGTGCTGATGAACACCGAAGATCAGGATTGCGGCTTCAACGGCGGTGAGATGACTCTGTCTCTGGCGGATCGCTGGATTCTGGCGGAATTCAACCAGACGGTGAAATCCTTCCGTGACGCGCTGGACAGCTACCGCTTCGATATCGCGGCGGGCATCCTGTACGAATTCACCTGGAACCAGTTCTGTGACTGGTATCTGGAGCTGGCGAAACCGGTGATGAACGGCGGAACTGAGGCGGAACTGCGCGGCACGCGCAATACGCTGATTACCGTTCTGGAAGGTCTGCTGCGCCTGGCGCATCCGGTCATTCCATTCATCACCGAAACCATCTGGCAGCGTGTGAAGGTGATTGCGGGCATTAACGCCGACACCATCATGCTGCAGCCGTTCCCGGAATTCGATGCGGCTAAGGTTGATGAAGCGGCGTCAGCGGATACCGAATGGCTGAAACAGGCGATCGTTGCGGTACGTAACATCCGTGCTGAAATGAACATCGCCCCTGGCAAACCACTGGAGCTGCTGCTGCGCGGTTGCAGCGAGGCTGCTGTTCGTCGTGTCACCGAGAACAACACCTTCCTGAAAACCATGGCGCGTCTGGAAAGCATCACCGTGCTGCCTGCTGATGACAAAGGTCCGGTTTCCGTGACCAAAATCATCGACGGTGCCGAGCTGCTGATCCCGATGGCGGGTCTTATCGACAAAGACGCTGAGCTGGCTCGTCTGGCGAAAGAAGTGGCGAAAGTCGACGTGGAAATTGGCAAAATCGAAGGCAAGCTGGCGAACGAAGGCTTTGTCGCCCGCGCGCCGGAAGCGGTCATTGCGAAAGAGCGTGAACGTCTGGTTGCCTTTGCGGATGCTAAAACCAAGCTGATCGAGCAGCAGGCAGTTATCGCGGCCCTGTAATGCTTTTACCCCTTACGCTTCAGGGCGTAAGGGGTAACCTTCCTGAAAACTCCTCGCTTGCACTCCCCTTTCTGCGGTGCTATTAACAGCAGTTGTGTGTCAATTTTTGTAATGAGTAATGCTATGAGCGTGATTACCCCCGTCGCGACGACGATGCGTCGGATCACTGAGCAAGACAACCCGGCTATTGCCGCCGTTATCCGCACCGTTTCCGCCGAGTATGGCCTGACTGCTGATAAAGGCTATACGGTTGCCGACCCGAACCTGGACGAACTGTTCCAGCTTTATAGCCAGCCAGGCCATGCCTACTGGGTTATCGAGCAGAACGGAAAGGTCGTGGGCGGCGGTGGCGTTGCGCCACTGAGCTGCAGCGAGCCGGATATCTGCGAACTGCAGAAAATGTATTTCCTGCCCGCCGTGCGTGGACAAGGGCTGGCGAAGAAACTGGCGCTGGTCGCCCTTGAACATGCCCACGCTCAGGGTTTTAAACGTTGTTACCTCGAAACAACCGCCTTCCTCAAAGAGGCCATTGGCCTGTATGAACATCTCGGCTTTGAGCATATTGATGCGCCGCTGGGCTGTACCGGCCATGTCGATTGCGAAGTCAGGATGCTGAAAACGCTGTAAATTTCGCTCCTGCCGTCTTCTGTTAAGCGACTGTAAACTGAATGCTCTACACTCACAGTTCACACCATAACGGGGGAAATACGATGTCGAAGATAAAAAGCTACGCCGCACCGCAGGCGGGTGCAGAACTTGAGCTGTACGAGTACGATGCGGGCGACCTAAAAGCAGAAGACGTCGAAGTGCAGGTTGATTACTGTGGGATCTGCCACTCGGATCTCTCGATGATCGACAACGAATGGGGCTTTTCACAGTATCCGTTGGTTGCCGGGCACGAAGTGATCGGCCGCGTCGTGGCGCTCGGTAGCGCCGCGCAGGATAAAGGGCTGAAAGTGGGCCAGCGCGTGGGCATTGGCTGGACGGCACGCAGTTGCGGTCACTGCGACGCCTGTATCAGCGGCAACCAGATCAACTGCCTCGAAGGTGCTACGCCAACCATCCTGAACAAAGGCGGTTTCGCCGACAAACTGCGCGCCGACTGGCAATGGGTCATTCCGCTGCCGGAGAGCATTGATATCGAATCCGCAGGCCCGCTGCTGTGCGGCGGCATTACCGTATTCAAACCGTTGCTGATGCACCATATCACCGCCACCAGCCGCGTGGGGGTAATCGGTATTGGCGGTCTGGGGCATATCGCCATCAAACTGTTGCACGCAATGGGCTGCGAAGTGACAGCGTTCAGCTCTAACCCATCCAAAGAAAAAGAAGTGCTGGCAATGGGTGCTGACAAAGTGGTGAACAGCCGCGATCCAGAAGCACTGAACGCGCTGGCGGGCCAGTTTGACCTGATCATCAACACCGTCAACGTCGATCTCGACTGGCAGCCGTACTTTGAAGCGCTGGCCTACGGCGGTAACTTCCACACCGTGGGTGCCGTACTGAAGCCGCTGCCGGTTCCGGCGTTTACCCTGATCGGCGGCGATCGCAGCGTGTCCGGCTCCGCGACCGGTACGCCGTTTGAGTTGCGCAAGCTAATGAAGTTTGCCGGACGTACCAAAGTGGCACCGACCACCGAGCTGTACCCGATGTCGAAAATCAACGAAGCCATCCAGCATGTGCGCGACGGTAAAGCCCGCTACCGCGTGGTGTTGAAAGCGGATTTCTGATGTGAATTTGCCGGGTAACGGCTTCGCCTTACCCGGCCTGCATTAGATTTTTGCAGGCCCGGTAAGCGCAGCGCCACCGGGCGATTCCCACCTACCGCACCAGTGCAGAAAATACTTCCGCCACTGCAACCGCCCCCGGATCGGTCACCCCGTCCAGATTCTCTTTGTTCACATACGACGAGCGCCCCGCCCCGGCTTTCGCCATTTTTGCCGTGGCCTCAGCACCCTGCTGCGCAGCCTGCGCCGCGGCCTGAAGATCGCCTTTCTGCAGCGCCTCCAGCGCCGGTTGTAGCGCATCGATCAGGGTACGATCGCCCAGATCCGCACCACCATACTGCTTCATTTGCGCAAGTCCACTCAGAAAAGCGTCTGCCAGCGGTTTTCCATCATGCAGCTTCTGACCCGCCGCGGTAAAGAAGATCGACATCAGTACGCCGCTTGAGCCCCCCATCACCGTCGCCAGTCGCTCACCCACCAGCGACAGCAGCACAGACACATCGTTGAGCGGGAGCTTACCGGCTTCCAGAAGCTGCGCAATATCCCGCGCACCTTGCGCAAAGGTGGAGCCTGTATCACCATCCCCCACTTTGGCATCCAGCGCATTCAGGCGATTTTCAAGCTGAATCAGCGTATTGGTTACTGCCGAGACATACTCGCCCACCTGCTGATTTGCAGAGGCGGTATATTCCACGCGATCGTGAATGGCGCTATGTGGGATCGTGCGCAATGGCGCAAACGCTACGGGTTTCTGCCAGCCCAGCGTCTCCACCTCTTCATGGATAGCCTTTTCAAAAAGATCGTTGAGCTTCAGCAACGTCAGCGAAAAGCCCTTCATATCCAGCGCACTGACCAGCGGCGCGGGGCCAATCAGATACGCGATATTCTCTTTCAGTGCCGAATGCGCCAGCTCTTTGGTCAGCAGCGCCATCTCAAGCGCCGAGACACCACCGAGGTTGTTGATCAGCACCGCAAAGCGTCCTTCGCCGGCCTGCGCTTTTAGCGGCGTCACCAGCGTGTCGATAATCGCTTTGCTGTTTTGCGTATCGACCACGGAAGCCCCCGGCTCGCCGTGAATGCCCAGTCCCAGCTCGACATGGCCTTGCTTAATGCGCCCCTCTTCATCGTCACTGCCCGGCAGGTTGCAGGTCTGCATGGCAACCCCCAGGCTCCAGAGGTTATCGCAAGCCTGTTGCGCAATATCCCGCACTTCACTGAGCGATTTCCCATGCTCCGCCGCAAAGCCCGCAATCTTATGCACCAGTGCCGTTCCCGCTATGCCGCGCGGCTGCTTGTTATCTGGCAGAGCGACGTCGTCCGCCACGATCACCATCTCCACCTTCAGACCGTAGCGTTTGGCCTTCTCTGCCGCCAGACCAAAGTTCAGCCTGTCGCCAGTGTAGTTTTTGACAATCAGCAGACAGCCACGATCGCCCGTCACCGCCACAATGGCATTCAGCACCGCATCTACGCTCGGCGAGGCAAACAGGTCCCCACACACCGCCGCCGTCAGCATTCCTTTACCGACAAACCCGGCATGGGCTGGCTCATGACCTGAACCGCCACCGGAGATCACCGCCACGCGGCTTTTATCCCAGTCGCCACGGGCGACCACGCGAATGGCCGGATCAATATCAAGTTTGACGAGATTACCGTGCGGCGCGGAGATCAGTATGCCTTCAATGGCATCGTTGACCAGCTGTTTGCGATCGTTAAAGAAGAATCTGGACATAGTTTTCCAAAATTTTGTGAACCGTATGCAAAAGCATAGCCCGCACTGGATAATGCGCCGCAAAGTCAGGAATTTACTCAGCCATTTTGCCGTCAGGTTGCCTATACTGCACCCAGGATTATGAGAGGAAGCGCATCATGAGTACACCATTGTTAATTGCCCGGACGCTGGAAAAAGAGCTGTTTTTACTGCCTGCGATGGTAAATCGCCACGGCCTGATCACCGGCGCGACAGGGACAGGGAAAACCGTCACCCTGCAAAAGCTGGCTGAGTCGCTTTCTGAGATCGGCGTACCGGTCTTTATGGCCGATGTGAAAGGCGATTTAACCGGAATCGCACAGGAAGGTACTCCCTCTGAAAAATTGCTTGAGCGTCTGAAAAACATTGGCGTGAATGACTGGACGCCGCACAACAACCCGGTGGTGGTGTGGGATATCTTTGGTGAGAAAGGCCACCCGGTGCGCGCGACCGTGTCCGATCTGGGTCCTCTGCTCCTCGCCCGTCTGCTCAATCTCAACGACGTACAGTCTGGCGTACTGAATATTATCTTCCGCATTGCGGACGACCAGGGGCTACTGCTGCTTGATTTCAAAGATCTGCGCGCCATTACGCAGTACATTGGCGACAACGCGAAATCCTTCCAGAACCAGTATGGCAACATCAGCAGCGCCTCGATAGGGGCTATTCAGCGTGGGCTACTCACCCTGGAGCAGCAGGGTGCCGAGCACTTCTTCGGTGAGCCGATGCTGGATATCAAAGACTGGATGCGTACCGACAGCAACGGTAAAGGCATCATCAATATTCTGAGTTCAGAGAAGCTCTACCAGATGCCAAAGCTGTACGCCGCCAGCCTGCTGTGGATGCTCTCCGAACTGTACGAGCAGTTGCCGGAAGCGGGCGACCTGGAAAAACCCAAACTGGTGTTTTTCTTTGACGAAGCGCACCTGCTGTTTAACGATGCGCCGCAGGTTTTGCTGGATAAGATTGAGCAGGTCATCCGCCTGATCCGTTCCAAAGGCGTCGGCGTCTGGTTTGTGTCGCAAAACCCTTCGGACATCCCTGATAACGTGCTGGGCCAGCTCGGTAACCGCGTGCAGCACGCCCTGCGCGCCTTTACGCCGAAAGATCAGAAAGCGGTGAAAGCCGCCGCGCAAACCATGCGTGCCAATCCGGCCTTTGATACCGAAACCGCCATTCAGGCGCTGGGCACCGGTGAAGCGCTGATTTCGTTCCTGGATGCGAAGGGCAGCCCATCCATTGTTGAGCGCGCAATGGTGATCGCCCCCTGCTCGCGGATGGGACCCGTCACCGACGATGAGCGCAATAGCCTGATTAACCACTCCCCGGTATATGGCAAGTACGAGGACGAGGTGGATCGGGAATCCGCGTTCGAGATGCTGCAGAAAGGCGTACAGGCAGCCACCGAGTCGCAGGATGCGCCTGCCGCCAAAGGCCAGTCTGTCGCGGTGGATGATGGCATTCTGGGCGGGTTAAAGGACATTCTCTTCGGCAGTACCGGGCCACGCGGCGGCAAGCGCGATGGCGTGGTGCAGACCATGGCGAAAAGCGCGGCGCGGCAGGTCACGAATCAGATTGTGCGCGGTATGCTGGGGAGCTTGTTAGGCGGCCGCCGTCGGTAGACGGGGAACCCACGGACGGCCAAGCGCCGATCCCTGTACACCGTGTTCATGCAGATAACGGTCGATTTCCAGCATACCTGTCCAGCGGTTCTCGCACCAGAGCGGTGCCAGAAGCGTTGGGCGGCGGGCACTTGCCGAGATACGGTGGTAGACAATCTCCGGCGGTGTGTGGCGAATCATCTCCCCTGCCGTCACCGTATACGCGTCGAGTTCAATCCCGTTTAACCGCCCTGCCTCCCAGGCTTTCGCCATTATGCTGCCCTTCACAATGTGCAACGGATGCAGCTTGATACCGTCCACGCCGGTTTCAACAACCCTTTCCAGCGTCTCCAGCCCGTGTTGCTGCCCTTCACCAGGCAAGCCGACAATCAGATGCGAACACACTTTAAGCCCGCGCTCACGGGCGAGACGCGTGGTGCGCTGGTAGCAGGCAAAATCATGTCCACGGTTGATACGGTGCAGGGTTTTGTCATGGGCGGTCTGTAAACCCAGCTCCAGCCAGATCTCGTAGCCTTGTTCTTTGTACTCGCTGAGCAAATCCAGCACCGCATCCGGTACGCAGTCCGGGCGCGTTCCTACGCACAGCCCGACAATATTGGCCTGAGTGACGGCTTGCTGATACATGGAACGCAGCACCTGCACCTCTGCCCAGGTGCTGGTGTAGGCCTGGAAATAGGCCAGATACTGCTTTGCGCGGTTCACCAGGCTTGCCTGATGCGCAAGTTGCTCAGCGATAGAGCGATGCTGCTGTTCTTCATCGGCAAATGACGCGACGTTACAGAAAGTACAGCCGCCACGCCCGATGGTGCCATCGCGATTCGGGCAGCTAAAACCGCCGTGCAGCGTCAGCTTATGCACCTTTTGCCCGTAACGCTGCAAAAGATCCCCACCAAACATATTGACTAATTTCTGTAACTGCATAATCTGATAGACCGTCCCGAAGAAAGGGGACAAGCCTGCCATTTTTAGCCTCTGTCGGCGATGACCTGGATCAATCGCCCTGGATGGCTTTTATCTGTTTGAATAAATAATCAAGATTACTGCAATTTCATTCACGCCACGCGTAATTATTTTTCCTTATGTTTTGATGGTTTTTTTCATTTATAGCGCCATCACAGAAAAACAGTGACATTATGTGGGTTTGAAACCCATTCCAGATTATTATTCTGCTATAAAACCACTATTCAGCATGCTGCATTGATAATACCGCTTTCAGATAGTGAGTCAGATCACACTCCTCCATGCCTCTCCAGGGCTTTTTGCGATAGCAAATAGCGTAAAATATCTTTTATATACAAAGAGATAATATCTCTTTAGCACATTTTTGTATAAATAAGATTGCCATTTGACCTGTGTACCAATTCCCGATAAGTTGGAAATCCGCTGGAAGCTTTCTGGATGAGCGGCCTGCTCATCATATTTATGCAGTAATTGAGATTCCCTCTGAAGCAAGTCCTCAAACTTGTTTACCTGCGCGAAAGGATGAAAAAGAGGGCGAATGCGAGGTCCGCGTATGAAACGCAAACCCCGTCGCCATGCTCTTTCTGTGCCTGTGCGCCACGGTAAAGTTCAGTGGGAAGCCCGACGAGCCTGGGGAGGTTCACTGATATGTTGTACGATAAATCCCTTGAGAAGGATAACTGTGGTTTCGGCCTGATCGCCCACATAGAAGGCGAACCTAGCCACAAGGTAGTGCGTACTGCTATTCACGCACTGGCCCGTATGCAGCACCGTGGTGCTATCCTTGCCGATGGTAAAACCGGCGACGGTTGTGGTCTGCTGCTGCAAAAACCGGATCGTTTCTTCCGTATCGTGGCGGAAGAGCGCGGCTGGCGTTTAGCCAAAAACTACGCTGTTGGTATGCTGTTCCTGAATCAGGACGCTGAAAAAGCTGCCGCCTCACGCCGCATCGTCGAAGAAGAACTTCAACGTGAAACCCTGTCGATTGTCGGCTGGCGCGATGTGCCAACCAACGAAGGGGTGCTCGGTGAAATCGCCCTCTCCTCGCTGCCTCGTATTGAACAGATTTTTGTTAACGCGCCTGCGGGCTGGCGTCCACGTGATATGGAACGTCGCCTGTTTATCGCCCGTCGCCGCATTGAAAAACGTCTCCAGGACGATAAAGAGTTCTACGTCTGTAGCCTCTCGAACCTGGTGAACATCTATAAAGGTCTGTGTATGCCGGCTGACCTGCCGCGCTTTTACCTGGACCTGGCGGACCTGCGTCTGGAATCGGCCATTTGCCTGTTCCACCAGCGCTTCTCCACCAACACCGTTCCACGCTGGCCGCTGGCGCAGCCGTTCCGCTATCTGGCGCACAACGGCGAGATCAACACCATCACCGGTAACCGCCAGTGGGCACGCGCCCGTACCTATAAGTTCCAGACGCCACTGATCCCTGACCTGCACGATGCCGCGCCGTTCGTGAACGAAACCGGTTCGGACTCCAGCTCTATGGATAACATGCTGGAACTGCTGCTGGCAGGCGGGATGGACATCGTTCGCGCCATGCGTCTGCTTGTTCCGCCGGCATGGCAGAACAACCCGGATATGGACCCCGAGCTGCGCGCGTTCTTTGATTTTAACTCCATGCACATGGAGCCGTGGGACGGTCCGGCAGGCATCGTCATGTCCGACGGGCGTTTTGCGGCCTGTAACCTGGACCGTAACGGCCTGCGTCCGGCGCGCTACGTCATCACCAAAGATAAGCTCATCACCTGCGCCTCTGAAGTCGGTATCTGGGATTACCAGCCTGACGAAGTGGTTGAGAAAGGTCGCGTCGGTCCGGGCGAACTGATGGTTATCGATACCCGCGGCGGGCGCATTCTGCACTCTGCCGAAACCGATAACGATCTGAAAAGCCGCCATCCGTACAAAGAATGGATGGAGAAAAACGTGCGCCGTCTGGTGCCGTTCGAAGATCTGCCGGACGAAGAAGTGGGCAGCCGCGAGCTGGACGATGATGCTCTTGCGAGCTTCCAGAAACAGTTTAATTACAGCGCGGAAGAGCTGGACTCAGTTATCCGCGTACTGGGCGAAAACGGCCAGGAAGCGGTCGGCTCCATGGGTGACGATACCCCGTTTGCCGTGCTCTCCAGCCAGCCGCGCATTATTTACGACTACTTCCGTCAGCAGTTCGCGCAGGTGACCAACCCGCCAATCGATCCGCTGCGTGAGGCACACGTGATGTCACTGGCGACCAGCATTGGCCGCGAGATGAACGTCTTCTGCGAAGCCGAAGGCCAGGCACACCGTCTGACTTTTAAATCGCCGATTCTGCTGTACTCCGATTTCAAACAGCTCACTACCCTGAAAGAGGATCACTATCGCGCCGACACGCTCGATATTACGTTCGACGTGACCGAAGCGAGCCTCGAAGAGACGGTAAACGCGCTGTGTGACAAAGCCGAACAGATGGTGCGTAACGGTACGGTTCTGCTGGTGCTGTCTGACCGCAACATCGCGAAAAACCGCCTGCCGGTGCCTGCGCCAATGGCAGTGGGTGCTATCCAGACGCGTCTGGTGGACAAGAGCCTGCGCTGCGACGCCAACATCATTGTTGAAACCGCAAGCGCGCGCGACCCGCACCACTTTGCTGTGCTGCTAGGCTTTGGTGCGACGGCAATCTACCCGTACCTTGCCTACGAAACGCTGGCCCGTCTGGTCGACACCCGCGCGATCGACAAGGATTACCGTGCGGTGATGCTGAACTACCGTAACGGCATCAACAAAGGTCTGTACAAGATCATGTCCAAAATGGGCATCTCAACCATCGCCTCTTACCGCTGCTCGAAGCTGTTTGAAGCGGTCGGGTTGCATGACGACGTGGCAAATCTTTGCTTCCAGGGCGTGATCAGCCGTATCGGCGGGGCCGGTTTTGCTGACTTCCAGCAGGATCTGGTCAATCTGTCAAAACGCGCATGGCTGGCGCGTAAGCCGCTGGATCAGGGCGGCCTGCTGAAATACGTTCACGGTGGCGAATACCACGCCTACAACCCGGACGTGGTGCGCACGCTGCAGCAGGCGGTTCAGAGTGGTGAATACAGTGATTATCAGCAGTACGCCGCGCTGGTGAACAACCGTCCGGCGGCGACGCTGCGCGACCTCATTGCCCTGAATCCGGGTGATGACGCGGTCAGTATTGACGATGTTGAGCCAGCGTCTGAGCTGTTCAAACGCTTCGATACCGCTGCGATGTCCATCGGCGCGCTGAGCCCGGAAGCCCACGAAGCGCTGGCGGAAGCCATGAACAGCATCGGCGGCAACTCCAACTCCGGCGAAGGTGGTGAAGATCCTGCTCGCTACGGCACCAACAAAGTGTCCCGCATCAAGCAGGTGGCATCCGGTCGCTTTGGCGTGACGCCAGCGTACCTGGTTAACGCCGATGTCATTCAGATTAAAGTCGCTCAGGGTGCTAAACCGGGCGAAGGCGGTCAGTTACCGGGTGATAAAGTCACGCCGTACATCGCCAAACTGCGCTATTCCGTGCCGGGCGTGACGCTGATCTCCCCGCCGCCGCACCACGATATTTACTCTATCGAGGACCTGGCGCAGCTGATTTTCGACCTGAAACAGGTCAACCCGAAAGCGATGATCTCCGTGAAGCTGGTATCTGAACCGGGCGTTGGCACCATCGCGACCGGCGTGGCGAAAGCCTATGCCGACCTGATCACCATCGCCGGTTATGACGGTGGTACCGGTGCAAGCCCGCTCTCCTCCGTGAAATATGCGGGTTGTCCGTGGGAGCTTGGCCTGGTGGAAACCCAGCAGGCGCTGGTGGCTAACGGCCTGCGTCACAAGATCCGCCTGCAGGTGGACGGTGGCCTGAAAACCGGCCTCGACATCATCAAAGCCGCGATTCTGGGTGCGGAGAGCTTTGGCTTCGGCACGGGCCCGATGGTGGCACTCGGCTGTAAATACCTGCGTATTTGCCACCTGAACAACTGCGCAACCGGTGTTGCGACCCAGGACGAGAAGCTGCGTAAGAACCATTATCACGGCCTGCCGTTCAAAGTGACCAACTACTTTGACTTCATCGCCCGCGAAACCCGCGAGCTGATGGCGCAGCTGGGCGTGAAACGTCTGGTAGATCTGATTGGCAGAACTGACCTGCTGAAAGAGCTGGAAGGCTTCACGGCTAAACAGCAGAAGCTGGAGCTGAGCAAATTGCTGGAAACCGCGCAGCCACACCCAGGCAAAGCGGTCTACTGCACCGAGAACAACCCGCCGTTCGACAACGGCGTGCTGAACGCGCAATTACTGCAGCAGGCGAAGCCGTACGTGGACGAGAAGCAGAGCAAAACGTTCTGGTTTGATATCCGCAACACTGACCGCTCTGTCGGTGCGTCACTCTCTGGCTACATCGCGCAGACGCACGGTGACCAGGGGCTGGCAGCCGATCCGATTACCGCGCACTTCAGTGGTACAGCAGGCCAGAGCTTCGGCGTATGGAACGCGGGCGGCGTTGAGTTGTACCTGACCGGTGATGCCAACGACTACGTCGGTAAAGGCATGGCGGGCGGTCTGCTGGCAGTGCGTCCTCCGGTCGGCTCGGCCTTCCGTAGCCACGAAGCCAGCATCATTGGCAACACCTGTCTGTACGGCGCAACCGGCGGACGTCTGTTTGCTGCGGGCCGTGCGGGTGAGCGTTTTGCGGTGCGTAACTCCGGTGCCATCACCGTGGTCGAAGGCATTGGCGATAACGGCTGTGAATACATGACGGGCGGGATTGTTTGCGTCCTGGGTAAAACCGGCGTGAACTTTGGCGCAGGCATGACGGGCGGTTTTGCGTACGTCCTGGATGAAGACGGTGAGTTCCGCAAACGCGTGAACCCGGAACTGGTGGAAGTGCTGGACGTTGATACGCTGGCTATCCACGAAGAACACCTGCGCGGTTTGATTACCGAACACGTGCAGCATACCGGTTCTTCGCGCGGCGAAGAGATCCTGGCGAACTGGCCAGCATTCTCTGCGAAATTCGCGCTGGTTAAACCGAAGTCCAGCGATGTTAAAGCCCTGTTGGGTCACCGTAGTCGTAGCGCAGCAGAGCTGCGTGTGCAGGCGCAGTAAGGAATTCAGATGAGCCAGAACGTATACCAGTTTATCGACCTGCAGCGTGTTGATCCGCCAAAGAAACCGCTGAAGATCCGTAAAATTGAATTTGTTGAAATCTATGAGCCGTTTTCAGAAGGCCAGGCCAAAGCACAGGCAGACCGCTGCCTGTCCTGCGGTAACCCTTACTGCGAATGGAAATGTCCGGTACACAACTACATCCCGAACTGGCTGAAGCTCGCCAACGAAGGGCGTATTTTTGAAGCCGCCGAGCTGTCTCACCAGACCAACACCCTGCCGGAAGTATGCGGCCGCGTGTGTCCTCAGGACCGTCTTTGTGAAGGCTCCTGTACGCTGAACGACGAGTTTGGCGCGGTGACCATCGGCAACATCGAGCGCTATATCAACGATAAAGCGTTCGAGATGGGCTGGCGTCCGGATATGACCGGCGTGCGTCAAACCGACAAGCGCGTGGCAATCATCGGTGCGGGTCCTGCTGGCCTGGCCTGTGCGGACGTGCTGACCCGTAACGGCGTGAAGGCGGTGGTCTTTGACCGCCATCCGGAAATCGGCGGTCTGCTGACCTTCGGTATCCCGGCCTTCAAGCTGGAAAAAGAGGTCATGACCCGCCGCCGTGAAATCTTCACCGGTATGGGCATTGAGTTCAAACTGAACGTAGAAGTGGGCCGCGACGTGCAGCTCGACGATCTGCTGAAGGATTACGACGCCGTATTCCTCGGCGTGGGCACCTATCAGTCCATGCGCGGCGGTCTGGAGAACGAAGATGCACCGGGCGTGTACGACGCGCTGCCGTTCCTCATTGCCAACACCAAACAGATTATGGGTTACGGCGAAACGGTCGATGAACCTTTCGTCAGCATGGAAGGCAAACGCGTGGTGGTACTGGGCGGGGGTGATACCGCGATGGACTGCGTGCGCACCTCCATTCGTCAGAATGCGGCACATGTTATCTGTGCTTACCGCCGTGACGAAGAGAACATGCCGGGCTCGAAACGCGAAGTGAAAAACGCGCGTGAAGAGGGCGTGGAGTTCCAGTTCAACATCCAGCCTCTGGGCATTGAAGTGAATGCCAATGGCAAAGTGAGCGGCGTGAAAATGGCGCGCACGGAGATGGGTGCACCGGATGCAAAAGGCCGCCGTCGTGCAGAAATCGTAGCCGGCTCTGAGCACGTGATCCCGGCAGATGCGGTCGTAATGGCGTTCGGTTTCCGTCCTCACAGCATGGAATGGCTGGCGAAGCATAGCGTTGAGCTGGATTCTCAGGGCCGTATTATCGCGCCAGAAGGCAGCGACAACGCGTTCCAGACCAGCAATCCGAAAATCTTCGCGGGTGGCGATATCGTTCGCGGCTCTGACCTGGTGGTAACAGCGATTGCCGAAGGGCGTAAAGCGGCAGACGGTATTTTGAACTACCTGGAAGTGTAAAAGACAAGCCGGATGGATCTCCATCCGGCTTTTTTTATGCAGTCAACAGGCTGGCACGAACCTTCACAACGACTTTTTTAATCTCTCCCGCTGTTCCCACAATACACCCTGGCTTATGCGGCTCTCCGGGCATAAAGACCACGAACATCCCCGGTTTCAACACCATCGATTGCTCACCATCAATGCGGCTGCAAAGCTGATAATCTTCATCGTGATGCATCTCCTCGCACTCACGCGCAGAACCCGCAACGCCAAACAGAATGCGTTCTTCTCCGGTTAACAGCAGCTGGATATCAATATACTGCTCGTGCAACTCGGCTTTTTTCTGCTCCGGCGGTTGCGTGGCAAACTGCATGACGTTCATAAAAACCTCTTCACCCTGCAGTTCGTAATGCCCTGGGGCTTTCTCCTGAGGCCGCGCGGCGACGGCCAGCGTTAGCGCATTCACCAGTGCTTCAGGTAAGCCAGATGATGCCAGCGACTGCAGCTCTCCCATTATCATCATGCGTCTCCTTGTGCTAACAGTGCCGCACCCAACAGCCCGGCGTCGTGTCGATAGTGGGCCGACCGAAGTGCGACCTGATAAACAGCGGGCTCCTGCGCGAGATACTCAGCCACCAACGGCAAATACCCTTCTGCCAGTCCCACGCTGCCGCCGACCACAACTATCTGACAGTCGGTGACGGCTTTAACGTCGGCGATAAGGCGCGCCAGCGTTTGTGCAGAATACGCCACCAGCTTGCGTGCCTGCGGAACGCCTTCTGTCGCCAGGTTGAAAATTGCTTTCGCATCCAGACCGGCCAGTTCGCCCTGCGCCTGGGCGGCAATGCCGCGCCCGGACGCAATGGCCTCTACGCAACCTCTTCGCCCGCAACCGCACAGCGGCCCGGCAGGATCGGCCAGCGTATGCCCCAGATGCCCGGCCAGACCGCCGCTGCCCGTCTGCAGCTTTCCATTGAGGACAATGCCACCGCCCACGCCGGTTGAAACCGTTAGAAAGACCATGTCGTCATCATTGGGCAACGCGCAGAACTCAGCCCAGGCAGCAGCCTGCGCGTCGTTTATCGCCATCACCGGTAATTGCGTGGTCTCCTCCAGAAATGCGACCAGCGGAAAGTGCGCCAGCCCGCCCAGATTGGCCGGATTAATGGCGGTCAGTATTCCGTTGTGAATAATCCCGGTTGATGCCACCGCCACGCGTCGGGCGTGGGTAACCAACGGTAAAATCAGGGTGCGTAGCGCCTCCTCCAGCGCCCCCGGCGTATAGCTGGCGGGGGTTGGGCACTCCCTGCGCATCAACAGACTGTTCCCCTCCAGCAAGGCAGCGGCGAGCTTTGTTCCGCCAATATCAATCGCCAGCGTCGTCATTTCACCACCTGCTCGCTTTTGACACTGCCCGCTGAGAAAGCGCCACTCAGCGGTTTGCCGTCGATAGCATCGTGCGTTCGCAGCGCTTCCGGCCTGATCCAGCGCTGAACGCGTGAAGGCATATCCAGACCGATAAGCAGGATCACCACAAACGTCAGGCCAAAGGAGAGTGAGCCAAGCGCCGTGCCCAGCTCCATATTCTGAGCCAGCAAAGCCCCGATTACCGGTGCAATCGCCCCACCCAGCGCGCCCACGTTGTACGTAAAGCCCAGCCCGGCGGCACGCTGGTCGGTATCGAAATAGCCGCCGATAAGTTTAGGTAATATTCCGGAGATCCCCTGCCCCAGCATCTGCTGGAAAAAGAGGAGCAGGCCCAGAACCCAGACATTTGCACCGCCGATCGCAAATACGGGAACGATCAGCAATTGCGAAGCCAGCAGGCTGCAGACGTAAGCCTTGCGCGTGCCCAGCCAGTCGCCGAGGAAGCCGCCCACGCAGCACCCCACCGCCGCGCCGAACCCGCTAAAGAACAGGACTTTCGCCACCGTTGACGGGTCGTATGCCAGTTCGGTTTTGAGATAAGTCGGGAGCAGCGCCTGAATCGGCCATGAGTAGAGGAAGGCAAACAGGACAACAACCATCAGCGTAACGCCCGTCGGCCAGCGCTTGCCGCTGCTTTGCACCATAAAACTGATAAAGACGATGGCGCACAGCAGGCCGAGAATGACCACCAGCCCTGCGTTGTTAAGCTCACCGGCAAAACAGAACCACAGCGCAGTACCGGCAAACAGCGTCATCACAATATTGATTACGCGGTATTTGCCACGGTAAAGGATATCAACCATCGTGCGCACCGGCGCTTTGCCTTCGTGCTTCGTTTTCCAGTCTTCCGCTTCAGGAATGTTTTTACGCAGCCACAGCGCAAACACGATGGGCAGGATGCCGATAAAGAACAACGCACGCCAACCCCACACGGGCACAACAAGACTGTAGACCTGAGCGGCCACCACGGCACCGACGGAGAAACCGGAGATCAAAAAGCCGCTCGCCTTATTACGCAGGTGCTTCGGCCAGCTTTCAATAACATAGGTTGCACTGGAGCCGTACTCGCCTGCCATCCCCATACCAATGACCATACGGGCGATAAACATGGTGACGTAGCCCGGCGCAAAGCCACAGGCCAGCGTACCGCAGGAGAAGAGGACAATACTGGTGATCATCGCCAGCTTACGGCCATAGCGATCGCCCATCGCCCCCAGCAACAGCCCACCGAACCAGCGTGAAATAAAGGCTGCCGAAATCAGGCTCGCGGCTTCCACCGTTGTG
Organism: Enterobacter oligotrophicus; assembly: GCF_009176645.1. Taxonomy (NCBI): domain Bacteria; kingdom Pseudomonadati; phylum Pseudomonadota; class Gammaproteobacteria; order Enterobacterales; family Enterobacteriaceae; genus Enterobacter; species Enterobacter oligotrophicus. The sequence goes on from NZ_AP019007.1 coordinate 1,947,056, forward strand.
AGGCCAAATTCACTTTTTACTTCTGTCAGCACTAAAGCAATCAATACAAAATCGAAGCCATCAAGCAGGTATCCCAGCCAGGCGGCGGAGAACGCACGCCACTGCGGACGGGTAAGATGGCGGTACCACGGGATGCTTTGGGTAGACTTACTCATTTCACTCTCCCGACGATTTTTTGTCGTTTTGCCGGATGGCGGCTGCGCCTTACCCGGCCTACGTATCGCGTTTTTGTAGGCCGGATCGGCGAAGCGCCCTCCGGCAATGCGTTAGCGTTTTTCCGCCATTAATTGCTCTGCCAGGGCTTTCAGCTCCGGCACGAATTTTTCGTCCACAGGGGCAAATGGCTTACGGCACAGCGGCACGGAGATCACGTCCATGTAGTGCAGTACCGTTTTTAGCCCACGGAAGACACCAGCTTTGATCAGCAGATCGATGACCTTATTGCACTCGCTTTGCAAGCGTTGTGCGGTGACGTTATCTCCCTCTCGGACCGCTTTGGCGATCGCCTGATAGCGCCAGCCCATAATGTTGTAGGTGCTGCCGATCCCACCGTCTGCCCCCGCCAGCAGGCCGGAGGCGAAGATCTCGTCGTAGCCGTTGTAAAGCACCAGATCCGGATGCGCGCGGCGGATCTGCTCCATCTGGAACAGATCGCCAGAGGTTTGCTTCAGCGCGCCCACACCCGGCAGCGTCACCAGCGTGTTGATCTGATCCAGAGTTAACTTCACGCCGCTTAACGCCGGAATGTTATAAACCACCATCGGCAAACCATCCGCCGAATCAATAATTGCACGGTAGTGGTCGCAATGTTCTTCAAAGCTGAAGGGATAGTAAAACGGTGTGACGGCGGACACAGCGTCAAAGCCAAAACGCGCGGCAGCCGTTGCCAGCTGCTGGCTTTCCGCCGTGCTGACGCAGCCGACATGGGCGATTAAGGTAATTTTCCCTTTCGCCTCCTCCGCGACGATCTCCATGACCTCCTCGCGTTCGGAAAGGCTTTGTACAAAGGCTTCCCCCGTCGAGCCGCCGACATACAGACCGTCGATGCCCTGCGCAATATTGAACTGCACAAGGCGGCGCAGGCTCTCTTTATCCAGCGTTTGCTGATGGTTAAACGGGGTCAGAAGTGCGGCCATTACGCCGCGTAATTGCGTTGCCATAAATACCTCAGATGATAACGGGTGTGTTTTAACGATATACCTTTATACCTGTTATACCAGATCATTTTAGCAGCAGTGGAATACAGAACGCTTATATTGCGATCTGCTTCACTAAAGGATCGTTATTTTTTGGCTTTGGAACTCTGACCGAAGGCGTGCCAGGTAGCAGAAACGCTATTGAGATGGGTTTGTAAAGCGCGATCGGCTTCATCGGGATCGCGGCGGCGGATCGCATCAACGATCGCAATGTGCTGGCGATAACTGACTTCGTTGTGCTGGTACAGCTCGGCATCCGGCACTTTAGGACGCGCGGCAATCAGCCAGTCCAGCAACGCAACGTGGATCGCGTTGAAGATCGGATTGCCGGGGATCTCTGCCAGCACGCGGTGAAAATCAACATCGGAGCGAATAAACAGCGTGTTGTCGTCCAGCGACTGGCTGTTGATCTCCAGCGCTTTTGTCAGGCGATCGATTTGCTCGTCAGTGGCAAATTCAGCGGCAAAGCGCACAAGACTGGACTCAAAGAACAGGCGCAACTGCTCAAAATGGGCAATGCCGCCGGGCTGAGTCAGGAAATCTTTCGCCATGCCGGAAAGTTCACTGATAATGGTATCGGCAGAGGGCATCGTGACACGTGCGCGTTCGCCGTTATTGATCTGCACCAGGCCTTTACGCTTGAGTGCCGCCAGCGCTTCACGCACGGACGGGCGACCCACGTTGAAGAACTCCATCAGTTCACGCTCGGAGGGCAATTGTTCTCCCTGCGCAAATTCCTTCCGGCGGATCATCTGCTCCAGCTCTTCTTCCACCATGTCAGACAGCTTTTTACGCGCAAGCGGACGACGCCGCAGGCTGCGGCCAATGGTTTCATCAGAGTTTTCAGCTTTAAGATCAGTCGGTTTCATTGCAGTCCGGTGCCGGAAAGGAAGAAAAATTCATCATAACACAGGAAATAACAGGTGGCGAAAAGGGGCAGAAAGCAAAACAGGCCCAACGGGCCTGTTTGATTATTTCACAACGCGCAATGCCGGTCGGCCACCGCGTGGCGGCGGATCGTCATCAGGGTCGTTGTCGTCGTGATGATCGGGTTTGTCGCCATCGATCAGAGACATCACCGTGTCGCTTTCGCGTTCACCGGAGGCGTCATCGTCATTCAGGCTGGCACCTTCTTCATCATAAGCCGCTTCCGGCTCAAACATAGTACCCGCACCGTTTTCACGCGCGTAGATAGCCAGCACCGCAGCCAGCGGCACGGAAACCTGACGCGGCACACCGCCGAAACGCGCGTTAAAGCGCACTTCGTCGTTCGCCAGCTCAAGGTTACCCACCGCGCGTGGCGCGATATTCAGCACAATCTGTCCGTCGCGTGCGTATTCCATCGGAACCAGCACGCCCGGCAACGTCACATCCACAACCAGGTGCGGCGTGAGCTGGTTATCCAGCAGCCATTCATAGAAGGCGCGCAGCAGATACGGACGGCGTGGTGAAAGTTGTGACATTTCCACAGTCATTAGCCTCGGCCGAGACGCATTTCACGTTCCGGTTCAGTTAAAGATGCCAGGAAGGAATCGCGTTCAAATACGCGAGTCATGTAGCCTTTCAGCTCTTTCGCGCCAGGGCCACTGAACTCTACGCCCAGAACAGGCAGACGCCACAGCAGCGGAGCCAGGTAGCAATCCACCAGGCTGAACTCGTCGCTCAGGAAGAAAGGCTTCTGTCCAAACACTGGCGCAATGGCCAGCAGCTCTTCACGCAGTTGTTTACGTGCAGCATCCGCTTCAGAAGAGGAACCGTTAACGATCACGTTCATCAGCGTATACCAGTCTTTCTCGATACGCTGCATGTACAGGCGGCTTTCACCACGTGCAACCGGGTAAACAGGCATCAGTGGCGGATGCGGGAAACGCTCATCCAGATATTCCATAATGATACGGGATTCCCACAGGGTCAGCTCGCGATCCACCAGCGTCGGTACACTTTGGCTCGGATTGAGATCGATCAGATCCTGAGGCGGGTTATCCTTTTCCACATGCTCGATCTCAAAACTGACACCCTTCTCGGCCAGCACGATACGAACCTGATGGCTATAAATGTCAGTAGGACCAGAAAACAGCGTCATTACCGAACGTTTGTTGGCAGCGACAGCCATGAAAACCTCCAGGTATATTCAGAATTTTTACTGCTACTGGCCCAACGAGGCCAGCCAGATGATGTATCGCCCATCCCAGAGAAGACACATTGTTCAAGAATCGAACAAAAACCGAGTATTCACCGATATTTGGGCAGAAAATTGGATGATAGTTTACCAGATTTTGATGGCTTTGTGGTGAGGGGATTCTGGAAATGTGGAAAAAGAGGAGATATATGCATTGATATTGTGGATAACCTACGCATTATCCATAAAAAAACCCGCCGAAGCGGGTTTTTCGCCAATCGTTCTGCGTGAGCAGAAAATGATTAACGTTTGGAGAACTGTGGACGACGACGTGCTTTACGCAGACCCACTTTCTTACGTTCAACCTGACGCGCGTCACGAGTAACGAAGCCAGCTTTACGCAGTTCAGAACGCAGGGATTCGTCGTACTCCATCAGAGCGCGGGTGATACCGTGACGGATCGCACCTGCCTGACCGGAGATACCACCACCTTTAACGGTGATGTACAGATCCAGTTTTTCTACCATATCAACCAGTTCCAGCGGCTGGCGAACTACCATGCGGGCAGTTTCACGACCGAAGTACTGTTCCAGAGAACGTTGGTTGATAACGATTTTACCACTGCCCGGTTTGATGAACACGCGAGCTGCGGAACTTTTGCGGCGACCAGTGCCGTAGTATTGATTTTCAGCCATTGCCTATAATCCCGATTAGATGTCAAGAACTTGCGGTTGCTGTGCCGCGTGGTTGTGCTCGTTGCCAGCGTAAACTTTCAGTTTACGGAACATAGCACGACCCAGCGGGCCTTTTGGCAGCATGCCTTTAACCGCGATTTCAATCACACGCTCAGGACGGCGGGCAATCATCTCTTCAAAGGTCGCTTGTTTGATACCACCGATGTGGCCAGTGTGGTGATAGTACACTTTGTCAGTACGCTTGTTGCCGGTAACAGCAACTTTGTCAGCGTTCAGAACGATGATGTAATCACCGGTATCAACGTGCGGAGTGTATTCCGCTTTATGCTTACCGCGCAGGCGACGAGCCAGTTCAGTAGCCAGACGGCCCAGAGTTTTACCGGTCGCGTCAACAACATACCAGTCGCGCTGTACGGTTTCTGGTTTAGCTGTAAAAGTTTTCATTAAAAGCTTACCCAAATAATAAGTTACACGTTGGTGAACACCCAAACGTTTAGTCAGTTGAGGTTCACACGACAAAGTCCGGCAAACCTACCCCTTCGAATAGCTCATGCCGACACATAGAAAGTTTCGGGAAAAAAACCTTCTCGTAACGTGGGGTCGCAAGATTATAGAGAAGTTGAGGTCAAAGATCGACCCTTAAATGTGATTTGGAATGGGTTTTTCGGAGGGCAAGTTTGTGCGGTCTGGTGCCCTCACCCCCAACCCCTCTCCCACAGGGAGAGGGTGGCATTTATTAAGGTCTGGTGCCCTCACCCCCAGCCCCTCTCCCCGTGGGAGAGGGTAGCCTTTATTATGGCATATGCTCACGCTTCAGGTACTCCTCGCTTTGCATCTCCTGCAGGCGTGAGAGGCAGCGCTGGAACTCAAACTTCAGCCGCTCGCCCTGGTAGATCTCATATAAAGGCACCTCGGCGCTGACCACCAGCTTAACGTGGCGCTCATAAAACTCATCCACCAGCGCAATGAAACGGCGCGCCTCACTTTCCATAAGCGGCGTCATCACCGGAACCTCCAGCAGCATCACGGTGTGGAAGAGTCGCGAAAGCGCAATGTAATCATGCTGGCTGCGCGCATCCACACAGAGCGTAGCGAAGGAGACGGCGAGCGTTTGATTCTCCACACCCAACGTTTGTAACGGACGATGGTTAATCTCCAGCACCGGCGCGTTATCGCGTTTCGCCCCGGCCAGCGCCAGCCACAGTTTATCCATCTGGTTTGTGGTTTCGGCATTCAACGGCGAGAGCCACAGATGGGCCTGCGTTAACGTGCGCAGGCGGTAGTCCACGCCCGCATCCACGTTCATAATGTCGCAGTGCTGCTTAATGGCATCAATCGCAGGCAGGAAGCGTGCCCGCTGCAGGCCGTTGCGGTAAAGCTCATCCGGCGGAATGTTTGACGTCGCCACCAGGGTAATGCCGCGCGCAAACAGCGCTTTCATCAGGCCGCCCAGCAGCATGGCATCCGTGATATCGGAGACAAAAAATTCATCAAAACAGAGCACGTCGGTTTCGGCCTTGAAGCGGTCGGCCACGATCTCCAGCGGATCGCTTTTGCCCTGCAGCGCCGTCAGCTCTTCATGAACCCGCAGCATAAAACGGTGGAAGTGCAGACGCTGTTTTCGCGTTCCCGGCAGGCTCTGGTAGAACATGTCCATCAGCCAGGTTTTGCCTCGACCAACGCCGCCCCACATATATAAGCCACGCACCGGAGCGTTAGCCAGTGGCTCTTTTTTTCCGAGCAATCGACCGAAAACCGCCTTCAGGCCGCTGCTTTGCGCTTCTTCCGCAGGTTTTGCCGTGAGCGCCTGATAAATCGTATCCAGGCGGTTAACCGCGTCACGTTGAACGTTATCTGGCTGGTATGAACCCTCATTCAGGGCATGTTGATATCGCGATGCGGGGGACAGGCTTTGCATAATAGTGTTGTTATTCCTTCAATCAAACCTCACCAGCGAGCACGACTGATGAAAAAAAGGCCGTTCTACACTACGCGATGATACGTCAGGATTCCACTTCTGCGGAAATAGCGGTTATAGTGGCATTATCAGGCACAGGCAGGAGCCGAGCCAACACCCTACGGAACAACAAGACAACGGGAGAAGTTCATGACCTGGGAATATGCGCTAATCGGTTTAGTCGTCGGCATCATCATCGGTGCTGTGGCCATGCGTTTCGGTAATCGCAAATTGCGTCAGCAGCAGTCACTGCAGTACGAACTGGAAAAGAACAAAGCCGAGCTGGAAGAGTACCGCGAAGAGCTGGTCAGCCACTTTGCCCGTAGCGCCGAGCTGCTGGACAACATGGCAACAGATTATCGCCAGTTGTATCAACACATGGCGAAAAGCTCCAGCAGCCTGCTGCCGGAAATGACGGCGGAAACCAACCCGTTCCGCAACCGTCTGGCAGACTCCGAAGCGGGTAACGATCAGGCTCCGGTTCAGATGCCACGCGACTATTCTGACGGTGCATCCGGCCTGCTGCGCGGTGGCGCAAAACGCGATTAATCGCACAACCTGAATATATTTTACGGGCGCATCTGTTGCGCCCGTCTTTTCTTTCCGTCCCCAGCTATTATTTAGTCAAATACCTCATTGTTCAGCGGTTTAAAATTCAATAACATCAAGATGTTTTTGGGCCGTTCTTCTTTCATTCCAGGATACGAGAGTCAGCATCGATGAAGAAAAAAAACCAGCTGTTGAGCGCCTTAGCGTTAAGTGTCGGGTTATCTCTCTCGGCCTCTTTCCCTGCCGCCGCGTCATTGCCTTCACAGGTTCCGGGGCAAGCGGCTATTCCTAGCCTTGCGCCGATGCTGGAGAAAGTGTTGCCCGCCGTGGTCAGCGTGAAGGTCGAAGGGACGGCACGGCAAAGCCAGCGCGTACCGGAAGAGTTGAAGAAATATTTTGGCGATGAAACACCTGACCAGCAGGCTCAGCCTTTTGAAGGGCTGGGCTCAGGCGTGATCATTGATGCGGCTAAAGGCTATATCCTGACCAATAACCACGTGATCAGCCAGGCGGATAAGATCAGCGTCCAGTTGAACGATGGTCGCGAATTTGACGCCAAACTGATCGGCGGCGATGACCAGAGCGACATCGCGCTGCTGCAGGTGCAGAACCCGAGTAACCTGACGCAGATTACAATCGCGGACTCGGACAAACTGCGCGTCGGTGATTTTGCCGTTGCCGTCGGTAACCCGTTCGGTTTAGGCCAGACCGCCACTTCCGGGATTGTCTCCGCGCTGGGGCGCAGTGGTCTGAATCTGGAAGGGCTGGAAAACTTTATCCAGACCGATGCCTCTATCAACCGCGGCAACTCAGGCGGTGCGCTGCTTAACCTTAACGGGGAGCTGATCGGTATCAACACCGCCATTCTGGCACCGGGCGGCGGCAGTATTGGGATTGGATTTGCCATCCCGAGCAATATGGCCAGAACCCTGTCTCAGCAGTTAATTCAGTTTGGCGAAGTCAAACGCGGGCTGCTGGGCATCAAAGGGATGGAGATGAGCGCGGATATCGCCAAAGCCTTTAACGTCAACGTCCAGCGTGGGGCATTTGTCAGCGAAGTGCTGCCGAACTCCGGCTCTGCCAAAGCGGGCGTGAAATCCGGTGATGTGATTGTCAGCCTGAACGATAAGCCGCTCAGCAGCTTCGCGGAGCTGCGCTCGCGTATCGCTACCACAGAACCTGGCGCGAAAGTGAAGCTGGGTCTGATTCGCGACGGTAAGCCGCTGGACGTGGAAGTGACGCTGGATAAGAGCACCTCCTCTTCTGCCAGCGCAGAGCTTATCGCCCCGGCGCTGCAGGGGGCGACGCTGAGCGACGGGCAACTGAAAGACGGCACGAAAGGCATTACCGTCGATACCGTCGAGAAGAGTAGCCCTGCCGCACAGGCTGGCTTGCATCAGGACGACGTCATTATTGGCGTAAACCGCACTCGCGTGCAGTCTATCGCGGAGATGCGCAAGGTGCTGGAAAGTAAACCGACGGTCATTGCCCTGCAGATTATTCGTGGCAACGACACAATCTACATTTTACTGCGTTAAGCATTTGCGACTCCGGACATCGCCGCTACGTGTGATGTCCGGATAACTCATGTTATGCTGCAAACCGTTCCTTTTTTAACGATACGCGCATCATGCTTGTAAAGCTCTTTCGTTCAATTGTCATTGGTTTGATCGTTGCCGGCCTGCTGTTAGTGGCTATGCCGTCTTTGCGTCAGTTTAGCAAGCTGACGGCCCCCCAGTTCGACAGCGCGGATGAAACGCCTGCCACCTATAATCAGGCCGTTCGCCGTGCTGCGCCTGCCGTGGTAAACGTCTATAACCGTGGTCTCAACAGCTCGGCTCATAACCAGCTGGAGATCCGCACACTCGGCTCCGGCGTGATTATGGACGATCGCGGCTACATTATTACCAACAAACACGTGATCAACGATGCTGACCAGATTATCGTCGCATTGCAGGATGGCCGCGTGTTTGAGGCCCTACTGGTTGGCTCCGACAGCCTGACGGACCTCGCGGTACTGAAGATCAACGCCACGGGCGGGCTGCCGACCATCCCAATTAACCGTAAACGGACACCGCACATCGGCGACGTGGTGCTGGCTATCGGTAACCCATACAACCTGGGGCAAACCATCACCCAGGGGATTATCAGCGCCACCGGTCGAATCGGCCTGAACCCGTCAGGGCGGCAAAACTTCCTGCAGACCGATGCGTCGATTAACCACGGTAACTCCGGCGGTGCGCTGGTCAATTCGCTCGGCGAACTGATGGGCATCAACACGCTCTCATTTGATAAGAGCAACGACGGCGAGACACCGGAAGGGATCGGCTTTGCCATTCCGTTCCAGCTCGCCACCAAGATTATGGATAAGCTGATCCGCGATGGTCGCGTGATCCGCGGTTATATTGGTATTGGCGGCCGTGAGATTGCGCCAATGCATACGCAGGGCGGCGGTATCGACCAGATCCAGGGGATTGTGGTCAACGAAGTGGCACCTGGTGGCCCGGCAGCAGCAGCGGGTATTCAGGTTAACGACGTCATCGTGTCGGTGAATGGCGTTCCGGCGGTTTCGGCGCTGGAGACCATGGACCAGGTGGCAGAAATTCGTCCTGGCTCAATCATCCCTGTCGAAGTCATGCGTAATGATAAGAAGCTGACGATTCAGGTGACGATTCAGGAATACCCGGCAACGAACTGACAGCCATAAAAAAACCGAAGCCAGTAAGTGCTTCGGTTTTTTTGCCGGGTGGCGCGAACGCTTACCCGGCCTATAAGAGACAGTTCGTGTTACTTGTTAACGAACTCTTCGCCCAGGGTGATATCTTTCTTCAGCGTATCCAGCATGCCTTCCATCGCATTTTGTTCAAACGCGCTCAGCTTACCAATAGGCTGACGTTCTTCGATACCGTTTTTGCCCAGCAGCAGCGGCTGAGAGAAGAAGCGGGCGTGTTCGCCGTCGCCTTCAACGTAAGCGCATTCCACCACGCCTTTCTCGCCCTGCAGTGCGCGAACCAGAGACAGACCGAAACGTGCCGCCGCCTGGCCCATAGACAGCGTTGCAGAACCGCCACCCGCCTTCGCTTCCACCACTTCGGTGCCCGCGTTCTGGATGCGTTTGGTCAGGTCAGCCACTTCCTGATCGGTGAAGCTCACACCTGGGATCTGTGACAGCAGAGGCAGAATTGTCACACCAGAGTGACCACCGATAACCGGCACTTCCACTTCTCCAGGCTGTTTGCCTTTCAGCTCAGCCACGAAGGTATTGGAGCGAATAATATCCAGCGTGGTCACGCCAAACAGTTTGTTCTTGTCGTAAACACCCGCGTTCTTCAGCACTTCTGCCGCGATAGCAACCGTGGTATTCACCGGGTTGGTGATGATACCGATACAGGCTTTCGGGCAAATTTCAGCGATCTGCTGCACCAGGTTTTTCACGATGCCTGCGTTGACGTTGAACAGATCAGAACGATCCATGCCAGGCTTACGCGCCACGCCTGCAGAGATCAGCACAACGTCGGCACCCTGCAGCGCAGGACGTGCATCTTCACCGGAGAAGCCTTTGATTTTCACAGCTGTCGGGATGTGGCTCAGGTCAACCGCCACACCTGGGGTCACCGGAGCAATATCGTACAGGGAGAGTTCTGAGCCTGAAGGCAGTTGGGTTTTCAGTAGTAGGGCAAGCGCCTGGCCGATACCACCAGCAGCGCCGAGGACTGCGACTTTCATCCTAAACTCCTTATTATGGTTAACTTAAGTATCTGTAACTCCGTTGCGGCGACCATAATTCAGCAGGTAAATAATTACAATTTTCGAAGCTAAAGAATTTGAGGTCACGCGCTTTTCACCCTCGTAAGCATACCCTCGGGGGCGACGAATCAAGAGGGGGTTACAATACACCCTGCCACGCCACCAAAACAACATCATTTTGATAACATTTAATTTACTTTTAGGCTTATTTGCGCGGCGTGACCCAGGCATGTTTTCCGATAACGAAATCTGATAAAATCATTCCCTTTCATAACATTATTTCAGCCTGGGTCCTGGCAGATTGTTTGCATAAAAATTCATCCACATGCATAATAATGTTGTTTCTATCGTCATATTCCGGGTGACTTATGCGAAGCTCGTCTAAGCAAGAAGAATTAGTAAAGGCGTTTAAAGCGCTACTCAAAGAAGAGAAATTCAGTTCTCAGGGAGAAATTGTTCAGGCGTTGCAGGAACAAGGCTTCGAAAACATCAATCAGTCGAAAGTCTCCCGCATGTTAACCAAGTTTGGCGCGGTACGTACCCGTAACGCCAAAATGGAAATGGTCTATTGCCTGCCTGCTGAACTTGGCGTGCCGACCACCTCCAGTCCGCTGAAGAATCTGGTTCTGGACATCGACTACAACGACGCTGTTGTGGTAATCCACACCAGCCCCGGTGCCGCGCAGCTGATTGCCCGCCTGCTGGACTCGTTAGGGAAAGCGGAAGGTATTCTGGGCACCATTGCCGGTGACGATACGATCTTCACCACCCCGGCAAATGGTTTCTCCGTTAAAGATCTCTACGAAGCAATTCTGGTTCTGTTCGAACAGGAACTGTAATTTCGCCGCCCCGTGGCGTCTGGCTGCGGGGATCATTCTGCTCCCGTCTCGTTTTCCCCTTTTTTATGCCGCCCTTTCCTTTGACAAATAGTGCTTTTTACCAGCCATTAACATTCCTCCAGTGAATACCACATCAATAAATCGCACAAAAAATCAAAGCCTCATATCCATATGATTTTTTTAGACATAACCTAACATTGTGTCGATAAAATGACCATTTTTATGCAATTTGGTTATAAAAATTATATCTGTTAACACGTAATTACCACTGAAACAATTAGTCTGGTATTAATTTTTTGCGTTATTAGTGTATACTTAATTTTGTGATGAGGGTCACGAAACGAAGACCCCAGTAAAAAATTCGACGAGGTAAAAATCATGAAAATCAAAACCACTGTAGCAACGCTGAGCGTCCTGTCTGTTCTGTCATTCGGTGCTTTCGCTGCCGATACCATCAATGCCGATCAGGCGCAGTCCCGTCAGGCAATCGGTACGGTTTCTGTTGGTGCTGTCGGGACATCTCCGATGGACATGCATGAGATGCTGAACAAAAAAGCGGAAGAACAGGGTGCGTCATCTTATCGCATCATTGAAGCGCGTACCGGCGACCACTGGCACGCAACCGCTGAGCTGTATAAATAAGTTTTAGTAATACCGAAGACATTCTTCTCCACTCAACGGCACCAGGCATAAAAATAGCAGTTCAACCCTTCTCGCCGTTGAGCAAAACCTTTTCAGGAGTAAAGACTATGAAAACCAAATTAATCATCGCTACCCTCGGCCTGGCCTCTGTTCTCTCTTTCGGCGCAAGCGCAGCCGTGCAACAGGTTAACGCTCAGCAGGCAGAAAACCTGCAGCCAATGGGGAGCATCGCCGTCACTTCCGTTGCAAGTTCACCAATGGATATCCGCCAGGCACTGGCCGCTAAAGCTGAAAAAGCAGGAGCCAGTAGCTATCGCGTCACCGAACTGAATCAGGGTGACCACTGGCATGCGACGGCAGAACTGTATAAATAAACCCTCGTCGTATCTCATCATACGACTTGCCCCTGGCCTCCCGGTCAGGGGCTTTTTTGTTAATGGCGCGCGTTAAAACGTAGCTGCCCTTCCAGCTCTTCTTCTGCTTCATCAAACAGCAAAATCAGCGCGCCAAAGCGTCTGCGCAGCTTATCAGGCAGATGAATAAACTCTATCTCCAGCGGTAACGGCAACTGACTACCGGTGACCACATCCCACAGCGTATCAAGATTGGTGACGCTTTCCCGCTCCAGGTCAAACGCCCGGATAAATTCGCGATAGAAGTCATCCTGACTGTCGATCTCGTCAAAATCAAAGGTATAGATTTTCATTGCCAGCCACCCAATCCCCGCGGGCGGCAGATGCCGCCCTGACTATTATAATCCCCCGATATGCAGGGTTTTGACTTCCAGAAACTCTTCCAGCCCCAGCACCGACCCTTCCCGGCCCAGCCCGGACTCTTTTACGCCGCCAAAAGGCCCCAGCTCTGTAGATACCGCACATTCGTTGATGCCAATCATACCGCTCTCAATGGCCTGCGAGACGCGGAACACGCGCGACAAATTCTGGGTATAGAAGTAGGCCGCCAGCCCGTAAGGCGTATTGTTGGCACGCATAATCACTTCATCTTCCGACGTAAACCGGAAGCAGGCCGCCACCGGGCCGAACGTCTCCTCTTCTGCCAGCTTCATCCCTTCGTGGCAGTCACCAAGCACCGTCGGCGTCCAGAAGTTGCCGCCCAACGCATGTGGTTTCCCACCCGCCAGCACGGTAGCGCCTTTCGCAACCGCATCTTCAACGTGCTCTTTCACTTTGTTAACCGCAGAAGGCTCAATCAATGGGCCAACGACAACGCCCTCCTCCAGACCGTTCCCGACCTTCAGCGCATTCACCGCGTCGGCAAGCTGGTTCACAAACTTGTCGTAAACCGTTTCCTGAATATAAAAGCGGTTTACGCTGACGCAGACCTGCCCGGCATTGCGGAACTTATTCGCGATCGCCCCTTTAACGGCGGCATCAATATCTGCGTCTTCAAAGACGATATACGGCGCGTTCCCGCCAAGCTCCATAGAGACTTTTTTCATCGTCTCTGCGGCGTTGCGTACCAGCGTTTTGCCGACGGAAGTCGAGCCGGTGAACGAAATTTTGCGCACGTCGTGGCTGGCCATAATGGCATCGCTGATTTCAGAGGTGTTTCCCGCGACCGCGTTAAGGACGCCGTCCGGCACACCCGCCTGCTTTGCCAGCGTCAGTAGCGCGAAGGCGCTGAGCGGCGTGTTATTGGCGGGTTTGATGACGCCGGTACACCCTGCCGCCAGCGCCGGGCCGAGCTTGCGGGTGAGCATTGCCATCGGGAAATTCCACGGCGTAATAGCGGCAACCACGCCAACAGGCTCGCGAGTTGCCAGAATGCGGGAGCCGGGTTTGATCGGCGGGATGATTTCACCGTTGGCGCGTTTAGCCTGCTCGGCAAACCACTGAATAAAGCTGGCGGCATACTCCACTTCACCCTCGGCCTCTTTCAGGGGCTTACCCTGTTCGGTGGTCATTAACCGCCCGAGCCAGCGCTTATTCTCAATAATCAGTTCATACCAGCGGTAGAGGATCGTTGAACGCTCTTTCGCGGTTTTGGCGCGCCATGCGGGGAAGGCTTTCGTCGCCGCGGCAATTGCCTCTTCGGTTTCTGCTTTACCCGCTTTTGCCACTTTGGCGATCACCTCGCCCGTCGCCGGGTTCAGCACATCAAAGGTGGTGTCGAGTGTTTTCCAGATGCCGTTAACCAAATATCCGTTCTGAAAAAGGATGTTGTCCTGGAGAGCCTGGGTAGTCATGTGTCCTCCCTTTCTGAATGTAAGAGCCTGCAGAAATAAGTATAGCCACAAAAAAACCGACGCTTCTGGCGTCGGTTTTTTACATTCATCAGTTATCCGTAAGGGCACTCTGATAGCGATGCAGCATCCCCACCAGCCGACCTACCGGCTCGGTCACCTGAGGCGGGGCTTCCCAGACGCGCAGCTTCTCCTGGTATATCTCCAGCTCTTCCAGCAGTTGCTGGAAGTAACGGCGTCTTTTGTCGTCACTGGACGCAGACAGCACATGGTCGGCAGTACGGCGCAACTGGCGGTGAAACGCGGACAGATCGTCGTTTATCGGCACTGGCGCATTACGCAGACGCTGATGCGCAATGATCATGGTTAACGCCAGGCGGAACTTCGCAATGTCACCAGGGAATTTATTGAGCAGTAAAAACAGCTGCTGATAGAGCGCAGGCAGATGGTTCTCTCTGCGACGCGCAGTGTTGGTGGTCATGGACGACACGGCTGCGGAGACAAACTGGTTCAGCAGCACGCGACCTGTCCGCGCCTGCGAGTTATCCCGTACCAGCAGGATCACCATCATCGCCAGGAAGCAGCCCACCAGTTGCCCTAACGCACTGTCGAGGAACTGGCTGAAGTGGAACGTCATCGGGTTATCCAGCACGATAATGTTAATGGTACTCGCCAGCGCCCCCAGCGATCCCAGACGGCGTTTTTGAACTTCGATACCAATAAAGAACGCCATGACCGCAAGGCTAATGCAGAGCAGCAACATGCTTTGCTGGGTCGACGGGATGATCACCAGGAAATAGAGCGCCCCGATGGGCAGTGCAGCAATCGTCCCGTACAGGAAGTCGATGGCGACCATGCGCGGGTTCGGCAGGCGCATCGCCAGCGAAGTGACAACGGCAATCATCACCATCGCACCACTACCGGACGTCCAGCCGGTCCACAGCCAGAACAACGTCCCAAGCATACAGGCAAGCGTGGTACGCCAGAAGTTCACCATCGCGTGGTGGCGCTCTGCCGACTCCGCTTTGATCACCACTTCCCCCTGTAGCACCTCTTCTTCTGCGGCACTGATTTTTGCATTGCCGATCACGCCGCGTTTCAGCAGCAGGTAACGTGTCGCCGCCCCAACCCAGGTGTAAATCGTTACCGGCGTGTCACGCTCCCCGGTCCACGCTATCACCCTGCGCATACGCTTAAGCTGTTTATGCACATCCTGCACCGTTTCGACGGGCTCGGCGAACAGCTCGCGGAAAGTGTCAGTGATCACTTCAGGACGGGTATTTTGAATCAGGTAGGTTTCACACGCCTGAGTAATCAGCGTTAATGCAACGGTGTTAATCGCTTTCAGTCGGCGGTTAGCACGGGACCAGCGTGAGGACTCCATATTCAGGTTGCTGCGCATCCCCTCCAGCGCCTGCGCGCGACGTACCAGCCCGCTCCAGGCTTTGTCGACCTCTTCACTGTCGCCATGCTTAATACACAGCTGCATCAGTTGATACTGCGCCACAATCAACGCGTCCAGCTCGCGATCCACTTCCTGCTTGATGGAGCGCGGAGAGAAAAGCAGGTCAGCGACGATGGCGCAGACGATACCAATCACAATCTCGCTACAGCGCTCCAGAGCAAACTGTGGAGCAAGTAGCGGATTGGTCTGGATAGTGATGACGATAATCAGCGCGGTGTAACCAGAAAGCCCCCATGCGTAGGAGTTTTCCACCTTTACCAGCGAGGAGACCCAGGTACAAAACCCTGCCCAGATACAGCACACCATAATCATCAGCAGCGGCGTGCGGATCATCAGAATGATAATGGTGAGCGCGGCGATACAGCCGATAAACGTCCCGACGATGCGCAGCATCCCGCGGTAACGAATTGCGCCGGAGTAAGGCTCACCGCCCGCCGCAAAGGCAGGGCCTGCCGCGACAATCGCCGCCGTCAGCACCGCCCAGCGGGGCGTTTCCAGCTGGAAGTGGAAACCGACAAACAGCGCCAGCACGATGGCGCACGCCAGCTTCACGGCGAAGCGGATGTGCTGGCTGGCGATGGAAAAGATACCCATAACGATTAACCAAACTCGCGCAGGCGATGGGCGATTTTACGGAAGATGGAATCCTGGCTGGCATCACGGTCTTTTTCACCGGTGATCACAACCGTCGCCGTGGTGCCCGCAGGCCACAGATTGCCCTGCTGTTCATCGAGATGGATACGCACCGGCACACGCTGCGCCAGACGGACCCACTCAAGATTGGAATCCACCGTGGCCATACCTTTGGTATCGTTGGTGCTGCTGGCGTTGGTCACGCCTGCGGCAACGCTGTCAACGGTGCCTTTAAAGACGCGATTGCTGCCAAGCGGCGTGATCTCTGCGCGGTAGCCCGGACGGACGCCTTCCAGTTTGGTCTCTTCCATATAAGCCAGGACATAGAAAGAGTTCTGCTTCACCAGCGCCACAGCGGTAGATCCACGCGTGATAAATTCTCCGGCATAAACGTTCAGGTTGGTGATCCAGCCGTCTGAAGGCGCACGAATGACGGTACGCTCCAGATCGAGCTTCGCCAGATCGCGCGTCGCTTCCGCTTTCGCCAACTGGTGCAGCACGGTTTGCAGCACGTTATTGGACTGATCAATCTCTTCACGGGACATCGCCTGGATGCCCAGTTGATTACGACGCCCTGCTTCGCGACGTTTTTCCGCGGCCAGCGCCTGGTAATAGGCTACGTCTGCGTTCGCTTCTTCTAACGCTTTCTGATAGCGGGGCTGGTCGATGGTGAACAGCACCTGATCTTTTTTCACCAGCTGGTTATCGTGAACGTTAACGGCGGTGATAAGACCAGCAACATCAGGCGCTATCGCCACCACGTCTGCGCTGAAACGCGCATCGCGGGTCCACGGTGATTCAGTGTAATAAACCCAGGCGCGGAAAATGGCAATGAACGCCAGGATAACCAGCGCCATGGTGATGGCAGTGCGGGAGATTTTTCTTGTTAGCGTTTTCACATCAACCTCAGACAAACATGCGCGATATTAAATAAAAAAGGCAGCAATACAGCGCGGTGTTAAACAATGCAGGATGCCAGACGAAATCGTAGATCCCGGTAGGGACCAGCACCTTGCGCACCAGCCAGAAGATCGCCAGTGATAAAAGAAGCTCGAAAAAGATCGGGGGGAACGACAGACCGAACACCACGATAACGGGAAACAGACTCATGTTGACCTTGATTAGAGAGAGTGCAGGCTACAGTATTTTTAAGCACGCGCCGCCGCAGGAGAGCAGGAAAAGCCGGGCGAGAGTGGCGCAGCCGTTGTGTAATTAATAATATATTAACGTAACTGTTATGCTGTTATCTATAATATGTGATCTAAATCACTTTTAAGCCAGAGTGAACAATGGAACGTTTAAAACGCATGTCGGTGTTTGCCAAAGTGGTTGAACTTGGCTCGTTTACCGCCGCCGCCAGGCAGCTGCAAATGAGCGTCTCTTCCATCAGCCAGACCGTCTCTAAACTGGAAGATGAGTTGCAGGTGAAGCTGCTGAACCGCAGCACCCGCAGCATCGGACTGACGGAAGCCGGTAAAATTTATTATCAGGGCTGTCGTCGCATGCTGCATGAAGTGCAGGATGTTCACGAGCAGCTCTACGCCTTTAATAACACGCCTATCGGCACGCTGCGCATTGGGTGTTCTTCAACTATGGCACAAAATGTTCTCGCTGCCATGACGGCGGAAATGCTGAAAGAGTATCCCGGATTAACCGTGAATCTGGTGACGGGCATTCCAGCCCCGGACCTGATTGCCGACGGTCTGGACGTGGTGATCCGCGTTGGTGCGCTGCAGGACTCCAGCCTCTTCTCCCGTCGGCTGGGCAGCATGCCGATGGTGGTTTGCGCCTCGAAAAACTATCTGGCTCAGTACGGGGTCCCGGAGAAGCCCGCCGATTTAAGTAATCATTCATGGCTGGAATACAGCGTTCGCCCGGATAATGAATTTGAGCTGATTGCCCCGGAAGGGCTTTCCACCAAACTGCTGCCGGAGGGCCGGTTTGTCACCAATGACCCGATGACTATCTCCCGCTGGCTGGTTGCCGGGGCGGGAATTGCCTACGTACCGTTGATGTGGGTAATCAAAGAGATCAACAGCGGCGAGCTGGAGATCCTGTTCCCGCGCTACCAGTCCGACCCACGCCCGGTCTACGCGTTATATACCGAGAAAGATAAGTTGCCGCTTAAAGTGCAAGTCTGCATTAACTACCTCACCGAGTATTTTGTGGAAGTCGCAGAGCTGTTTCAGGGTATGCGGGGAAGAAGGAAGGAGTAATTAATTAAAGACTGAAATTATATTTGGCATGAATATTTCCTGAGTTTCATAAGCAGGAATTCAGGAATATCCCCTCCCTGCTATCAAGAATAGTTAATTGACACTCTTGCCACTCGCCATTTATCTTGTAAGTCGTCTGAAACTCAGGCTGTTATTTTATTGTTACACACAAGAATAATAACAAATATTTATCAGGAACATTTTAAACAAGGACCAGAAAATGAATTTCTTTGAACAAACACCGCCTTCACGCAGGCGCTACGGACTCGCGGTATTCATTGGTTTGATTGCAGGGATTGTCTCTGCGTTTGTAAAATGGGGCGCAGAGGTTCCACTTCCTCCACGCAGCCCGACCGATTTATTCAACGGGGCGTGCGGGCCAGAACAATTAATTAGAGCGGCAACTCAAATCGATTGCTCACGCAACTTTTTAAATCCGCCGTATGTATTTCTGCGCGACTGGTTAGGTGTGGTCGATCCTAACGCCGCAGTTTATACATTTGCCGGGCATATATTTAACTGGGTAGGCGTCACGCATATCATCTTCTCCATTGTATTTGCCGTAGGATATTGCATCGTCGCTGAAGTTTTCCCGAAAATTAAACTCTGGCAAGGTTTGCTCGCCGGTGCTTTAGCCCAGCTTTTTGTCCATATGATTTCATTCCCCCTGATGGGCCTTACACCACCCCTTTTTGAACTGCCGTGGTACGAACACGTCTCTGAGATCGTGGGCCATCTGGTCTGGTTCTGGTCGATCGAAATTATTCGTCGTGATTTGCGTAATCGCATAACTCACGAACCCGATCCGGAAATCCCGCTGGGTAACTTACGTTAAAAAAAATGGCGCTACTCGAGAGTAGCGCCATTTTTTCATGACTGTTCAGGTCAGGCCGTTCCGCCCACCGTTAAACTGTCCACTTTCAGCGTTGGCTGGCCGACGCCAACCGGCAGGCTCTGGCCCTCTTTGCCGCAGACACCCACGCCGTTATCCAGCTTGAGATCGTTACCGACCATGGAGATCTGCTGCATGGCTTCAATACCGGAGCCAATCAGCGTCGCGCCTTTCACCGCTTTGGTCACTTTGCCCTTCTCAATCAGGTAGGCTTCTGAAGTCGAGAAGACAAACTTACCGGAGGTGATGTCCACCTGGCCGCCGCCAAAGTTTGGCGCGAAGATCCCGTAATCAACGGATTCGATGATCTCCTGTGGTGTGGATTGACCCGGCAGCATGTAGGTGTTGGTCATGCGCGGCATCGGCAGGTGCGCGTAGGATTCACGACGACCGTTACCCGTTGGCGCAACGCCCATCAGACGCGCGTTGAGCTTGTCCTGCATGTAGCCTTTCAGCACGCCGTTTTCGATCAATACGTTGTACTGGCCTGGCGTACCTTCATCATCGATAGAAATTGAGCCACGACGATCTTGCATCGTGCCGTCGTCCACCACGGTACACAGTTCAGAGGAGACAAGTTGTCCCATCTGGCCGCTAAATACAGACGTACCGCGACGATTAAAGTCCCCTTCCAGACCATGTCCCACCGCTTCGTGCAGCAGCACACCCGGCCAGCCTGCGCCGAGTACCACCGGTAACGTCCCCGCCGGAGCCGCAACCGCAGAGAGATTCACCAGTGCCATACGCACCGCTTCTTTCGCCCATGCGTCAGCACGTGCTTCACCGTCAACATCACCGAGGAACCAGTCATAACCAAAACGACCACCGCCGCCGCTGGAGCCGCGCTCGCGCTTGCCGTCATCTTCTACCTGCACGCTGACAGAAAGACGCACCAGCGGACGCACATCAGCGGCCAGCGTCCCGTCAGTCGCCGCCACCAGAATCAGTTCATAGACACCGCTCAGGCTGGCAGAGACTTCCTGCACGCGTTTGTCTGCGGCGCGCGCCACGTTGTCCACGCGACGCAGGATATCCAGCTTCTCTTCACGGCTCATGCTCTGCAGCGGATCGATGCTGGTATAAAGCGCAGAATGCTGAACTTCACCGAGCGTTTTCACGCGACCATCACCGGTTTCACGCACGATGGTGCGCGCAGCCTGCGCACTCTGCTCCAGCGCGGCCAGGCTTATCTGGTCTGCATAGGCAAAACCGGTTTTCTCACCGCTGACGGCACGCACACCGACGCCCTGGTCGATGTTGTAAGAGCCATCTTTGATGATGCTGTCTTCCAGAACCCAGGATTCGTGATAGCTCGACTGGAAATAGAGATCGCCGTAGTCGAGACGGCGTTCGGTCAGTTGACCAAGAATGGAGAACAGGTCCTGATGGCTCAGGCCGTTCGCTGCGAGCAAATGTTCACTTACCAGGTTCAGACTCATCGTATTGCTACTCGTTCGTTGCCGCTTGTGGCGGTAAAAAGATCATATTTATTGAGAGTGAGGCAATTACCTGCCTACGTCAAATCATTGCTGTGCATCTTTGCGCGGCTGGCGCAGCACTTCATTAATCTGCGGCTTATCAACCGGACCCGTGATCCGGTAACGCAAAATAGAAACCTTGCTCCACAGTGGTCCCAGTACCTTACTGGCGGCAAATACCGCGGCTCCGACAATCGGGTTCACCACAAAGGCCGCGGCGACACCGACAGTCGCGGAGATTTCAGGTGCCACGACGGCTTCCATATCCAGCTCCCGACGCACAAGGTTCACCGACCCTTTCATCGCGATATCCGCTTCGAGGCCGTCCACCAGCGTATCGTCAGTATGCAGCACGCCGTCTTTGATCCACGCCGTACTGCGGATGGAATCGTAATAGAAACCTTCGCTAAAGGTATCACTGAAGTCAAAACGCAGCTTGCGCAGCAGCGCATCGAAGCTCAGCAGACGCAATATCTGACCAGCATGGCCGGTACTGACATCTGCAATTTCACCCTTGCCGAAGTGGGTTTTCAGGATGCCGTTCAGCGAGGCTTCGTCTGGCTTCCATGGCGCTGCGCGCCAGTGCAGATCGTAGTTCACATTGAACGACGATCCACGTAACGGCGTGCTGATGCCAAAGAAGTTCGCCGCCGCATCCAGCTTGTTACCCTTAATGTCGCCTTTCAGTGACGTTCGCTCTTCGCCGGGGTTATTCACCCACTCGCCATTGGCCGTCAGGCGACCAAAACCGGTATCAACCAGACCACCAGCGAGACTCAGGGTATTACCCTTAATAGTGAAATCGCCATCGATACGGCCATATTTTTGCCCCCACAACCAGCATTCAGCACAGCGCAACTGGAGATCGGGCCAGCCGCTGAAATCCACGCGAGAGACATTGCTGAACGGCGACGCGCTTGTCGGCCGATCGTTGGCCGCCGCAGTTGCAGGGTTGTAGTAGAGATAACGGATCGCCGCCAGCCACGGCGCGTTGTCGCGCAGAGTCAGCGTACCGTTAATTTCTCTGCCCCGAGCCTCCACTTTCGAACCGTTGATTGTTGGCTGCGAAACGATGCTCAGGTTATTCCATTGTTGTCCACCCAGCGTCAGCGAAGGCGTACGCACCGTGATGGTTTGCGGGAACTGGGCAGCGTCATCGACGTTTTGTCCCACGCCTTTCTGGAACAGCGCCAACCATTCTGCACCATCCATCGGCGGCAGATTCAGCTCAATGCCTGCCTGCTCAGGTAGCGGCGGTGTCGTGCGGCTGTCCGTGGTCCAGATAGCTCTGTCGAGCGTCAGCTTCCGGTTCAATAGCCAGCGGCTGTTAAAATGGTTTGTCCCGCCTGCGCTACCGGTTAACTCAAAGCTGTTCATGCCGCCATCGACGTTAATTTTCATCGGTAACGGCTGCCCGGCTTTCTTATCCAGCGGCGCAGGCAACCGGCTGCTGATATTTTTCAGATCGCCACTGATATCAACGGCATAACGCGCACTGGCATGATAAGGCAGCTCGATTGCCACTTTGCCATTCCAGGCAACCGCACCGTCGATGGACTCCTCAATTGGCTTCGGCAATACATTCATCTTCGCTGGCTGCCAGCTGGCATCCATATTGACCGCCACCTGATAGGCTTTGTCACCCTCTGTCGTCGAGAAGTCGATATTGATCGGCTGGTTAAACCAGGTGGCCTTGAGCGGCTCACTTTTCAGATTACCGTTCACAAAGCTGAACTGCCCACTCAGGTTTTTCAGCGTGCTCTCCAGCGGCTTAATGTAGAGACTGTTATTACTGAGGTGAACATCGCCTTTGGCGGTAGTCATCTCCCCGTCCAGCGGGATATCAAGATGTAAGCGAGCATTCACATCGCCATCAAGCTGGAGCTGCTCAAGCGTTGCCGCCAGGGAGTCTTTCAGCGGCGTCTCTTCAAAGTACGGACCGACCGCTTTACCAGGGCCGTGAATATCCGCATCAATGAGCAACTTCTCTTTGGAATAATCAGGGATGTTTGCCGTCAGGTTACTTGCCGTTACGCCACCCAGCGCAACGCTGTCTGACTTCATCCATAATCCGTCATTGAGAAAGTTGAGTTCGATATCCAGGTTCTTCAGCGCAGGCCAGCCGGGCTGGAAGGCATAAGTCGCGTTGTGCAAAGGCACCAGCACCTGGAACTGGCCTTCATTATGCTTGTAAGGGAACAGGTGCGGGTTACCACCGTAGACCAGCGTGGCGTTATCCGCCTGGCCGCCCTGAATCGCGCCGCTCAGATAGTCCACCAGCGCTTTGCCCATCAGATTTTCCGGGAAGTAGCGCCAGGCCTGCGAGCCGTCATCGGTACTGATCCCCGCGAGAATACCCAGCCACGGATCGTCTCCCACAGGCTGTAAATAACGGAAATCCCCGCGCGCATGTACTGCTTTGGCTTTTACATCAATATGGCGGCCATCAAGCTGAAAACCTTTATCGTTTCTCAGCCAGTTAAGCGTGGCGTTACCTTTTTCAATTTCCAGCGGCGCGCGAAAGACCGTTTCGTAGGGCATTTTGGCGTCATGCATTTCTGCCGTCAGCCTGCCGTTTTCAACGCTTCCTTCCAGCTTGCCGCTAAAGTGCTCGGCCCCCGGCAGCAGCTTCCACTGTTTCCAGGCGAGATTGTTCCAGGAAGCCAGAAAGCGCGTTTTTTCTGTCGCCTGTAGCGGGATGTCCAGCGCAAGCCGGTCTATCTGCCCACTCGGTTGGGTCGCCAGCCAGATTTCGCCCAGCTCCGGCGAGAGTTTTGCGGCCATTGAGCGCAGCCCTTCAACTGCCGCCAGATCCAGATTGCTGGCGCGGATGCGCAGTTCATCGCTACGTTTATTGCTTACGCCGCCGACGTCCTGCTCTGGTATCCAGGCCAGCGTCAGCGCACCACGTGGCCAGGGTTTACTGTCCATGGTGATACGCGTATCCGGGATAGCAAACTGCCAACCCTTTTGCTCTTTTGTGACGTGCGCAGTGAGGTTATCAACGGAAAGCTGGTGCTGGTTATTTTCCCCTTTCCAGCTCGCGCCGCCCTGTTTGAGCCAGATATCACCGCTGGCAAATTCCCCGTTTGTCAGGGTCATCCAGCCTTCCAGGCTGAAACGGGCAGTTTCCAGCTGCATATTTTGCTGCAACCAGTCTCCCAGCCACGGCTTCACATCCACATCATCGGCCTGCAGCCATACTTTACCGTTATTCAGCAGGCCATTGTCGTCGCGCAGATCCATACGCACCTGCATTACGCCATGCTGCCCGTTCAGGCTGGAGAGATTGACCTGTCCTTCAGCGCGATGGCGCTCTTTACCGTTCAGCCAGGTCAGCTGTGGGATCGCCAGTTCGGCGCGCTGGCCGGAGAGCGTAATAAAGCTCACTTCGCTGTCGCGCAGATCGAAATGATCGAACTGACGCAGGAAGAGATCGCTGATGCGGTTGGTTTCAAGCCCCCGACCGCTGTCACCGCTGCGCAGCGGGGTATTAGTCAAAAACTTGAGTTGATAAAAGGTGAGGTCGCGAAATTGCCAGCGCAGATGCAGCAGGCTTTGCCAGACATCCAGCGCCAGGGTGACGCGTTTGATTTTAAGATAGCCGCCATCTTTCAGGCTGGCATTGATATCGCGTGCATCAAGCGTCGGGCCAAAATTCTGCCAGCTCGCGCTGATCTGGCTCACGTCCACCGGTACACCGGTGGCGGATTCGATTTTTGCCAGTACCTGCGGACGCCAGCTGTCCAGGTGAGGTAATACGAGACGCAACCCGCTCACGAGCAACGCGACAATCACGACCAGCGTTGCCCCTGTAAGCAGTAAAATCCCCGGCAATCGCCTCACGCGTCTCTCCTTGTCAGCCTTTATTCTTGCAGCGCACCGCGCCTTACATCATGACGACGTCAAATTGCTCCTGGTTGTAGAGCGGCTCAATTTGTACTTTTACCTGTTTGCCGACAAAGATTTCCACCTCCGCCAGCGCATGCGACTCTTCACCTTTCAGCGCCTCTGCCACCGCAGGGGAAGCATAGACCAGAAAACGGTCTGAGTCGTAGGCATGGTGGACACGGACGATTTCACGCATGATTTCGTAGCAGACTGTCTCTACCGTCTTTACCGTACCGCGTCCATGGCAAGTAGGACACTCGTTACACAGAACATGTTCCACGCTTTCGCGGGTCCGTTTCCGGGTCATTTCCACCAGACCCAGCTGTGAGAAGCCGTTGATACTGGTTTTCACACGATCTTTACTCAGCGCCTGCTCCAGCGAGTGCAGCACGCGGCGGCGGTGATCTTCATTATTCATATCGATAAAGTCGATGATGATAATGCCGCCCAGATTGCGCAGACGAAGCTGACGCGCAATCGCCTGCGTCGCTTCGATGTTGGTGTTAAAGATGGTGTCATCCAGGTTGCGATGGCCGACAAACGCCCCTGTGTTGATGTCCACGGTGGTCATCGCTTCGGTCTGATCGATGATCAGATAGCCACCAGACTTCAGCTCAACCTTGCGCTCCAGCGCGCGCTGGATCTCGTTTTCGACATCATAGAGATCGAAAATCGGCTGACGGCCAGAGTAGTGCTCAAGCAAACCGGGCATTTCAGGAATGTACTCGGCGGTAAATTCCAGCAGCGCTTCATACGTCAGGCGGGAGTCAACGCGAATGCGGTCAAGCTGCGCATCGGCAAAATCACGCAGTACGCGCTGAGCCAGTGCCAGCTCACCGTACAGCTGATAGCGGGTCTGGTTGCGTTTTTTACGCTCCATCACTTTGGTCCAGACGCGCTTCAGGTAGGCGGCATCGGACGCAAGATCCTCTTCGCTGATCCCTTCTGCGGCGGTACGAATGATAAATCCGCCCTGTTCATCGCAGTAGGCACTCACCACCTTTTTCAGGCGCTCGCGCTCGCTTTCGCTCTCAATGCGCTGCGAGACGCCCACGTGTGACGCCCCCGGCATAAAGACCAGATAACGGGAAGGTAGCGTAATGTCGGTCGTCAGACGAGCCCCTTTGGTGCCCAGCGGGTCTTTGACCACCTGCACCATCAGATCCTGGCCCTGACGCACCAGCTCAGAGATATCGCGAACGGCGAACTGCTTTTGCTCCTCACCTGCCACGCACTCGGTGTGCGGCATGATGTCAGAGGCATGCAAAAATGCCGCCTTATCGAGCCCAATATCTACAAAAGCCGCCTGCATACCCGGTAGTACACGACTGACACGACCTTTGTAGATATTGCCTACGATTCCGCGCCGCGCTTCACGCTCAATATGAATTTCCTGAAGAATGCCACCATCAATGTAGGCCACACGGGTTTCCGAGGGCGTTACGTTTACCAACAATTCAGCCGTCATAATTATCCCTTCCCTCACGCAGTGAGTTAAAATTACTCAGCAACTCATACGTTTCCACCAGCGGTAAGCCGACCACGGCGTGATAGCTGCCATTAATCTTCCTGACAAAACAGCCACCCAACCCTTGAATACCGTATGCACCTGCTTTATCCATCGGTTCACCGCTGGCAATATACGCGGCGATCTCGTCGTTAGTCAGCACTCTGAACGTGACGTCCGTAACGACCAGGCAATCCAGCACGTTCTGGCTATCCGCCAGCGCCACCGCCGTCATTACCTGATGCGTTTGGCCGGACATTTTACGCAGCATGTTCGCCGCATGTTCCGCGTCACGCGGTTTCTCAAGCACTTCACCGTTGAGAATTACGATGGTATCAGCCCCCAGTACCGGTAAGTCGCGCGGCACCTGTGCCACACCGGCCTGCGCTTTCTCACGCGCCAGACGGGAAACGTACTGCCGGGCACTTTCACCCTCAGCGCGTTTTTCTTCGATACCCGTAACGATGCGTTCGAAGGAGACACCCAACTGCGTGAGCAACTCCTGACGACGCGGTGAACCGGAGGCAAGATATACAGACGTCATAGAAACCTTTTATTGCACAGCAAACTGCTGGCGAATTTTACGCATCAGCAGGAACAGCCATGGCCAGAGCACACCGTTTACTACACTACTCCAGAACACTTCCGGTCGGAAAGAGACGTTGATCACTAAAAACTCTGCCCAGAAAACAACGATATCCGCAGCAAGCGACAACAACATCACCACCAGCGCCTGTTGCCAGAGCGCGAGGTTACGAAAGAGCTGGAATTTAAGTGCGACGAGATACGCAATAATGCTCATGGATAACGCGCGTACGCCAAGCGTAGAGCCACTAATGAGATCCAGTATGGCACCCATCACAAAACCTGTGCCGACATTTACCCGGTGCGGCAGGGCAAGTATCCAGTAAAGCAAAATGAGTAATACCCAGTTTGGCCGGAAAACGAGGATGTCGTCCGGCCAGGGCATGATTTGCAGCAACAGTGCAATGAGAAACGAGAGCCAGATAACCCAGCGTCCCTGGCTGCGATAACTTGCCACTACTGCCCTCCCGAAGAGAGTTGCGGCGGTGGCGGTGCATCCGTTATGCCCGTAGCAGGGGCCGGTACGGGCGCAGGTGGCCCCATCGCATCCGGCGGCGGGAGAACCTGCGGCATCATCTGCATCAGACGTTCATTCGCCACGCGATGCACCTCTTCCGGCGTCATCGGGTTTGAACCGTTACGATCGGCACCCCACAGCAGCAGCAGGTAGCGCAGACGCTGTAAACCCGCCGTTGGACGCGCCTGAATGACAGTATAAGCACGCTGAGTATCAAGTTTCACAGAAGAGACGACCGCAACCGGATAGCCTTCAGGGAAGCGTCCACCCAGACCAGAGGTTACCAATACATCACCCACACGGATGTCCGTGTTGGCGGGCAGGTGTTCGAGCTGGAGATCGTCCGTACAGCCGTTACCGGCCGCAATGACGCGAATATCGTTACGAAGGACCTGAATCGGCAGCGCATGGGTAGCATCACAAATCAGCAGTACGCGGCTGGTCAGCTTAGCAACCGCCACCACCTGGCCCACAACGCCTTTATCACTGATAACAGGCTGACCTTCATACACGCCGTTGACGCTGCCTTTGTCGATCACCACCTGATCGCTGTACGGATCGTTCACGGTGGAGATCACCTGGGTGACCATTTTCTGTTCATCCTGGCGCAGCGGCGAGCCAAGCAGTTCACGCAGACGCGCGTTTTCCTGCTTGTATTGTCCCAGCATCAGCAGTTCGCTGTTTTTCAGCAGCAGTTCCTGACGTAACGCGCGGTTTTCGAGTTCGAGCTGGTCGCGTGAGGACAAAGTTTGTGAAACGGAGTCGAGCAGTTCACGGGGACCATTTGATATAAAGTAGAAAGGACTGACGGCGGTATCCATGTACGTTCTGATCTGGCTGAACGTACCGAGGCGGCTATCGGCAATAATGACCCCAAGCGCAACCAGCACCGCCAGGATAAGGCGAAACTGTAGCGACGGGCCACGGCTAAAAATTGGCTTCATAGGCTATGCGTATTCTCGCGTCAGAGAGAAAGGGTAGCAAATTGCTACCCTTTCACACCCGACTACTCTTCGCTAAACAAGTCGCCGCCGTGCATGTCGATCATTTCCAGCGCCTTGCCACCACCACGGGCGACGCAAGTCAGTGGATCTTCTGCAACTACGACAGGAATACCTGTCTCTTCCATTAACAGGCGGTCGAGGTTACGCAGCAGCGCACCACCACCGGTCAGAACCATACCGCGCTCGGAGATATCGGATGCCAGTTCTGGTGGGCACTGCTCCAGCGCTACCATTACCGCGCTCACGATACCGGTCAGCGGCTCTTGCAGCGCTTCCAGAATTTCGTTGGAGTTCAGGGTAAAGCCGCGTGGAACACCTTCAGCCAGGTTACGGCCACGCACTTCGATTTCACGTACTTCGTCGCCTGGGTAAGCAGAACCGATTTCGTGCTTGATACGCTCTGCTGTCGCTTCACCGATCAGAGAACCGTAGTTACGACGAACGTAGTTAATGATGGCTTCGTCGAAACGGTCACCACCAATACGCACGGACGAGGAGTACACCACGCCGTTCAGGGAGATAACGGCCACTTCAGTAGTACCGCCACCGATATCCACCACCATCGAACCGGTCGCTTCAGACACAGGCAGACCCGCACCGATTGCCGCCGCCATTGGCTCTTCAATCAGGAACACTTCACGAGCACCTGCACCCTGCGCGGATTCACGGATCGCGCGACGTTCAACCTGGGTTGCGCCAACCGGCACACACACCAGAACGCGCGGGCTTGGACGCATGAAGCTGTTGCTGTGAACCTGCTTGATGAAGTGCTGAAGCATTTTTTCAGTCACGAAGAAGTCAGCAATAACGCCGTCTTTCATTGGGCGGATCGCGGCGATGTTGCCTGGGGTACGGCCCAGCATCTGCTTCGCGTCATGACCTACTGCGGCCACGCTTTTCGGCGAGCCAGCACGATCCTGACGAATGGCCACAACGGAAGGCTCATTCAATACGATGCCTTGTCCTTTTACATAGATAAGGGTATTCGCGGTACCCAGGTCAATGGACAGGTCATTGGAAAACATGCCACGAAATTTTTTCAACATACTAAGGGATAATCCTGAAAGCTGGGGCGGAAAACAAAATCCGCTTACTTTACCAACCACACGCAGCAGCGACAAGGCGCAAAAATCGTCTGCGACGGTGAAAATTAGTGCAGTACGTTTCCTTTGTTACAAATTCATCCCCTGAATCCCTCAGGGCTGAGTAAACAGTAGCGTCCTCACTTTCATTTGTAACCCGTTAAAGGTCGTTCACTGGCTTTTTGCTCGTCATACTCAAAGCTACAGGCGCGATATTCTACGTGAAAACAAATTAAACGGCAGGTCAAACAGAGTATCTTTGCAAATATTTTTTCACATTGGTGTCAAGCGGCTGAGAGGCAGCAAAAAAATCCCCCTGACCACCCGTCACACCACGCTCTGTCAACATCTGCCATTCGCCTCTGGCGCGCACGCCTGTGGCAAATACTTGCGTTTGCGTTCCCATACACGCTTCAACCAGGCTCTGGACCAGCAGCTGGTTTTCCGTGCGTTTTTCAATATTCCTTACCAGCCCTGGATGCAACTTCAGTAATTCCACATCCAGCTCCTTGATCCAACTGGTGCTCACCAGCGTCAGCCCCGCCTGCGTTACCGCCACACGAGCCCCGAGCGCATTGATTAAACGCACCACCGGACGTAACCGGCTGATGTGTTGACCAACATCTGCCTCTGCAAGTTCAAAAATAATGCGTTTGCGTTGCGATTTTTCGCATTGCATTAAAATATCACGTAACCAGCGCTGAAAACGCGGGCGAATCAATGACTCAACGGTCACCTGTAACGCCAGTTTTTCTTCCGGCCAGAACGATAAGAATGGGATCAGCCGGGTAATTTGCTGGCGGTCATACTCTTCTGAAAGCCCAAATTGCAGCACCATCGGCAGATATTCTGCAGAAATAACCTCTTCCGTACCGTCAAAAATACGACACAGCAGTTCCCGATGATGGACATGTCCATTTTTCATGACCGCGGGTTTTTGGTAAATACGCGGCCCGCCGCGACTCAGCATTTGCTCAATCAACGTTCGCCAGCGCACGTTACCGCGCCCTTTTTCCGGCAGCGAATCATCGTAAACCGCCCAGCCATTTGCTCCCTGCAGCACGGCATTTCGGGTCGCGGCTTCGGCATGCTCCATCACCTGCTCTGTCGACTGCCCGCCGCGCCAGGCACAGATCCCCATATGCACCATGTCGTCCCTGTCGAGCATTTTGCTTTGTGGCAATGCATCGACGGCTTTCAGCAACTGGCTGGCAATACTTTCGGACTCTTTCAGAGTGCGATGGGGAAGCAACACGGCGTAGTCGCTGCGGTGATAACGCGCCAGCAGTGAGCCGGGATAGCGCATAATAAAGGTCGACAGCAGGTTGATTAGCGTAAAGAGATTCTCTTCCGCAACGCGTCGCCCCCAGGTGTCGCGCAGAAGGTCAAAATCAGGCAGGCGAATCATCATCACCACACCATGGGTGCCGACCTTCTCAGAGTCATCCAGCAATGTCGCCAGTTGATTATCAAAGAAGAGACGGTTGTTCAGCCCCGTTTTGTTATCCTGCGCGGCGTAGGAACGGATCAGCGTGTCCATACGGCTACGCTGATCGCTGGCAAACTGAATTTCCGAGAGCAACACATCCAGCGCGCTGCTGGTGCGTGATGGCCATTCATATACCGAACCGCGCACCTGCGGGCCACGTTCACCGTTCAGTATCCGCACTGAACGGGTTTCCAGAAGTTCCTGGCCGGAGAGCTGGCGACGCAGCCAACGTACCGCGAGGAAAATCAGCAGCACAATAAAGGCGACGGAGAGGGTCAGCGGTGCGGTGGTCAACAACGAGTGGAAGTAATTGGCCATCGGGTCCAGGTAGACGATGCGAACAGCCATGCCTGGATGTTTAAGCGAATGGATCGTCACTTCCTTGTACTGATTGACCGTCCCGGCCGGGCGATAGCTCCCCTGACGGGTATGGCTAAAAACGGTGCTTTTTCCCTGATGAATGTCGATGCGGACAATATCCACTGGCACCATCAGCTCATCAAGCTCACGTGACAGCACCGGGAATGAGGTAGTAATCAGGCGAGTATCGATGACCGATGCAACAGACTCTACCCGATTGACCAGCTTATCCTGAATGGCGTTATAGAAGCTCAGGGAGCAGCCCACCAGGGTCACAAAGATAGTCAGCCCCGTCAGCAAGGTGATGAAAGCTGAGAATTTCGTCGTTAATCGCATCCTTGAGATTACTCCGTGGGTTGATGGGGTAGCAAGTAAGCGCTAACTTGCATTTCAGATGCGGCATACTACCAAACCTGGTGTATCTGGCAATTTATTGCGTTAAATCGGCATCGCGTTTCATTGAGCGAGTATAGTCTTCAGAAATTATTTTCCAATCATCTGAGCAGTGAGGACCCGATATGCAGGCTTTGATCTTAGAACAGCAGGACGGCAAAACGCTTGCCTCGGTGCAAGCCATTGAGGAGAGCCGACTGCCTGAAGGCGACGTTACGGTCGACATTGACTGGTCCAGCCTTAACTATAAGGATGCACTGGCCATTACGGGCAAAGGTAAAATCATCCGAAATTTCCCCATGGTGCCGGGAATCGACTTCGCGGGTCGCGTACATACGAGCGAAGATCCCCGTTTCCACGCGGGGCAACAGGTGCTGCTTACGGGCTGGGGCGTGGGTGAGAATCACTGGGGCGGTCTGGCCTCTCAGGCGCGCGTGAAAGGCGACTGGCTGGTGCCGATGCCGAAGGGTCTGGATGGCCGTAAAGCAATGATCATCGGTACTGCAGGCTTTACCGCCATGCTGTGCGTGATGGCACTGGAAGATGCCGGTATTCGTCCTGAGTCAGGTGAGATTGTCGTGACCGGTGCCAGCGGTGGCGTCGGCAGCACGGCAGTGACGCTGCTGCATAAGCTGGGTTATCAGGTTGCTGCCGTTTCTGGCCGCGAAAGTACACATGACTATCTGCGCCAACTCGGTGCAAGCCGAATTCTGAGCCGTGACGAGTTTGCCGAAACCCGTCCACTGGAGAAACAGGTCTGGGCTGGCGCGGTAGATACCGTGGGTGACAAAGTGCTGGCGAAGGTGCTGGCGCAGATGAATTACGGCGGCTGTGTGGCAGCCTGCGGTCTGGCGGGAGGATTCGCCCTGCCAACCACGGTGATGCCATTTATTCTGCGTAACGTGCGCCTGCAAGGGGTGGATTCTGTTATGACGCCAGCAGCCCGTCGTGCAGAGGCCTGGGAGCGCCTGGTACGCGATCTTCCAGCGTCGTTCTATGACCAGAGCGCAACCGAGATTACCCTGAGCCAGGCACCGGAATATGCCAGCAAGATCATGGACAATCAGTTCCAGGGCCGCGCGCTGGTGAAAATCGCCTAAACTTCAAATTTTCGTGACATATTCGCGCTAACCCTTCTCCTCCGTCATGCTTAGAAAAACGCATGACGGAGGAAGCCATGAAAACCCGAAAACTGACGGAAGCCGACGTTACGTCCGAATCTGTCTTTATGTTACAGCGCCGCCAGATCCTGAAAATGCTGGGTATCAGCGCGACCGCGCTAACGCTTTCCCCGGCAGCGCATGCTGATTTGCTTGACTGGTTTAAAGGCAACGATCGCCCGAAAGCGCCCTCCGGTGCCCCGCTCACCTTTACGAAGCCTGCTGAGTGGCAAAATAAACTGACGCTGACGCCGGAAGATAAAGTTACCGGCTATAACAATTTCTACGAATTTGGTCTGGATAAGGCCGATCCTGCTGCCAACGCGGGCAGCATGAAAACCGACCCGTGGACGTTAAAAATCGATGGCGAAGTGGCAAAGCCGCTGACGCTGGACCACCACGATCTCACCACCCGTTTCCCGCTCGAAGAGCGTATTTATCGCATGCGCTGTGTGGAAGCCTGGTCGATGGTGGTGCCCTGGGTCGGGTTCCCGCTGCATAAACTGCTGGCGATGGTTGAGCCCACCAGCAATGCGAAATATGTCGCCTTCCAGACGCGCTATGCCCCGGACGAGATGCCTGGCCAGAAAGACCGGTTCATCGGCGGCGGGCTTGAGTATCCTTATGTCGAGGGATTACGGCTCGATGAGGCGATGCATCCGCTTACGCTGCTGACCGTGGGTGTTTACGGTAAAGCACTGCCGCCGCAGAACGGTGCACCTGTCCGTTTAACCGTGCCGTGGAAATATGGTTTCAAAGGGATCAAATCTATCGTCAGTATTAAGCTCACCCGCGAACGCCCGCCAACCACCTGGAATCTGGCCGCGCCAGACGAATACGGCTTTTTTGCCAATGTGAATCCGCATGTGGATCATCCCCGCTGGTCACAGGCCACTGAACGGTTTATCGGTTCTGGCGGCGCGCTGGATGTTAAGCGTCAGCCAACGCTGCTGTTTAATGGCTATGCGGATGAAGTGGCGTCGCTGTATCGCGGGCTTAATTTACGGGAGAACTTCTGAGTGCGTTTAACGGCAAAGCAGATAACCTGGCTGAAAGTGCTGCTTCACTTAGCCGGTTTGCTTCCTTTTATCTGGCTGTTTTGGGCAGCCAGTCACGGTGCGTTTAGCGCCGACCCGGCAAAAGATATTCAACACTTTACGGGTAGGATGGCTCTGAAATTTTTACTGGCGACCTTGTTGGTTTCCCCGCTCGCGCGCTACGCTAAACAGCCATTATTGATACGCACCCGTCGGCTGTTGGGGCTATGGTGTTTTGCCTGGGCGACGCTTCACCTCACCAGCTATGCGTTGCTTGAGCTTGGGATTAACAACCTGACACTGCTGGGTAGTGAGCTGGTGACGCGCCCGTATCTGACGCTGGGTATTGTGAGCTGGATGATTTTACTGGCGCTGGCGCTAACGTCTACCCAATATGCGCAGCGAAAACTGGGCAGGCGCTGGCAATTGCTGCACAATTTCGTCTATCTTGTCGCGATCCTCGCCCCCATTCATTACCTGTGGTCGGTGAAGATTTTATCCCCTCAGCCCATCCTCTATGCGCTGCTGGCATTGGCGCTTTTAGCATGGCGTTACAAGAAGTTCCGCCAGTGGTTGCGATAGTTCGCGAAACTGTGCGTTTTCCCGCAGAAAACTTATCAACCGTGAATCTTTTTCTGATAGCGGTTGATAATCTTCCCTGATAAGACCAGTATTTAGCTGCCAAATGCTACGAAATCGTTATAATGTGCGACTTTGGTTTTCCTGACAGGGGTTTCAGGCCTCTGAAAAGGTGACAATCGCGCATCGAAGGTATATTTTGTTTTTTACCGGAGAATCGCAGGAGATAGCGGCACAATGGCTGATAAATTCCAGATCTTAGTTTTGAACGGACCGAACCTGAACATGCTCGGCACCCGTGAGCCA
Source organism: Enterobacter oligotrophicus (assembly GCF_009176645.1). Classification (NCBI taxonomy): domain Bacteria; kingdom Pseudomonadati; phylum Pseudomonadota; class Gammaproteobacteria; order Enterobacterales; family Enterobacteriaceae; genus Enterobacter; species Enterobacter oligotrophicus. The sequence continues at coordinate 1,981,597 of NZ_AP019007.1, forward strand.
GAGAAGTATGGCACGCTGACATTGAGTGAAATTGTTAACCGTCTGGGTACGGAAGCCGCTTCGCTCAATGTGGATTTGGACCATTTTCAGTCTAACGCGGAGTACGCACTCATCGACCGTATTCATCAGGCTAAAGACAATGTGGACTATATCCTGATCAATCCGGCCGCGTTTACGCACACCAGTGTTGCTATCCGCGACGCACTGCTTGCGGTGAGTATCCCGTTTATCGAGATCCACCTGAGTAACGTGCACGCCCGAGAGCCGTTCCGCCACCATTCCTATTTGTCGGATATCGCCGCTGGCGTGATCTGTGGTCTGGGTGCAGACGGTTATTCATACGCTTTACAGACAGCGGTCAAACGCTTGTCACAATCACACTAAACAAGAGTACGGAACCCACTCATGGATATTCGTAAGATTAAAAAACTGATCGAGCTGGTTGAAGAATCAGGCATCTCCGAACTGGAAATTTCTGAAGGCGAAGAGTCTGTACGCATCAGCCGTGCAGCCCCAGCCGCTAGCTTCCCGGTAATGCAGCAAGCCTATGCTGCGCCAGTGCAGCAGCCTGCGCTTTCCGCAGCCGTTGCGCCAGCAGCAGAAGCCGCACCTGCAGCAGCTGCAGAAATCAGTGGTCACATCGTACGTTCCCCAATGGTTGGTACTTTCTACCGCACCCCGAGCCCGGACGCGAAAGCGTTCATCGAAGTGGGTCAGAAAGTCAACGTAGGCGATACCCTGTGCATCGTTGAAGCCATGAAAATGATGAACCAAATCGAAGCAGACAAATCAGGTACTGTGAAAGCGATTCTGGTCGAAAGTGGTCAGCCGGTAGAATTTGACGAGCCGCTGGTCGTCATCGAGTAACGAGGCGAACATGCTGGATAAAATTGTCATCGCCAACCGCGGCGAGATTGCACTGCGTATTCTTCGTGCCTGTAAAGAACTGGGCATCAAGACCGTCGCTGTGCACTCAAGCGCGGATCGCGATTTAAAACACGTATTGCTGGCGGATGAGACGGTCTGTATTGGCCCGGCTCCGTCCGTAAAAAGCTATCTGAACATCCCGGCTATCATCAGCGCCGCTGAAATCACCGGCGCGGTGGCTATTCATCCGGGTTATGGTTTCCTCTCTGAGAACGCCAACTTTGCCGAGCAGGTTGAACGCTCTGGCTTTATCTTCATCGGCCCGAAAGCTGACACCATCCGCCTGATGGGCGACAAAGTGTCTGCTATCACCGCGATGAAGAAAGCCGGTGTGCCAACCGTTCCCGGCTCCGACGGCCCTCTGACCGACGACATGGATGCTAACCGTGCTCATGCGAAACGCATTGGCTACCCGGTGATCATCAAGGCGTCTGGCGGCGGCGGCGGTCGCGGTATGCGCGTTGTGCGCAGCGATGCTGAACTGGCGCAGTCCATCTCCATGACCAAAGCGGAAGCGAAAGCGGCTTTCAGCAATGACATGGTGTACATGGAAAAATACCTGGAAAACCCACGCCACATCGAAATTCAGGTGTTGGCTGACGGTCAGGGTAACGCGATTTATCTGGCTGAACGTGACTGCTCCATGCAGCGTCGTCACCAGAAAGTGGTCGAAGAAGCGCCAGCACCGGGCATTACGCCTGAACTGCGTCGCTACATCGGCGAGCGTTGCGCCAAAGCGTGTGTCGATATCGGCTATCGCGGGGCGGGTACTTTCGAGTTCCTGTTCGAAAACGGCGAGTTCTACTTCATTGAGATGAACACCCGTATTCAGGTTGAACATCCGGTTACCGAAATGATCACCGGCGTTGACCTGATCAAAGAACAGCTGCGTATCGCTGCCGGTCAGCCACTGTCCATCAAACAGGAAGAAGTTGTGGTGAAAGGCCATGCGGTAGAGTGCCGTATTAACGCCGAAGACCCGAATACCTTCCTGCCAAGTCCGGGTAAAATCACGCGTTTCCACGCGCCGGGCGGCTTTGGTGTGCGCTGGGAGTCTCATATTTACGCCGGTTACACCGTACCGCCGTACTATGATTCAATGATCGGTAAACTTATCTGCTACGGCGAAAACCGTGACGTGGCGATTGCCCGCATGAAAAATGCCCTGCAGGAGCTGATCATCGACGGTATCAAAACCAACGTTGATCTGCAGATGCGTATCATGAGCGACGAGCACTTCCAGAATGGTGGAACCAACATCCACTATCTGGAGAAAAAACTCGGTCTGAACGAGAAGTAAGAAAGCATTAATGCGAAAAGGCCGGATTATCCGGCCTTTTTTATTTCTGGGGATCGTAAAGCCCCATCATGTACAATCCCCGCTTTCTTCATCCACAAGGGACAACAAATGGACAAGCGTTTTGTTCAGGCCCATAAAGAAGCGCGCTGGGCGCTGTGGCTGACCCTTTTCTATCTTGCCGCATGGTTAGTAACTGCTTACTTACCTGATTCAACCATCGGGATTACCGGCCTGCCACACTGGTTTGAAATGGCCTGCCTGCTGGTGCCGCTGGTATTTATCCTGCTGTGCTGGGCGATGGTGAAATTCATCTACCGCGATATTCCACTGGAGGACGATGATGCAGCCTGAAGTTATTCTGCCGCTTATCGCTTACCTGCTGGTCGTGTTTGGTTTGTCTGTTTATGCCATGCGTAAAAGGACGACCGGCACCTTCCTGAATGAGTATTTCCTCGGTAGCCGTTCGATGGGCGGCGTCGTGCTGGCCATGACGCTCACTGCCACTTATATCAGCGCCAGCTCATTTATAGGCGGTCCCGGCGCAGCCTATAAATACGGGCTAGGCTGGGTACTGCTGGCCATGATCCAGCTTCCTGCCGTCTGGCTCTCTCTGGGCGTTCTGGGCAAAAAGTTTGCCATCCTGGCTCGCCGTTATAATGCCGTGACGCTGAACGATATGCTGTTTGCACGCTACCAGAGCCGCTTACTGGTGTGGCTGGCGAGCCTGAGTCTGCTGGTGGCCTTTGTGGGTGCGATGACGGTGCAGTTTATCGGCGGGGCACGCCTGCTGGAAACGGCGGCGGGTATTCCTTACGAAACGGGGCTGCTCATCTTCGGCGTGAGTATCGCGCTCTATACCGCGTTTGGCGGCTTCCGGGCCAGCGTGCTGAACGATACGATGCAGGGAATGGTCATGCTCATCGGCACGATTGTTCTGCTGGTGGGCATTGTTCACGCTGCGGGTGGCCTGAGTCATGCCGTTGAAACCCTCGAAGCCATCGACCCGAAACTGGTCTCTCCGCAGGGTGCGGATGACATCCTTTCCCCGACATTTATGACCTCGTTCTGGGTACTGGTGTGCTTTGGCGTGATTGGCCTGCCGCATACCGCCGTGCGGTGTATCTCGTATAAAGACAGCAAAGCCGTACACAGAGGTATCATTATCGGCACGATTGTTGTCGCGATCCTGATGTTTGGCATGCACCTTGCCGGCGCATTAGGGCGCGCGGTGATCCCCGATCTCACCGTGCCGGATCTGGTCATACCTACCCTTATGGTAAAAGTATTGCCGCCATTCGCCGCGGGGATTTTCCTCGCCGCGCCAATGGCCGCCATTATGTCGACAATCAACGCTCAGCTACTGCAAAGTTCCGCTACGATCATTAAAGATCTCTATCTGAACCTGCGTCCTGAGCAGGTGGAGAATGAACGACGCCTGAAGCGTATGTCGGCCGTCATTACTCTGGTGTTAGGAGCATTGCTGCTGTTAGCCGCCTGGCGTCCACCGGAGATGATCATCTGGCTGAACCTGCTCGCCTTCGGCGGCCTGGAAGCCGTCTTCCTGTGGCCGCTGGTATTGGGTCTTTACTGGGAGCGGGCTAATGCAGCAGGCGCGTTAAGCGGCATGATTGTTGGCGGTGTGCTGTATGCCGTTCTCGCAACATTTAATATTCAGTATCTGGGCTTCCATCCGATTGTGCCTTCATTACTGATTAGCTTACTGGCGTTTGTGGTGGGAAACCGTTTCGGTCAGCCCGTTCCGCAGCCCGCCGTGATTTCTACTGATAAATAAAGAGTTTTGCCATGCCGTGGATCCAACTAAAACTGAACACAACCGGCGCTAACGCCGAAGAGCTGAGTGATGCGTTGATGGAGGCCGGTGCGGTCTCGATCACCTTCCAGGACACGCATGACACGCCGGTCTTTGAGCCGCTGCCGGGCGAAACGCGCCTGTGGGGTGATACCGACGTTATCGGCCTGTTCGATGCCGAAACCGACATGAAAGACGTTGTCGCGATCCTTGAGAACCATCCCCTGCTTGGCGTGGGTTTTGTTCATAAAATCGAACAGCTGGAAGACAAAGACTGGGAACGCGAGTGGATGGATAACTTCCACCCGATGCAGTTCGGCAAACGTCTGTGGATCTGCCCGAGCTGGCGCGACGTTCCCGATGAAAGCGCAGTGAACGTGATGCTCGATCCGGGTCTGGCGTTTGGTACAGGTACACATCCAACCACCTCACTGTGCCTGCAGTGGCTGGATAGTCTGGATCTGCAAGGTAAGACGGTGATCGACTTTGGTTGCGGCTCCGGTATTCTCGCCATCGCGGCACTGAAACTGGGTGCAGCAAAAGCTATCGGGATCGACATTGATCCGCAGGCGATTCAGGCCAGCCGCGATAACGCCGAGCGTAATGGCGTATCCGACCGTCTGGAACTGTATCTGCCCGATGCACAGCCAGAGGCGATGAAAGCCGATGTGGTGGTCGCAAACATTCTGGCAGGCCCATTACGCGAGCTGGCACCGTTAATCAGCGTGCTGCCCGTTGAGGGCGGTCTGCTCGGTCTTTCTGGCATCCTGGCAAGCCAGGCTGACAGCGTTTGTGAAGCCTACGCCGATCTCTTTACGCTCGACCCCGTGGTTGAGAAAGAAGAGTGGTGCCGCATTACCGGCCGTAAAAAATAAGCATTTGGCGTGGTCATCTGACCACGCCTTTCCCTTTCTGATATTCCTCCCGCCCTCTGACGTTCTTCGCTAAAATACCCCCTCAAATCATAATGATAATCATTGATTTGGATAATAAAATTCACAGGAAGAATGTTATGAATCACTATATTGGCAAGGCAGCACTGCTGGCACTGAGCATGATTTCAGCTTCAGCTTACGCATCACACTGGAGCTACGAAGGCGAAGGCGCGCCTGAACACTGGAGCGAACTGGACGATGCATACAAGACCTGTCTCAGTGGAATGAATCAATCACCGATTAACATCGATTCGACCGCTAAAGCCCATTTAACGCCACTGCAAACACACTATAGCGATGGCCCGATTACCCTGACAAATAACGGCCATACCATCCAGGCAGGCGAAAAAGCGGATACGCGCGACAGTATCACCCTCGATAACCAGACCTGGACCTTACAGCAGTTCCATTTCCATGCCCCGAGCGAAAATACGGTACATGGTAAAAAGTTCGCGATGGAGATGCACCTGGTGCATAAAAATGCCAGTGGGGAACTGGTGGTTGTCGCCGTGATGTTCGATAAAGGAGCGGCAAATTCTGAGCTGGAAAAGCTGTGGGGTGTCATGCCTGGAAAGGTTGATCAGAATGTCACTATCACGCCAAATCTGGATCTGAATAAACTACTGCCGGAGACAAAAACCTTCTGGCGCTTTAGCGGTTCCCTGACCACGCCACCGTGTTCTGAAGGCGTGACCTGGATTGTCCTTAAGGAGCCGATGAGCGTCTCTGCAGAACAACTCGAAAAATTCACCCATACGATGCACCACGATAATAACCGTCCGGTACAGTCGCTGCACGGTCGTCTGGTCGTTGAATAAAGCGCATTTTTGCGCTGAGATCATGTTCTGAAATGCGAGCCAGATTTCAAAGATGGGGGCTAATCTGCTGCTTAAAGCAGCAGATTATGCCGATCAAGTGATTCATTTTTTCAGAAATGATGAGAAGTTACGGGAAATTGTAAGCGCCCATAAAATAATCGCAAAAGCATAACTTAATGATTTAACTAATGAATAATTTTCACTGAAAAGGCAGAGCGGCGATTCCTTGATCTACAACAGAGGATTGTTCAAAGTTTGGCCTTTCATCTCATGCAAAAAATGCGTAATATACGCCGCCTTGCAGTCACAGTATGGTCATTTCTTAACTCATGCGCATCGGACACCACCAGCTCAGAAATCGCCTGATCGCAGCCCCAATGGCAGGTATTACCGACCGGCCGTTCAGGACGCTGTGCTACGAGATGGGAGCAGGGTTAACCGTTTCCGAGATGATGTCGTCTAACCCGCAGGTATGGGAAAGCGACAAGTCCCGCCTTCGGATGGTGCACATTGATGAGCCAGGTATTCGCACCGTGCAAATTGCCGGAAGCGTGCCTGAAGAGATGGCAGACGCCGCGCGTATTAACGTGGAAAGTGGTGCCCAGATTATTGATATTAATATGGGTTGCCCGGCCAAAAAGGTGAATCGCAAACTTGCAGGTTCAGCCCTTCTGCAATACCCCGACCAGGTGCAATCTATCCTGACGGCGGTTGTCAGCGCAGTGGACGTTCCTGTTACGTTGAAGATTCGCACGGGTTGGTCGCCGGAACACCGTAACTGTGTAGAGATTGCCCAACTGGCTGAAGACTGTGGCATTCAGGCCCTGACCATACACGGACGCACTCGCGCCTGTTTGTTTAATGGTGAAGCTGAATACGACAGCATTCGGGCAGTTAAGCAGAAAGTTTCCATTCCGGTTATCGCGAATGGCGACATTACTGACCCGCTTAAAGCCAGAGCTGTGCTCGACTATACGGGAGCTGATGCTCTGATGATAGGACGTGCAGCTCAGGGAAGACCCTGGATCTTTCGGGAAATCCAGCATTATCTGGACACTGGGGAGCTGCTTGCTCCACTGCCTCTGGCAGAGGTCAAGCGCTTGCTTTGTTCGCATGTTCGGGAATTGCATGACTTTTATGGTCAGGCAAAAGGGTACCGAATTGCGCGTAAACACGTCTCCTGGTATCTCCAGGAGCACGCTCCAAATGACCAGTTTCGGCGCACATTCAACGCCATAGAGGATGCCAGCGAACAGCTGGAGGCGTTGGAGGCATACTTCGAAAATTTTGCGTAATGAAATAAAGAGCTGACAGAACTATGTTCGAACAACGCGTAAATTCTGACGTACTGACCGTTTCTACCGTTAACTCTCAGGATCAGGTAACTCAAAAACCCCTGCGTGACTCGGTTAAACAGGCACTGAAGAACTATTTTGCTCAACTGAATGGTCAGGATGTTAATGACCTGTATGAGTTGGTACTGGCTGAAGTTGAACAGCCACTGTTGGACATGGTGATGCAATACACCCGCGGTAACCAAACCCGCGCTGCCCTGATGATGGGTATCAACCGTGGTACTCTGCGTAAGAAACTGAAAAAATACGGCATGAACTGATACTCATCAGCAAATTGCTTGTTTAAAAAGGCGCTACTCGGCATGGGGAAGCGCCTTTTTTATCGCCCTCATTATCCACCGTCAACGCTTTGTAAACCTTCTCTTTCCCCACTTTTAAACCGCTGCATTTCGTGTATATTTCCACCACCTGAAGGTTCTCTTCTCCCGGAATGACACATGATTCGTAAATACTGGTGGCTGGTTGTCTTTGCTGTCTCTGTTTTCCTGTTCGATGCGCTGCTAATGCAGTGGATTGAACTCATGAGCACCGAAACCGATAAGTGTCGCAATATGAATTCCGTGAACCCGCTGAAATTAGTGAATTGCTCAGAGCTTGATTAACCGCCCAACGTCGCATCAACCGTGTTTGCTTAACTGAATGCGGCTGTACGCGTCGCCGGGAGCCAGGGTGTCTCTGCCCGCATCTGGCTGGCGGCGGACGTGGGGGCAATTTCGGTGGCGATTAATACACTGCAGGGTTATTTGCTGGGTAATTACGTGACGGTACAAGCCGTCGAGGAACGTTGTCTGCATGGAAAGTTGTTACTGCCCCGGATGCCTTCATGAAGCGGCGTCGTACACTACCGGCGGTATACGCGTAATATGCAGTGTCGCCAGTATATTGTCGACCAGTGCCGGAGCCTGCTGGTAAAGATTGAAACTGTCGCTATTCATTAACCAGTTTTTAATTATTCCGCTAAAGAAACCATGAAAGACAATCAGTGCCAGATCAATATTAACCTGTGGCGAGATGATGTTTCTCGCAATACAGAGCTCCAGCGTTGTTCGAAGGTGTTCATAGTTAAATCCGATGCGCTTGCGAATTTCACATTCTGAAATCATATCGTCATTAAATTCACACTTATGATACAGAATTTGCAAAAGCGCACATTGACGTGGTTCATGCGCAATATATTGCAACGCAGTGATAAACTGCTCACGAAGGAATAATAAAGGATCATCGTTTTGTGACTGTAACAGCCGGTCGTGAATAATTTCACGCAACGGTAACTGCTGTTCCCAGATGGCATTAAATATTTCTGATTTACTGGAAAAGTGCCAGTAGACCGCCCCGCGAGTCACATGCGCAGCATCGGCGATATCTGTTAGCGTCGTGTTAGTCACACCGCGCGTAGCAAACTGCCCGATGGCTGCTTCGATCAGCTGCTGTCGGGTCTTTTGGGCCTCTTCTTTCTTCTTACGCGCCATAGGTTGCGACTCGTTGCTCACAAGGTTATTGCATTATAAGAAAACACAAAACGGATGGTTTCAATGAAAGTATTCATTAAAATCACTTTTAATTTTGCACAAAAAAAGTCAATCTTCTTAATTTATAATTACAACAAATATATCAATGCAATTAAATTCACAGAACATATGAATGGCGCTAATAAAATTGCTTTTACCTGATTATCTTGTCAGAAGTTTATCCTTTAATGCACTGGGTCAGATTCTGATTTTTGTGTCAGCAGGCTTATCTCCGCACTTATAAATTAAAAAACATTAAATACTCTCATTACTATACGCAGCTACATTTTTACTTTTTGCCCCTAACCCTCTCACCGATTCACGGTAAATATCGGTTAATGGATAGTTAAAGGAATAGTAATGACGAATCATTTCAGACTCTTACCCTTATCCGGTTTTATTGTCTGCGCTGCGCTACTCGCCGGGTGCGATGGGCAGGAAAACACGCAACAGCATGCACAAGCCCCTCAGGTCAGCGTTTACCTTGTTAAAAGCGCACCATTGGCTGTGACGACTGAGTTGCCGGGCAGAACAGACGCTTTTCGCGTCGCGGAGGTTCGTCCTCAGGTGAGCGGTATTATTCTGCGTCGCAATTTCGCGGAAGGTAGCGATGTGAAAGCGGGTGACTCTCTCTACCAAATTGATCCTGCAACCTATCAGGCCGCCTATGACAGCGCGAAAGGCGAGCTGGCAAAAGCGCAAGCCGCGGCAAATATCGCCCATTTGACGGTGAAACGTTATGTCCCGCTGGTTGGCACACAATATGTCAGCAAGCAGGAGTACGATCAGGCGGTCGCAACTGCGCAGCAGGCTGATGCCAGCGTCGTTGCCGCACAGGCTGGCGTTGAAAGCGCGCGTATTAATCTTGCTTACACCAAAGTCACTTCGCCAATTGACGGGCGCATCGGCAAGTCCAGCGTCACAGAGGGGGCACTGGTCACGAACGGGCAATCTACCGCGCTGGCGACCGTACAGCAGCTCGATCCAATCTATGTTGATGTCACACAATCCAGCAGCGACTTTATGCGTCTGAAACAGACGAGTCTGCAAAAAGGTGACAGCACCAGCACCGTCGAGTTGGTCATGGAAAATGGCCAGCCCTACCCGCTGAAAGGCACGCTGCAGTTCTCCGATGTAACGGTCGACGAAAGCACCGGCTCAATCACGCTGCGCGCCATCTTCCCTAACCCTCAACATATGCTTCTGCCGGGCATGTTTGTGCGTGCCCGCATAGATGAAGGTACGCAGCCGGACGCCATTCTGGTCCCTCAACAGGGCGTAACCCGTACACCGCGTGGAGAAGCAACCGTACTGGTTGTGAACGATAAAAACCAGGTTGAATCACGCACAATTGTTGCGCCACAGGCTATTGGCGATCGCTGGCTGGTCACGGAAGGGCTGAAAAATGGCGATCGTGTCATTGTCAGCGGCTTACAAAAAGTCCGCCCAGGTGTCACCGTCGTGGCAACGCCTGAAACCGCCGCCAAACCAGCCAGTTAAGGGACGACAGCATGGCTAACTTCTTTATTCAACGGCCTGTTTTCGCCTGGGTTCTCGCCATCATTCTGATGATTGCGGGCGGGCTGGCTATTTTAAAACTGCCTGTTGCACAATATCCGACTATTGCACCGCCTGCGGTTGCCGTAACGGCGACCTACCCTGGCGCAGATGCGCAGACGGTTCAGGATACTGTCACGCAGGTTATCGAGCAGAACATGAACGGCATCGATAACCTGATGTACATGTCGTCCACCAGCGATTCTGCCGGGAACGTGACTATCACCCTGACCTTCGAGTCGGGTACTGACCCTGATATCGCTCAGGTTCAGGTCCAGAACAAACTTCAGCTGGCAATGCCGCTACTGCCGCAGGAAGTACAGCAGCAGGGTATCGGCGTTGAGAAATCCAGCAGCAGCTTCCTGCTGGTTGCAGGTTTTGTCTCAGATAACAAAAACCTCACCCAGGATGATATCTCTGACTATGTTGCCTCGAACGTTAAAGATGCGATTAGCCGTACTTCTGGAGTAGGTGATGTGCAGCTGTTTGGTGCTCAGTACGCAATGCGTATCTGGCTGGACAGCAACGCAATGAATAAATACCAGCTTACACCGCTGGATGTGATCAACCAGTTGAAAACGCAGAACGACCAGATTGCGGCAGGCCAGTTGGGTGGGACACCTTCCATACCTGGGCAGCAGCTTAACGCGTCCATCATTGCGCAAACTCGCCTGAAATCACCAGAAGAGTTCGGTCGCGTCACACTGAAGGTCAACCAGGACGGCTCTATGGTTCATCTTAAAGATGTGGCCCGTATTGAGCTGGGTGGCGAAAACTACAACATGGTCACCAAAATCAACGGCCAGGCAGCGACCGGTCTTGGGATCAAGCTGGCAACCGGTGCTAACGCACTGGACACCGCTGCGGCCATCAAGAGCAAGCTGGCGCAACTGCAGCCATTCTTCCCTCAGGGGCTGAAAGTTGTTTACCCGTACGACACCACGCCATTCGTTAAGATCTCGATTCACGAAGTGGTGAAAACACTGTTTGAAGCGATCATCCTCGTATTCCTGGTGATGTACCTGTTCCTGCAAAACCTGCGGGCAACACTCATCCCCACAATCGCTGTTCCCGTCGTCCTGCTGGGGACTTTCGCCGTACTGGCGGCGTTTGGTTTCTCCATCAATACTCTGACGATGTTTGGGATGGTGCTGGCGATAGGTCTACTGGTAGATGATGCCATCGTGGTCGTCGAGAACGTCGAACGCGTCATGGTAGAGGACAAATTGCCGCCAAAAGAGGCGACACAGAAGTCGATGGAACAGATCCAGGGCGCACTGGTAGGCATTGCTATGGTGCTGTCGGCGGTCTTTGTTCCGATGGCCTTTTTTGGTGGTTCGACGGGGGCGATCTATCGTCAGTTCTCGCTGACCATCGTCTCTGCAATGGCGCTATCCGTGCTGGTCGCACTGATTTTAACCCCCGCGCTGTGCGCAACATTGCTCAAACCTGTTTCCGATGAACATCACGAAAAAAAAGGTGGGTTCTTTGGCTGGTTTAACGCGCTTTTTGACAAGAGCGTGGAGCATTACAGCAATAGTGTAAGCGGCATTTTACGCAAGACCGGACGTTATCTGCTGGTTTATGTGATCATCGTTGGCGGCATGGCAGTGTTGTTCCTGCGCTTGCCGACATCCTTCCTGCCGGAAGAGGATCAGGGCGTGTTTATGACCATGGTCCAGCTACCCGCCGGTGCAACTCAGATGCGTACCCAGCAGGTGCTAGACCAGGTTCAGGATTACTACCTGACAAAAGAGAAGGCGAACGTTGAATCAGTCTTTACCGTTAACGGGTTTAGCTTTAGCGGGCAGGGTCAAAACTCCGGCATCGCATTCGTGAGCCTGAAGCCCTGGGAAGAACGTCCGGGTGAGGAAAATGGCGTTGGGGCGATTGTTAGCCGCGCGACAAAAGCCTTCAGCCAGATCAAAGATGGCCTTGTCTTCCCGTTCAACCTGCCTGCTATCATTGAACTGGGCACCGCAACAGGTTTCGACTTTGAATTGATTGATCAGGCAAACCTCGGACATGCACAGCTGACGCAAGCGCGTAATCAACTCCTCGGCATGGTAAAAGAGCATCCTGACCTGCTGGTACGTGTGCGTCCTAACGGACTGGAAGATACCCCGCAGTTCAAGCTGGATGTCGACCAGGAGAAAGCGCAAGCCCTGGGCATTAGCCTCTCTGATGTAAACCAGACGATTTCAACGGCCTTAGGTGGCACCTACGTAAACGATTTTATCGACCATGGCCGGGTGAAAAAAGTTTACGTACAGGCCGACGCTCGCTTCCGCATGCTGCCAACGGATATTAATAGCCTTTATGTACGCAGCGCTAACGGTGAAATGGTGCCCTTCTCAGCCTTTAGCAACTCTCATTGGGTATATGGTTCACCGCGTCTGGAGCGCTACAACGGGATGCCTTCCATGGAAATCCTCGGTGAGTCCGCACCCGGTAAAAGTACCGGTGAGGCCATGGTCATGATGGAAAGCCTCGCAGCAAAACTGCCTTCTGGCATCGGTTATGACTGGACGGGGATGTCTTACCAGGAGCGACTTTCCGGTAACCAGGCACCTGCGCTATACGCCATTTCGCTGATTGTCGTGTTCTTATGTCTGGCGGCCCTGTATGAAAGCTGGTCTATCCCGTTCTCCGTAATGCTGGTTGTGCCGCTGGGGGTGATTGGTGCGCTGCTCGCAGCATCAATGCGCGGACTGAACAATGATGTCTATTTCCAGGTAGGTCTGCTCACGACGATTGGTTTGTCTGCTAAAAACGCCATTCTGATTGTTGAATTTGCAAAGGATCTGATGGATAAAGAGGGCAAAGGAATTATTGAAGCCACGCTGGAGGCTTCGCGGATGCGTCTTCGCCCTATCCTGATGACCTCACTGGCCTTTATTCTTGGCGTTATGCCACTGGTGATTAGCAGCGGTGCCGGTAGTGGCGCACAAAACGCCGTCGGGACGGGTGTAATGGGGGGAATGCTGTCCGCAACTCTGCTGGCCATCTTCTTTGTACCTGTTTTCTTTGTGGTTGTCCGTCGACGATTTACGCGTCATAAAGATTAACTCATACCTGAAAGGCACCGCTGGTGCCTTTTTTGTTTAAAAGAAACAGTGGAAATAAAATGTCCCTTAGCTTCATATTTTCTCCATTAATTCATTCGCGAAGCGGCTTTTCTCCATGATTTTTACAATTCACATAATTTGAGATTATTCCCCGTGATAGGGAGGCGTACCACGGTGGTAAAATAATCATCAATTCGTTAATGGTCCTCCTGACTGTATAGCGAATGTGAGAAAACACTGAGGTAACATCATGAAAAGATTCATTTCCGTTGCACTTCTCGCTGCGCTACTCGCTGGCTGCGCGCACGACTCCCCCTGTGTACCGGTATACGACGATCAAGGCCGACTGGTTCATACCAATACCTGTATGAAAGGCACAACTCAGGATAACTGGGAAACTGCAGGCGCGATTGCCGGTGGTGCTGCGGCAGTGGCCGGTTTGACGCTAGGTATCGTCGCCTTGACCAAATAAACTCACTCATTTGAAAGCGCGGCATTGTCCGCGCTTTTGCTTTTAATTAGTGCAGTATTTCCTGGTAAGTAAAAAAATCGCCCTTCTGTCTTCACCAGTTTTAATTTAAAGCAAATTACAATCACATTCTTTTTGTTTCTCTATTCAATTTTCATATTTTATCGTGATGATTTTCACATATTAATCACATTAAAGATCCTGCCAATATTCACGCCAGAAACTATCCATTGTTTAAACCCACCGTTAATCAAACTTTTGCTCTGATTTGTGGCGCAGGTTGGAAATTTGCACCATTTCGGGGCGCTCGATTTATATAACCCTGTCTACACTCAGCATGATGCGCTCATTGATGCCTTATTTCACTGAGCACAAAACCTGGCATTACGTTTGCTTTATAAACGTTGGCCAATGCCACAGACAGGTCAAAGCGTTTTAAAACGCCTTTATAACGATAAATTTCGCCACACAGGATGCATTATGAAAAAGATGATGATAGCCAGCCTGGCCGCCGCGGGCGTGCTGTTTGCTGTAGCCAGCCAGGCCCATGCGGGTACGACACTGGATGCTGTTAAAAAGAAAGGTTTCGTACAATGCGGTATCAGTGACGGATTACCTGGCTTCTCTTATGCCGACGCTAACGGCAAATTTACCGGTATTGATGTTGATGTCTGTCGCGGCGTCGCGGCTGCAGTTTTCGGCGATGACAGCAAAGTGAAATACACGCCGCTGACGGCAAAAGAACGCTTCACTGCGCTGCAGTCCGGCGAAGTGGATATGCTCTCCCGTAATACGACCTGGACCTCCTCTCGTGATGCAGGCATGGGGATGTCCTTTACTGGCGTCACCTATTACGACGGTATCGGTTTCCTGACCCACAACAAAGCGGGCCTGAAAAGCGCCAAAGAACTGGATGGGGCGACCGTTTGTATTCAGGCCGGTACGGATACTGAACTCAACGTCGCAGATTACTTCAAAGCGAATAACATGAAGTACACCCCCGTCACGTTCGATCGTTCAGATGAATCTGCCAAAGCGCTGGAGTCCGGCCGCTGCGATACGCTGGCCTCGGACCAGTCACAGCTGTACGCGCTGCGTATTAAGCTGAGCAACCCGGCGGAGTGGATCGTCCTGCCTGAAGTGATCTCAAAAGAACCTCTCGGACCAGTCGTCCGCCGTGGCGATGAAGACTGGTTCTCCATTGTGCGCTGGACCCTGTTTGCCATGCTGAATGCTGAAGAAATGGGGATTAACTCGAAAAACGTTGATGAGAAAGCCGCGAACCCGTCCACCCCGGATATGGCACATTTGCTGGGCAAAGAGGGTGATTTCGGTAAAGATCTTAAACTTGACAACAAATGGGCCTACAACATCGTTAAACAGGTCGGTAACTACGCAGAGATCTTCGAGCGCAACGTCGGCTCGGAAAGTCCGTTGAAGATCAAACGTGGCCAGAACAATCTCTGGAATAACGGCGGTATTCAGTACGCGCCGCCTGTACGTTAAGTATCTGCTGTAACGGGCACTGCGCTTGCAGTGCCCAATTCAGAGTCACGGTTACCGAGGTTTCTTTATGTCCCATCGCCGCTCAGCCGTAAAAGGATCGCTATCCTTTTCTCATCCCGCGGTCCGCGCGTGGCTATTCCAGGCTATTGCTATCATCGCGGTTGTGGTTGTCGCCGTTTATTTAATCCATAACACCGTTACCAACCTGAACAATCGAGGCATCACCTCCGGTTTTGCTTTCCTCGATCGCAGCGCAGGTTTTGGTATTGTTCAGCATCTTATTGATTATCAGGAAGGCGATACGTACGGACGCGTCTTCATCGTGGGTCTGCTGAATACGTTGCTGGTCTCAGCGCTCTGTATTGTGTTCGCCTCCGTACTGGGATTCTTTATTGGTTTAGCCCGCCTTTCCGAAAACTGGCTACTGCGGAAACTGTCGACCATATACATCGAGACGTTTCGTAATATCCCACCGCTGCTGCAGATCTTTTTCTGGTATTTCGCCGTCCTGCGCAACCTTCCTGGCCCACGCCAGGCTGTGGATGCTTTCGATCTTTTTTTCCTGAGCAACCGCGGGTTATACATCCCTTCTCCACAGGTAGCCGAGGGTCTGTACGGCTTTGTTGTCGCCATTATCATCGCACTTGCGGTTTCAGTGGGGTTGTTCCGTTATAACCGCAAACACCAGATTAAAACCGGCCAGCTTCGTAAGACATGGCCACTCGCGGCAGTGCTTATTATCGGTCTGCCGTTAATCGCTCACGGGTTATCTGGTGCCGCGTTGCACTGGGATATTCCGCATCTGCGTGGTTTTAATTTCCAGGGGGGAATGGTGTTAATCCCTGAGCTGGCGGCCCTGACGCTGGCGCTGTCTATTTATACCTCTGCCTTTATTGCTGAGATTATCCGTGCGGGTATTCAGGCAGTGCCTTACGGGCAGCACGAGGCAGCACGCTCACTGGGGTTGCCGAATACGGTAACGCTTCGTCAGGTCATTATTCCCCAGGCGCTACGGGTCATCATTCCACCGCTGACCAGCCAGTACCTTAACATTGTAAAAAACTCATCGCTGGCCGCCGCGATTGGCTATCCCGATATGGTGTCCCTGTTTGCCGGAACTGTGCTTAACCAGACAGGGCAAGCCATTGAAACTATTGCTATCACAATGTCTGTCTATCTGATTATCAGTCTGGCGATCTCGCTGTTGATGAACCTTTATAACCGCCGCATCGCACTGGTTGAGCGTTAAGGAGCCATGATGACAAAAGCGATATTGTCTCACTCTGCGCGTCCCGCCCGTTCGCCAGGCGGGCGTTACATATCATGGGCACGCAAGAACCTGTTCTCCAGCTGGAGTAATAGCCTGCTGACGATTGTCTGTCTGTGGCTCATGTGGGAACTGATCCCACCGCTACTGAACTGGGCTTTCTTGCAGGCGAACTGGGTGGGTTCCACGCGTGCCGACTGCACGAAAGCGGGCGCATGCTGGGTGTTTATTCACGAGCGTTTTGGTCAGTTCATGTATGGCCTGTATCCGCACGAACAGCGCTGGCGGATTAATCTGGCACTGATTATTGGCCTGATCTCTATCGCCGTGATGTTCTGGAAAAAGCTGCCTCATCGGGGACGTTACATTGCCTGCTGGGCGATTGCTTATCCCATTACTGTATGGGTGCTGTTGTATGGCGGTTTTCTGGGGCTGGAGCGTGTCGAAACCCGTCAATGGGGCGGTCTGACGCTGACGTTAATTATTGCTTCAGTCGGGATAGCAGGTGCATTGCCATGGGGAATTTTACTCGCACTTGGGCGACGTTCAAAAATGCCCATCGTCCGTGTGCTTTCCGTTATTTTCATTGAGTTCTGGCGCGGTGTGCCGCTTATTACCGTTCTGTTTATGTCTTCGGTCATGCTGCCGCTGTTTATGGCAGAAGGCACAACGATAGACAAACTGATCCGCGCCCTGGTCGGCGTGATTTTGTTCCAGTCAGCCTATGTTGCTGAGGTGGTGCGCGGTGGCCTGCAGGCATTACCCAAAGGTCAGTACGAAGCTGCGGAATCACTGGCGCTCGGTTACTGGAAAACACAGGGGCTGGTAATACTTCCGCAGGCACTTAAGCTGGTTATCCCTGGGCTGGTCAACACGATCATCGCACTCTTCAAAGATACCAGTCTGGTGATCATCATCGGATTATTCGATCTCTTCAGCAGCGTGCAGCAGGCTACCGTTGACCCTGTCTGGCTGGGCATGTCCACCGAGGGATATGTCTTCGCTGCTCTGATCTACTGGATCTTCTGTTTTAGTATGTCGCGCTATAGCCAGCACCTGGAGAAGCGCTTTAACACCGGGCGTACACCGCACTGAGGAAATTATGAGCCAGATTAGTATGACACCTGCCGACGCGATGATTACGCTGGAAAACGTTAATAAATGGTATGGACAGTTTCACGTTCTGAAGGACATCAACCTCAAGGTTAAGCAGGGCGAACGAATCGTGCTTTGTGGCCCTTCAGGTTCAGGAAAATCAACGACCATTCGCTGTATTAACCACCTTGAGGAGCATCAACAGGGAAGGATTGTCGTTGATGGTATTGAACTGAATGAAGATGTCCGCAATATCGAGCGCGTACGTCAGGAAGTGGGAATGGTGTTTCAACACTTTAATCTTTTCCCACATCTGACCGTTTTGCAGAACTGCACGCTGGCCCCCATTTGGGTACAAAAGATGCCGAAAAAAGAGGCCGAGGCGCTGGCTATGCACTACCTGGAACGTGTGCGCATCGCTGAACATGCGAACAAATTCCCTGGCCAGATCTCTGGCGGGCAACAGCAACGTGTGGCTATTGCCCGTTCACTGTGCATGAAACCTAAAATTATGCTTTTTGATGAGCCGACATCAGCGCTGGACCCGGAAATGGTAAAAGAGGTGCTGGATACGATGATTGGGTTGGCACAATCCGGGATGACAATGCTGTGCGTGACACATGAGATGGGGTTTGCCAGAACGGTAGCTGACCGGGTGATATTTATGGATCGCGGAGAAATTGTCGAACAGGCTCCACCGGATGAGTTCTTTGCGCATCCGAAGTCAGAACGTACGCGGGTCTTTTTATCGCAGGTGATCCATTAGTCGTTTGCTCTTGCCGGGTGAGGGCTTCGCCTTACCCGGCCTACCGTTTATGCAGCTTGTGCGGCGTAGAAACGCAAAAAGGCCATCCTTTCGGATGGCCTTCTCACTTATTTGATGTCTGGCAGTTCCCTACTCTCACATGGGGAGACCCCACACTACCATCGGCGCTACGGCGTTTCACTTCTGAGTTCGGCATGGGGTCAGGTGGGACCACCGCGCTAAAGCCGCCAGACAAATTCTTTTACTTCTTGCCGAACTTTAACCTAAGTATAAAGTGGTGCTGATACCCAGAGTCGAACTGGGGACCTCACCCTTACCAAGGGTGCGCTCTACCAACTGAGCCATATCAGCACACTAAATTTGATGCCTGGCAGTTCCCTACTCTCACATGGGGAGACCCCACACTACCATCGGCGCTACGGCGTTTCACTTCTGAGTTCGGCATGGGGTCAGGTGGGACCACCGCGCTACAGCCGCCAGGCAAATTCTGTTATCTGTATCAGGCTGAAAATATCGTCTCTCACCGCCAAAACACCTTCGGCGTTGTAAGGTTAAGCCTCACGGTTCATTAGTATCGGTTAGCTCAACGCATCGCTGCGCTTATACACCCGACCTATCAACGTCGTCGTCTTCAACGTTCCTTCAGGACTCTCAAGGAGTCAGGGAGAACTCATCTCGGGGCAAGTTTCGTGCTTAGATGCTTTCAGCACTTATCTCTTCCGCATTTAGCTACCGGGCAGTGCCATTGGCATGACAACCCGAACACCAGTGATGCGTCCACTCCGGTCCTCTCGTACTAGGAGCAGCCCCCCTCAGTTCTCCAGCGCCCACGGCAGATAGGGACCGAACTGTCTCACGACGTTCTAAACCCAGCTCGCGTACCACTTTAAATGGCGAACAGCCATACCCTTGGGACCTACTTCAGCCCCAGGATGTGATGAGCCGACATCGAGGTGCCAAACACCGCCGTCGATATGAACTCTTGGGCGGTATCAGCCTGTTATCCCCGGAGTACCTTTTATCCGTTGAGCGATGGCCCTTCCATTCAGAACCACCGGATCACTATGACCTGCTTTCGCACCTGCTCGCGCCGTCACGCTCGCAGTCAAGCCAGCTTATGCCATTGCACTAACCTCCTGATGTCCGACCAGGATTAGCTGACCTTCGTGCTCCTCCGTTACTCTTTGGGAGGAGACCGCCCCAGTCAAACTACCCACCAGACACTGTCCGCAACCCGGATTACGGGTCCACGTTAGAACACCAGCCATTAAAGGGTGGTATTTCAAGGGCGGCTCCACGCAGACTGGCGTCCACGCTTCAAAGCCTCCCACCTATCCTACACATCAAGGACCAGTGTTCAGTGTCAAGCTATAGTAAAGGTTCACGGGGTCTTTCCGTCTTGCCGCGGGTACACTGCATCTTCACAGCGAGTTCAATTTCACTGAGTCTCGGGTGGAGACAGCCTGGCCATCATTACGCCATTCGTGCAGGTCGGAACTTACCCGACAAGGAATTTCGCTACCTTAGGACCGTTATAGTTACGGCCGCCGTTTACCGGGGCTTCGATCAAGAGCTTCGCCTTACGGCTGACCCCATCAATTAACCTTCCGGCACCGGGCAGGCGTCACACCGTATACGTCCACTTTCGTGTTTGCACAGTGCTGTGTTTTTAATAAACAGTTGCAGCCAGCTGGTATCTTCGACTGATTTCAGCTCCACCCGCAGGGGCTTCACCTACATATCAGCGTGCCTTCTCCCGAAGTTACGGCACCATTTTGCCTAGTTCCTTCACCCGAGTTCTCTCAAGCGCCTTGGTATTCTCTACCTGACCACCTGTGTCGGTTTGGGGTACGATTTCGTGTTACCTGATGCTTAGAGGCTTTTCCTGGAAGCAGGGCATTTGTTACTTCAGCACCGTAGTGCCTCGTCATCACACCTCAGCGTTAAAAGGTACCGGATTTACCTGGAACCTCCGCCTACATGCTTAAACCGGGACAACCGTCGCCCGGCTAACATAGCCTTCTCCGTCCCCCCTTCGCAGTAACACCAAGTACAGGAATATTAACCTGTTTCCCATCGACTACGCCTTTCGGCCTCGCCTTAGGGGTCGACTCACCCTGCCCCGATTAACGTTGGACAGGAACCCTTGGTCTTCCGGCGAGCGGGCTTTTCACCCGCTTTATCGTTACTTATGTCAGCATTCGCACTTCTGATACCTCCAGCAACCCTCACAGGCCACCTTCAACGGCTTACAGAACGCTCCCCTACCCAACAACGCCTAAGCGTCGCTGCCGCAGCTTCGGTGCATGGTTTAGCCCCGTTACATCTTCCGCGCAGGCCGACTCGACCAGTGAGCTATTACGCTTTCTTTAAATGATGGCTGCTTCTAAGCCAACATCCTGGCTGTCTGTGCCTTCCCACATCGTTTCCCACTTAACCATGACTTTGGGACCTTAGCTGGCGGTCTGGGTTGTTTCCCTCTTCACGACGGACGTTAGCACCCGCCGTGTGTCTCCCGTGATAACATTCTCCGGTATTCGCAGTTTGCATCGGGTTGGTAAGCCGGGATGGCCCCCTAGCCGAAACAGTGCTCTACCCCCGGAGATGAGTTCACGAGGCGCTACCTAAATAGCTTTCGGGGAGAACCAGCTATCTCCCGGTTTGATTGGCCTTTCACCCCCAGCCACAGGTCATCCGCTAATTTTTCAACATTAGTCGGTTCGGTCCTCCAGTTAGTGTTACCCAACCTTCAACCTGCCCATGGCTAGATCACCGGGTTTCGGGTCTATACCCTGCAACTTAACGCCCAGTTAAGACTCGGTTTCCCTGCGGCTCCCCTATTCGGTTAACCTTGCTACAGAATATAAGTCGCTGACCCATTATACAAAAGGTACGCAGTCACCCCATAAAGAGGCTCCCACTGCTTGTACGTACACGGTTTCAGGTTCTTTTTCACTCCCCTCGCCGGGGTTCTTTTCGCCTTTCCCTCACGGTACTGGTTCACTATCGGTCAGTCAGGAGTATTTAGCCTTGGAGGATGGTCCCCCCATATTCAGACAGGATACCACGTGTCCCGCCCTACTCTTCGAGTTCACAGCATGTGCATTTTCGTGTACGGGACTATCACCCTGTACCGTCGGACTTTCCAGACCGTTCCACTAACACACAAACTGATTCAGACTCCGGGCTGCTCCCCGTTCGCTCGCCGCTACTGGGGGAATCTCGGTTGATTTCTTTTCCTCGGGGTACTTAGATGTTTCAGTTCCCCCGGTTCGCCTCGTTAACCTATGTATTCAGTTAACGATAGTGTGTCGGAACACACTGGGTTTCCCCATTCGGACATCGCCGGGTCAAAGGTTCATATCACCTCGCCGGCGCTTTTCGCAGATTAGCACGTCCTTCATCGCCTCTGACTGCCAGGGCATCCACCGTGTACGCTTGGTCGCTTAACCTCACAACCCGAAGATGTTTCACTTCTGATTGCGAAAATTTGAGAGACTCGAACACACATAACATGTGTGTCGTTTCAATTTTCAGCTTGATCCAGATTTTTAAAGAGCAAATATCTCAAACGTAACTCAGTGAGTCAGTTTTGAGATATCGGTTGGTTGTGTCTTTCACTCACACCCAGCAAGTGGCGTCCCCTAGGGGATTCGAACCCCTGTTGCCGCCGTGAAAGGGCGGAGTCCTAACCGCTAGACGAAGGGGACACGGAGTGTCTCGACTTCGCAGCCGTCTTGCTTCTCTACATTCATCAGACAATCTGTGTGAGCACTACAAAGGCAGGTTCTTTAAGGTAAGGAGGTGATCCAACCGCAGGTTCCCCTACGGTTACCTTGTTACGACTTCACCCCAGTCATGAATCACAAAGTGGTAAGCGCCCTCCCGAAGGTTAAGCTACCTACTTCTTTTGCAACCCACTCCCATGGTGTGACGGGCGGTGTGTACAAGGCCCGGGAACGTATTCACCGTGGCATTCTGATCCACGATTACTAGCGATTCCGACTTCATGGAGTCGAGTTGCAGACTCCAATCCGGACTACGACGCACTTTATGAGGTCCGCTTGCTCTCGCGAGGTCGCTTCTCTTTGTATGCGCCATTGTAGCACGTGTGTAGCCCTACTCGTAAGGGCCATGATGACTTGACGTCATCCCCACCTTCCTCCAGTTTATCACTGGCAGTCTCCTTTGAGTTCCCGGCCTAACCGCTGGCAACAAAGGATAAGGGTTGCGCTCGTTGCGGGACTTAACCCAACATTTCACAACACGAGCTGACGACAGCCATGCAGCACCTGTCTCAGAGTTCCCGAAGGCACCAAAGCATCTCTGCTAAGTTCTCTGGATGTCAAGAGTAGGTAAGGTTCTTCGCGTTGCATCGAATTAAACCACATGCTCCACCGCTTGTGCGGGCCCCCGTCAATTCATTTGAGTTTTAACCTTGCGGCCGTACTCCCCAGGCGGTCGACTTAACGCGTTAGCTCCGGAAGCCACGCCTCAAGGGCACAACCTCCAAGTCGACATCGTTTACGGCGTGGACTACCAGGGTATCTAATCCTGTTTGCTCCCCACGCTTTCGCACCTGAGCGTCAGTCTTTGTCCAGGGGGCCGCCTTCGCCACCGGTATTCCTCCAGATCTCTACGCATTTCACCGCTACACCTGGAATTCTACCCCCCTCTACAAGACTCCAGCCTGCCAGTTTCGAATGCAGTTCCCAGGTTGAGCCCGGGGATTTCACATCCGACTTGACAGACCGCCTGCGTGCGCTTTACGCCCAGTAATTCCGATTAACGCTTGCACCCTCCGTATTACCGCGGCTGCTGGCACGGAGTTAGCCGGTGCTTCTTCTGCGGGTAACGTCAATTGCTGCGGTTATTAACCACAACACCTTCCTCCCCGCTGAAAGTACTTTACAACCCGAAGGCCTTCTTCATACACGCGGCATGGCTGCATCAGGCTTGCGCCCATTGTGCAATATTCCCCACTGCTGCCTCCCGTAGGAGTCTGGACCGTGTCTCAGTTCCAGTGTGGCTGGTCATCCTCTCAGACCAGCTAGGGATCGTCGCCTAGGTGAGCCGTTACCCCACCTACTAGCTAATCCCATCTGGGCACATCTGATGGCAAGAGGCCCGAAGGTCCCCCTCTTTGGTCTTGCGACATTATGCGGTATTAGCTACCGTTTCCAGTAGTTATCCCCCTCCATCAGGCAGTTTCCCAGACATTACTCACCCGTCCGCCGCTCGCCGGCAAAGTAGCAAGCTACTTCCCGCTGCCGCTCGACTTGCATGTGTTAGGCCTGCCGCCAGCGTTCAATCTGAGCCATGATCAAACTCTTCAATTTAAGTTTGATGCTCGTGAATTAAACTTCGTAATGAATTACGTATGTTCACTCAGAGACTTGGTATTCATTTTTCGTCTTGCGACGTTAAGAATCCATGTCACTTTGAGTGCCCACACAGATTGTCTGATAAATTGTTAAAGAGCAGTTGCGACGCGCTTCAGCGCTCTGTCGCGAGGTGGCGTATATTACGCTTTCCTCTTTCAGAGTCAACCCTGATTTTCAGGATTTTTTCTCTTCAGCCGACCAGTCTGTCTGTGAAGTGATTCACATCCGCCGTGTCGATGGAGGCGCATTATAGGGGGCCGAATTTTTAGCACAAGCATTTTTTGGATCTTTTTTTCTGGTTGCTGATTTTCCGCGCTTTTCGCTGAAATCCCGCCCGATCTGCTCAAATATTGACGTATTTCACCTTGCCTCGATCCAATAATATGATCAAAGTCTTCTGTGTAGCGTTCATCTGTCGAGGTAGATATGTCTGCAGTATTACGTCCCTATAAAGATCTGTTCCCCCAAAAAGGCGATCGCGTGATGATCGACGCCAGCAGCGTGATCATTGGTGATGTCCGAATGGCCGATGATGTCAGTATCTGGCCACTCGTTGCGATCAGGGGAGATGTTAACTATGTGGCGATTGGTGCGCGCACCAATATTCAGGATGGTAGCGTTCTGCACGTCACCCACAAATCCTCATACAACCCGGAAGGTAATCCACTGATCATCGGAGAAGAGGTTACCGTCGGCCATAAAGTGATGCTTCACGGCTGCACAATTGGTAACAGGGTTCTTGTTGGTATGGGATCGATTTTGCTGGATGGCGTCGTAGTAGAAGATGACGTGATGATCGGCGCAGGCAGCCTTGTTCCACAAAACAAACGGCTTGAGAGCGGATATCTCTATTTAGGCAGCCCGGTGAAACAGATCCGCCCCTTAAAAGAGGCGGAAATTGCAGGGTTGAAATACTCGGCGAGCAACTACGTGAAATGGAAGAATGACTATCTGGATCAGGACAACCAGAGCCAGCCCTGATCGTCTTCCTGCTGATCGCGAATTAAATCGCTGGCTTCTTCTTCAAGATCCCAGCGATTCTCACAAAATACCTCTAGCGGATTTGAACCGCCAAAGCGACGCAGCAGCGTCTCCCCGCTAATCGCGCAGGTAAGTTGCATCCCGTGAACCAGCACCGGGAAACAGACCGCTTTCTTGCCCTCATCCCAGGTTTCTCTGTCCGGAAAATGTATCGCCTGGTTCATGCAGCGAGTTCCTGTTTCAGCTTTTCAATCACCGGTTCAACCGCCGGCAATACGCCGTGCCAGAGCAATACCGCATGTGCCGCCTGCCCCACCAGCATACCCAGACCATCGGCCAGATGTTTCGCACCGTGCTGCTCGCACCAGTTCAGGAAAGGCGTCTTCCCTTTCTGATAAAACATATCGTAGAAGTAGACGTGGGCACTCGCCAGAGAAGGCGGGATCGCAGGGATTTCACCATTAATGCCGCTGGAGGTAGCGTTAATGACAAGATCAAATTCATGATCCGCAAGATCATCAAGCGCTACCGCACTTACGCTGCCGGTGTGAGCGAACAATGCCGCAAGTTCTTCTGCTCTGGAGAAAGTGCGGTTGGTGATAGTAACTGCACAATCAAGAGACAAAAGTGGGAGCAATACACCGCGTGACGCTCCGCCCGCCCCAATGAGCAAGATCCGAAAGCCTGGTTTAATAAATAACAGTCTTTCCAGATCGCTGAGTAAACCAATCCCGTCTGTGTTGTCGCCCAGAAGGCGACCATCTTCAAGCCGCTTAAGCGTATTCACGGCACCGGCAAGAGAAGCACGCTCGGTCAGTTCATCCGCACGTTCGAAGGCTTCTTCTTTAAAAGGCACCGTCACATTGGCCCCTTTGCCGCCCGCAGCGAAGAAGGCATCCAGCGTTGGAATAAATGCATCAACCGGTGCCAGAACACGGCCATAGGGATGATTAATCTTCAGCTGTTCAGCGAACAGTTGATGGATCAACGGTGATTTACTGTGTGCTATAGGGTTACCGAAAACGGCATAAGTTTCCATCATACTACCCCTGGCGAAAACGTTCGCCGGTTAAGGCGTCGCGAATTTCCGACGGATTCAGGCGTCCCCCGGTTTCCCCTACTGCTACCGGGAAATCCTCACCAAACTGCGCCAGCACCTCTTCGGTTGTCCGGCAAGGAGGCAATCCGGACAGGTTAGCGCTGGTTGAGACCAGTGGTTTACCAAACGCCTGGCACAGTTTCACCACCAGCGGGTGATCGGTAACCCGAACTGCGAGAGAATCAAAACGCCCGGTTAACCAGCGCGGCGTTGTCGGCTGCGCCGGGAAAACAAAGGTCACAGGCCCAGGCCACGCAGAGAAAATCGTCTCCCGCTGCGCCGGTGTCAGCATCGAATCATCAATATAAGGTTTAAGCTGCTCATAACTGGCCGCAATCAAAATCAACCCTTTTTCGACGGGTCGCTGTTTGAGGGCAAGTAAACGACTCACAGCCGTTTCGCTGTCCGGGTCGCAACCGACTCCGAATACAGCTTCAGTTGGATAGGCGATGACTTCTTCATTTTTCAAAACGTCCACCACATGCGCGATGGAGTCTGATGGCAGGTTATTATTCACTGGTTTGATCCGCCGATACCGGCTTTCCACATTGTTTACTGGCGCAAAAGCGCTTTATGCCTTGCGCCGTTTTCTTCTCTATTAGCAGCGGATAATCGCAATGAGGGCAGACACCCGCTACCGGTTTGAAATTGATAACGAACTGACATTCAGGATAGCGATCGCAAGAATGGAAGGTCTTACCGTAACGTGAACGACGCTGCACCAGTTGGCCGCGCTGACATTGAGGGCAAGAAATTGCCGTTTCATCTGGCTTATCAATTTGTTCTGTATGTTCGCATTCCGGGTAACGGCTGCATCCGATAAACATACCGAAGCGCCCCTGCCGTAGTGCTAATTCGCCCCCGCAGAGAGGACAAAGCTGTCCCTCCAGAATTTTAACGATATGCCCGTCCGCCTGGCTTTTCAGGGGACGGACATAATCACATTCCGGATAGTGTGAACAACCGAGAAACGGACCGTGTTTCCCGGACCGAATAACAAGTTCAGCCCCGCACTGTGGGCAGGGCTCGTTTTTATGCACCGTGAACAGTGCTGATTTGGCCATAACAACTCTTGGTCCTGCACATTGAATTAGTGCAGCATACCTTCATTCACTTCAAAGAGTAATTCTTCCATTTGCTGATAGGCATTTTCACAGCCAGGAATATTGAACAGAACCATCAGAATCACCCATTTGAGATCTTCCAGTTCAAATTCTGCCGTATCCAGCGCCATGACGCGCTCTATCACCATTTCTCGCGTTTCGAGGTTTAGCACCTGAATCTGCTCAAGGAATAAAATAAAGCCCCGGCAGCTGGCATCCAGCCGTTCACACTCTTCAGCGGTATAGATGCGCACAGATAATGGATCAGAAGCAAGGAGCATCGGTTCGGCGAGGCCGTCCTGATAATCAGCCAGCTTATCCAGCCACATCAACGCATTATAAATATCTTCCCGCTCAAATCCTGCATCGGTAAGATCCCGTGTCAATTTGTCCTGATCCACGTGCATTTCTGCTTCGTTGTGGATGTAAGTTTCAAACAAATACATCAGTACGTCGAACATGGCTTGCCCTCCTTAATCGGACATAGCCGCCGGGTACAGCTGCGATCCATCCTGCTAACTCCAGTTCGAGTAGCTGTACTACCGTTACTGGCACAGGTTGGCCGGCACGTTCAGCGACAACGTCAACAGGTGTTACCTCATCTCCTACGTTAGCCAGGAGCTTGGGAAATGGCAATGCCACTGCCTTCTGATCTGATGAATAATGTCGCTTTTCGGGATCATCCGGCAACCAGTGCAACCCATATTGCAAATTTTCCAGAATGTCTTCTTTACATGTGACAGGTGTTGCTCCTTGCTTTATCAGCCAGTGCGGCCCTTCACATCCGGGATTTCCTATCGGGCCAGGCAGTGCAAATACCTCACGCCCCTGCTCCAGGGCACATCTTGCGGTAACAAGCGATCCGCTGCGTATGGCTGCCTCAACAACCAGCACTCCCTGGCTCAACCCACTAATGATGCGGTTACGGTGTGGAAAGTTGCCCGGCCTGGGCTGCATTGACAGGGAGAACTCAGAAACCACCGCGCCTCCGGCCGCTATAATCTGTTCAGCCAGAGCTTGATGTCGGCGCGGGTAAATACTAAACAAGCCGTTGCCCAACACAGCCACACTGCATCCTTTTACTGATAGCGCCGCGTTGTGGGCGACACCGTCAATACCACAGGCCAGCCCACTGGTTATGGTAAAACCGCATTGCGACAGCTGTTCACTCAGGATTTTCCCCCAACGTTCACCGTACCAGGAAGGTGCACGGCTGCCCACTACGGCAAGCTGCAGACTGTTAAGCGCATCGACATTCCCCCTCACAAAGAGCGCTCCGGGGTAATCAGGGACAGTACGTAATATTCGCGGGAAGCGTGGGTGATCGGCACGGAGAAGGTGATTCCCCGGCTGTTCCAGCCATTTCAGGCTCCGTTCAAGCTCACTTTCACTGAGCGAGAAGAACCTTGCGGCATGCTTCGCTGTAAGCCCTGCTTCTTTTACAGAATCGGTATCAACCGTTGTCTTACAAAGCAATTTTTGCGCGGCTTCCAGCATCACATCACCACATAATGAACCGATGTTGATAAGCCGTAACCATATCTCTGTGGACGTCATCCTTTTCCCTGCCATAAGCAGCCTCAGCAATCTTTGCGATTGGTCACTGATGCTGTCAATCGATGGGGGATTTGTCTAGAATAGAGATAATATTCTTATCAACTCCTGAACACGACTCTGGAAATTTATGGCAGTTTTGCAAGTGTTACATATTCCGGACGAGCGCCTTCGCATCGTCGCTGAACCGGTTAAAGAAGTGAATGCAGAAATTCAGCGTATCGTCGATGATATGTTCGATACCATGTATGCCGAAGAAGGCATTGGCCTCGCGGCAACACAGGTAGACATTCACAAGCGTATTATCGTGATCGACGTTTCTGAGAATCGCGATGACCGCCTGGTGCTGATCAACCCTGAACTGCTTGAGAAAAGTGGTGAGACTGGTATTGAGGAAGGCTGTCTGTCCATTCCAGAACAACGTGCGTTAGTGCCGCGCGCTGAAAAAGTGAAGATTCGCGCACTCGATCGTGACGGTAACCCGTTTGAACTGGAAGCAGACGACCTGCTGGCGATTTGTATTCAGCATGAGATGGATCACCTGGTCGGTAAACTGTTTATCGATTACCTCTCTCCGCTGAAACAGCAACGTATTCGTCAAAAAGTAGAGAAACTGGATCGTTTGCGCTCTCGCGCATAACATCCCCCCGGATACAAGGAACAACGTGTCTAAAACACTACGTATTATCTTCGCGGGTACTCCTGATTTTGCAGCGCGTCATCTTGACGCGCTGTTATCGTCTGGTCACCAGGTGGTTGGCGTGTTTACCCAGCCGGATCGTCCTGCTGGTCGCGGTAAAAAACTGATGCCGAGCCCGGTAAAAATAATGGCAGAAGAGCATGGTTTACCTGTTTTCCAGCCTGCGTCCCTGCGTCCTGAAGAAAACCAAAAATGGATTGCTGAGCTGAATGCCGACGTAATGGTGGTGGTGGCTTACGGTTTAATTTTGCCAAAAGCCGTGCTTGATATGCCGCGTCTGGGTTGTGTCAACGTGCATGGTTCACTTCTCCCACGCTGGCGCGGTGCTGCGCCGATCCAGCGCGCTTTGTGGGCGGGCGATGCTGAAACTGGCGTCACAATCATGAAGATGGACGTAGGTTTAGATACCGGTGACATGCTGTATAAACTGTCCTGCCCTATTACTGCAGACGATACCAGCGCCACGCTGTACGACAAGCTGGCTGGTCTTGGTCCGCAGGGTCTTATTGAGACATTAAAGCAGCTTGCCGATAACACCGCGAAACCTGAAGTCCAGGATGAAGAGCGGGTGACTTATGCCGAAAAGCTGAGTAAAGAAGAAGCCCAAATCGACTGGTCGCTGTCTGCGGTTCAGCTGGAACGTTGCATTCGCGCCTTTAACCCGTGGCCGATGAGCTGGATGATGATTGATGAGCAGCCAGTGAAAATCTGGAAAGCCTCCGTTATTGATGCTCCCGTGACTGCGGCTCCTGGCACGATCATTGATGCGAACAAACAGGGTATCCAGGTCGCCACCGCGGAAGGGATTTTGAATCTTGAATCCCTACAGCCCGCGGGTAAGAAAGCGATGAGCGCACAAGACCTGTTAAACTCCCGTCGCGAATGGTTTATCCCTGGCAACCGTCTTGCCTGAACCCATTGACTTTTAAGGCCCGGTGTTTCCGGGCATTTTTATTTTTACGGCTATGAAAAAACAAAATTTACGCAGTCTGGCGGCACAGGCCGTTGAAAAAGTGGTCGAGGAAGGTCAGTCCCTGAGCAATGTCCTGCCCCCACTGCAGCAAAAAGTGTCCGATAAAGATAAAGCACTGCTTCAGGAGCTGTGCTTCGGGGTACTTCGCACTCTGTCTCAGCTCGAATGGCTGATTAGTAAGCTGATGTCGCGCCCGATGACGGGCAAACAGCGTACTGTGCATTATTTGATTATGGTTGGCTTCTATCAGCTTCTTCATACCCGCATTCCACCTCACGCAGCGCTGGCAGAAACAGTGGAAGGTGCCGTTGCCATTAAACGTCCTCAACTCAAGGGCTTGATCAACGGAGTATTACGCCAGTTCCAGCGTCAGCAGGAGGAGCTTTTAGCTGAATTTGCTCAGACCGAAAAACGTTTTCTGCACCCGGAATGGCTGCTGAACCGCCTGAAAAAAGCCTGGCCACAGCAGTGGCAGGAAATTGCTGAAGCCAATAATCAGCGTCCGCCAATGTGGCTGCGCGTTAACCGTAATCATCATACCCGCGATGCGTGGCTGGCTCTGCTGGAAGAGGCTGGTATGAGTGGATTCACCCATGAAGCCTACCCTGATGCCGTGCGTTTAGCCTCTCCTGCCGCCGTGCATGCACTTCCAGGTTTTGAAGACGGCTGGGTGACAGTACAAGACGCCTCAGCACAAGGCTGTATGCAATGGCTTGAGCCGAAAAATGGCGAACAGATCCTTGACCTTTGCGCCGCGCCTGGCGGGAAAACGACGCATATTCTGGAAGTAGCTCCGCAGGCTAACGTGATGGCGGTTGATGTCGACGAGCAGCGCTTGTCTCGCGTTTACGATAACCTTAAACGTCTGGGAATGAAGGCGCAGGTCAAACAGGGCGATGGACGCAAACCTGCAGACTGGTGTGGCGAGACGCAGTTCGACCGTATTTTGCTGGATGCCCCATGCTCTGCAACCGGTGTAATTCGCCGCCACCCGGATATTAAGTGGCTGCGCCGCGATCGCGACATTAAAGAACTTGCCCAGTTGCAATCCGAGATCCTGGATGCCATTTGGCCGCACCTGAAACCTGGCGGCACGCTGGTCTATGCGACCTGCTCAGTTCTCCCGGAAGAGAACAGTCTGCAAATCGCGTCGTTCCTGAAACGAACACCCGATGCGTCATTGCATGATACCGGCACACCAGAATGTCCGGGCCAGCAAAACCTGCCTGGTGCCGAAGAGGGTGATGGCTTCTTTTACGCTAAGCTAATCAAAGCGTGATGTTGAAAACAGGTCACAAGAGATGAAGATTATCATTCTGGGTGCAGGACAGGTTGGCGGAACCCTGGCGGAAAATCTGGTCGGGGAAAACAACGACATCACCATTGTGGATACGAATGGCGATCGATTGCGTGTGTTACAGGACAAATTTGACCTTCGCGTCGTGCAGGGCCACGGTTCACATCCACGCGTGCTTCGTGAAGCGGGTGCCGATGATGCCGATATGCTGGTCGCAGTGACCAGCTCTGACGAGACCAATATGGTCGCATGTCAGGTTGCCTACTCGCTTTTCAACACGCCAAACCGTATTGCCCGTATCCGTTCCCCGGACTACGTCCGGGACGCAGAGAAACTGTTTAACTCTGAAGCGGTGCCTATCGATCACCTTATCGCGCCAGAACAACTGGTTATAGACAGTATTTACCGCCTGATTGAATACCCTGGAGCTTTGCAGGTGGTTAACTTTGCCGAAGGCAAAGTCAGCCTGGCCGTCGTGAAAGCCTATTACGGCGGACCATTGATCGGTAATGCCCTGTCCACAATGCGTGAGCACATGCCGCATATTGATACGCGCGTTGCAGCTATTTTTCGCCATGACAGACCTATCCGCCCTCAGGGATCAACGATTGTAGAAGCGGGCGATGAGGTATTCTTTATCGCGGCGTCACAGCATATTCGAGCTGTAATGAGTGAACTTCAGCGCCTCGAAAAGCCGTATAAACGCATCATGCTGGTTGGCGGGGGCAACATTGGCGCGGGGTTGGCACACCGACTGGAAAAAGACTACAGCGTGAAGTTGATCGAGCGCGATCAACAACGCGCGTCAGAACTGGCTGAAAAACTACAGAACACGATCGTCTTCTATGGCGACGCATCGGATCAAGAGTTACTGGCAGAAGAGCATATCGATCAAGTTGATCTCTTCATTGCTGTTACTAACGATGACGAAGCGAATATTATGTCCGCCATGCTCGCCAAGCGAATGGGGGCAAAAAAGGTGATGGTACTTATTCAGCGCCGTGCCTACGTTGACCTCGTTCAGGGCAGCGTAATCGATATCGCTATTTCACCTCAGCAAGCAACAATTTCTGCACTGCTAAGCCATGTTCGTAAAGCGGATATTGTTGGTGTTTCATCGTTACGCCGTGGTGTCGCTGAAGCCATTGAAGCGGTGGCACACGGCGATGAAACCACGTCACGCGTTGTTGGGCGGGCCATTGATGAAATAAAGCTACCACCGGGAACTATTATTGGCGCGGTGGTTCGCGGCAATGACGTCATGATTGCCAATGATAATTTGCGTATCGAGCAAGGTGACCACGTCATTATGTTCCTTACGGATAAAAAGTTTATTACCGACGTCGAACGTTTATTCCAGCCCAGCCCATTCTTCCTGTAATGATTTGGGTGCTCGTAAAGAGCGCCCAATTATTAACCCTTTAATTTTCATGCCTTTTATTTTTCATAACGATTATTTATCCCCAATGGCAATTAGCTAATCATTTGTTAAACTTATAGTCGTCAGCTGGCACAAGGAGAACATAATGAGTTTTATTAAAGAATTTCGCGAATTTGCGATGCGCGGGAATGTGGTGGATTTGGCAGTGGGTGTCATTATTGGTGCGGCGTTCGGTAAGATCGTATCATCATTAGTAGCCGACATTATCATGCCACCGTTAGGGCTATTAATTGGGGGCATTGATTTCAAACAATTCGCCTTCACGCTGCGTGAGGCTCAAGGGGATATCCCGGCGGTCGTCATGCATTATGGCGTATTCATTCAGAACGTATTTGATTTCGTGATTGTAGCGTTCGCTATTTTTATGGCTATTAAGCTCATCAACAAACTTAACCGTAAAAAAGAAGAGCCGGCTGCAGCGCCCGCACCGACTAAAGAAGAAGTCTTGCTGAGCGAAATTCGCGATCTGTTAAAAGAGCAGAATAATCGCTCTTAATCAGCCGTTGAAAGCAGGAAGGCCAGTGGTAAATAAGCGATTCGCTTGCTTGCCACTGGCCTCCCAGTTACCCCGTTTTGCATGTTTGCCTTTACGCAGATAACTTCCTTTCCCCTTTTTGCTTTTCTCAACGCGCTGTCTGAAAAGCGGGTCGTGAAGTAGAGCCTCAATGGCATTGTCCTTAATTTGTCCCTTCGTGTGCTGATAGCGACTCATAATATCTCCTGGGTTTAGTTTACGTCGTCGGAAGTCTAGACCTGGGCGGACTTAAAATCAACAGCCCCGGTTTTCACCACTGGCCCCCTGTTCAAGGGCTTCCAGAATAGAGCAGTAAATACTGCTATGTGCCGTTCCGCAACAGGCATCATTTAAGCGCTGCAGTGAGCGCTGCATCGTTTGAAGTTCCTGAATCCGCGCTTCCACTTCATCCAGCCTGGCCTGGACAATACTTTTGGACTCCTGGCAGGTATGGTGCTCTGGATCGATGCGGATCGATAATAGCTCACGGATCGAATCCAGCGTGAAGCCTAGCTGACGTGCATGGCGGATAAATCTCAGGCGCTGTAAATCATTGTCGGTATAGAGTCGGAACCCACCCTCGGTTCGTACCTCATGATCGATCATCGCCTGTTTTTCGTAGTAACGGATAGTATCCGGCGTTACGTTTGCCAGCTTTGCAAGTTCACCAATACGGTACATGGTTACTCCTCATTAATCTTCTGCATTAACCTTTCGCTGTACTCTCCACGCAGAAAGTCAGTATTCATACCCGCCTGCCGTAGCTTAAGCTCAACGAGCGCCAGGCGACGGCTAAGTTCTTTGTGTCGTGGATCATCTTCACGAATGCCTTTAAGCAGGTCTGCAAGTTCCACTGCTTCTTTGCGCTGTTCAAGTTCCGGTGGCAGGCAACCGGCATTTTTGAGTAAGCGATAACCCGCTCGTAGTTCAGGCGCGATAAAGGAGTCATCATCAAGCACTAATGGCTCGCCGCTACCCGGAAGGTTATCGAAATCGCCTTTTCGTTGGGCATCGCTGATATGGCGTTCTGCCCACTGGTCGAGCAACCACATGATGGACTCCAGGGGATGAACAGAAAAGATACAGATATTGTAGAGATGTAGGGATTCTGCGGATATAAAAAAACCCGCCGAAGCGGGTTTTTTTACGTTACTACAGATTACTCTGCAGCAGCTTCTGCTTTCTCTGAACGATCAACCAGCTCGATGTAAGCCATCGGCGCATTGTCGCCTGCACGGAAGCCACACTTCAGAATGCGAGTGTAACCACCGGCACGGCTCGCGAAACGCGGGCCCAGTTCGTTAAACAGTTTTGCCACGATCTCGTTATCACGAGTACGGGCGAATGCCAGACGACGATTAGCAACGCTGTCAGTCTTGGCAAGAGTAATCAGCGGCTCAACTACGCGACGCAGCTCTTTCGCTTTAGGCAGGGTCGTCTTGATGATCTCATGACGAACCAGTGAACCTGCCATGTTGCGGAACATAGCCTGGCGATGGCTGCTGTTGCGGTTCAGTTGACGACCACTCTTACGATGGCGCATGACCTTATCCTTCTCAGTAAAACCTTAACCTGTGATCCGGTTACTCGTCAGCAATGCTTGCTGGTGGCCAGTTTTCCAGGCGCATGCCCAGAGACAGACCACGTGAAGCCAGCACGTCTTTAATCTCGGTAAGAGATTTTTTACCCAGGTTCGGCGTTTTCAGCAACTCAACCTCGGTACGCTGTACCAGATCACCGATATAGTGGATAGCTTCTGCCTTGAGGCAGTTAGCAGAGCGGACAGTCAATTCCAGATCGTCAACAGGGCGCAGCAGGATCGGATCGAATTCTGGTTTCTCTTCTTTCACTTCCGGCTGACGTACATCACGTAAGTCAACGAAAGCTTCCAGTTGTTCTGCCAGGATGGTTGCCGCACGACGAATCGCCTCTTCAGGATCGATTGTGCCGTTGGTTTCCATTTCGATGACCAGCTTGTCCAGGTCGGTACGCTGTTCTACACGCGCTGCTTCAACATTGTAGGCAATACGCTCTACAGGGCTGTAGCATGCGTCGACCAGCAGACGGCCGATTGGGCGCTCATCTTCTTCCGAATGAATTCGGGCAGAAGCCGGCACATAACCACGACCGCGCTGAACTTTGATACGCATGCTAATAGCCGCGTTCTCATCGGTCAGGTGGCAGATCACGTGCTGCGGCTTGACGATTTCAACATCACCGTCGTGGGTGATGTCGGCTGCAGTCACAGGGCCAATGCCAGATTTATTCAGAGTAAGAATAACTTCATCTTTACCCTGAACTCTCACCGCCAGCCCTTTCAGGTTGAGCAGGATTTCAAGGATATCTTCCTGAACGCCTTCTTTGGTGCTGTACTCATGAAGTACACCATCAATCTCAACCTCGGTCACCGCGCAACCCGGCATCGATGAGAGCAGAATACGGCGCAGTGCGTTACCCAGAGTATGGCCAAAGCCACGCTCTAAAGGCTCAAGGGTCACCTTGGCGTGCGTCGAACTCACTTGCTCGATATCTACCAGGCGCGGTTTTAGAAACTCTGTCACAGAACCCTGCATTGTGTCCTCTCTTTGGTACTAAGCTTTACTTGGAGTAAAGCTCGACGATCAGGTGTTCGTTAATGTCCGCAGACAGATCAGAACGTTCTGGCTGACGCTTGAACGTACCTTCCATCTTGCCAGCATCAACTTCCAGCCAGGTTGGCTTTTCACGCTGCTCAGCCAGCTCCAGAGCGGCTTTCACGCGAGATTGCTTTTTCGCTTTCTCACGAATGCTAACAACGTCATTCGCTTTAACCTGATAAGAAGCGATGTTAACAACACGACCGTTTACCATGATTGCTTTATGGCTAACCAGCTGGCGTGATTCAGCACGAGTCGCGCCGAAGCCCATACGGTAAACAACGTTGTCCAGACGACCTTCCAGCAGGGCCAGCAGGTTTTCACCTGTGTTGCCTTTCAGACGTGCTGCTTCTTTATAATAGTTACGGAACTGACGCTCCAGCACACCGTACATACGGCGAACTTTTTGCTTTTCACGCAACTGCACACCATAGTCAGACAGACGCGGTTTACGCGCACCGTGCTGGCCAGGAGCTTGTTCAATTTTACACTTGGTATCGATCGCGCGAACGCCAGACTTAAGGAATAAGTCGGTGCCCTCACGACGGCTCAGCTTGAGCTTAGGACCCAAATATCTTGCCATTTTCTATCTCCAACTAACCTAAAAAACGAGCGTTATACGCGACGTTTTTTCGGCGGACGACAACCGTTATGAGGGATCGGAGTCACATCAGTAATATTCGTGATGCGGAAACCAGCGGCGTTCAGAGCGCGAACAGTAGATTCACGACCCGGACCCGGACCTTTAACCATAACTTCCAGATTCTTGATGCCGTATTCTTTTACGGCTTCAGCGCAACGCTCTGCTGCAACCTGAGCTGCAAACGGAGTGGATTTGCGAGAACCACGGAAACCGGAACCACCGGCTGTTGCCCAACCCAATGCGTTACCCTGACGATCAGTAATGGTAACGATGGTGTTGTTGAAAGAAGCATGGATATGAGCCACGCCGTCAGAGACTTGTTTTCTTACACGTTTACGTGCACGAATTGGTGCCTTTGCCATTATTCAATCACCCCGATTATTTCTTGATCGGTTTGCGCGGACCCTTACGGGTACGTGCGTTGGTCTTAGTACGCTGACCGCGCACTGGCAGACCACGACGATGACGCAAACCGCGATAGCAACCAAGATCCATCAGGCGCTTGATGCTCATGCTGATTTCACGGCGCAGATCACCTTCAACGACAAATTTGGCAACTTCGTCACGCAGCGTGTCGATTTGTCCTTCAGACAGCTCACTGATCTTAACATCTTCAGCGATACCCGCTGCAGCCAGGATGGCTTTAGAACGGGTCTTGCCGATGCCGTAGATCGAAGTTAATGCGATCACAGCATGTTTCTGATCAGGAATGTTAATGCCTGCTATACGGGCCACTATGCACTCCTACTATTT
Source organism: Enterobacter oligotrophicus (assembly GCF_009176645.1). Classification (NCBI taxonomy): domain Bacteria; kingdom Pseudomonadati; phylum Pseudomonadota; class Gammaproteobacteria; order Enterobacterales; family Enterobacteriaceae; genus Enterobacter; species Enterobacter oligotrophicus. The sequence continues at coordinate 2,019,056 of NZ_AP019007.1, forward strand.
AATATGTACGCACCATGCTGAAAAGCCCGTTTTCAGGATACTCAAATGGAAACGTACAGACATACAAAAGATTGGCTGGCTAATCTAGCCAGCTCAACCCAACTTTGCAAGAAAAATATGCGAAATAATCAGCCTTGGCGCTGTTTATGCTTCGGCTCGGCACTGCAAATCACACGGATGACACCATCACGCTTAACGATTTTGCAGTTACGGCATAATTTCTTGACGGAAGCACGAACTTTCATTTTTACTCTCCGTAACTTCTCAGGCGACCAATTAGCGGCCGTAGCCTTTCAGGTTCGCCTTCTTCAATGCAGACTCATACTGACTGGACATCATCAGAGTTTGCACTTGAGCCATAAAGTCCATAATCACGACAACAACGATAAGCAGTGAGGTCCCACCGAAGTAGAACGGTACTTTCATTGCATCACGCATGAACTCCGGGATCAGGCAGATAAAAGTAATATAAAGCGCACCAACCAAAGTCAGGCGTGTCATTACTTTATCGATATACTTCGCCGTTTGCTCTCCCGGACGAATTCCTGGTACAAATGCACCGGACTTCTTCAGGTTATCTGCTGTTTCACGCGGGTTGAAAACCAACGCCGTGTAGAAGAAACAGAAGAAGATGATCGCAGACGCATAGAGTAACACATAAAGTGGTTGCCCAGGCTGCAAATACAGCGAAATTGTTGTCAGCCAGTTCCAACCAGTACCGCCCCCGAACCATGACGCGATGGTTGCCGGGAACAGAATAATACTGGAAGCGAAGATAGCCGGGATAACCCCCGCCATGTTCACTTTCAGCGGTAAATGTGTGCTCTGTGCAGCATAGACACGACGACCTTGCTGACGTTTGGCGTAGTTCACCACAATGCGGCGTTGACCACGTTCAACAAAGACAACAAAGAACGTCACTGCAAATACTAATACTGCAACCAACAGCAACAGGAGGAAGTGCAGGTCGCCTTGACGCGCTTGCTCGATAGTGTGGGCGATGGCTGGCGGGAGACCCGCAACAATACCGGCGAAAATAATGATTGAGATACCGTTACCGATACCACGTTCAGTAATCTGTTCGCCGAGCCACATCAGGAACATCGTCCCTGTGACCAGACTTACAACAGCGGTGAAATAGAATGCAAAGCCTGGATTAAGAACCAGGCCCTGCATACCAGGCATATTCGGAAGACCGGTAGCAATACCGATCGACTGGAATATTGCCAGCACCAGAGTGCCGTAACGGGTGTACTGGCTAATCTTACGACGTCCAGATTCCCCTTCTTTCTTCAGTTCTGCCAGGGCCGGATGAACGACCGTCAGCAGCTGGATAATAATCGAAGCCGAAATGTACGGCATGATACCCAGCGCGAAGATAGAAGCACGGCTGAGAGCACCACCAGAGAACATGTTAAACATCTCAATGATGGTGCCTCGCTGTTGCTCAAGCAGTTTGGCAAGTACAGCGGCATCGATACCAGGGATCGGAATAAAAGAGCCAATACGGAACACAATCAGCGCGCCGATAACAAACAGCAGTCTGCGTTTCAGCTCGCCAAATCCACCTTTGGCACTTTGAAAATCTAATCCCGGTTGCTTAGCCATCTGCTACTTATTCCTCAATTTTACCGCCAGCAGCTTCGATAGCAGCACGAGCACCTTTAGTAACACGCAGGCCACGAACAGTTACCGGAGTAGAAACTTCACCAGACAGGATCACTTTCGCGAACTCGATCTGGATACCGATAATGTTAGCTGCTTTCAGCGTGTTCAGGTCTACAACGCCGCCTTCAACTTTCGCCAGGTCAGACAGACGGACTTCCGCTGTGATCGCTGCTTTGCGAGAGGTGAAGCCGAACTTCGGCAGACGACGGTACAGTGGCATCTGGCCACCCTCGAAACCGCGACGTACGCCACCGCCAGAACGAGAGTTCTGACCTTTGTGACCACGACCACCGGTTTTGCCGAGGCCAGAACCGATACCACGACCCAGGCGTTTACCCGCCTTTTTAGAGCCTTCGGCCGGAGACAGAGTATTTAAACGCATCTCTTACTCCTCAACTTTAACCATGAAGTAAACCGCGTTGACCATACCACGAACAGCAGGAGTATCCTCGCGCTCAACGGTATGACCAATACGACGCAGACCCAGGCCAAGCAGCGTTGCCTTGTGTTTCGGCAGACGACCGATTGCACTGCGGGTTTGAGTGATTTTAATAGTCTTTGCCATGGTCAATTACCCCAGAATTTCTTCAACGGATTTACCACGCTTGGCAGCGACCATTTCTGGAGAATTCATATTTTCCAGGCCATCAATAGTTGCACGAACCACGTTGATCGGGTTGGTGGAACCATATGCTTTAGCCAGAACGTTATGAACCCCAGCAACTTCCAGAACGGCGCGCATTGCACCACCGGCGATGATACCGGTACCTTCTGAAGCTGGCTGCATGAATACACGAGAACCCGTGTGAACACCTTTAACCGGGTGTTGCAGGGTGCCGTTGTTCAGCGCGACGTTAATCATATTGCGACGGGCTTTTTCCATCGCTTTCTGGATCGCTGCTGGAACTTCACGCGCTTTACCGTAACCAAAACCAACGCGACCGTTACCATCGCCAACAACAGTCAGAGCTGTGAAGGAGAAAATACGACCACCTTTAACGGTTTTAGATACGCGGTTTACCGCGATCAGCTTTTCCTGCAGTTCGCCAGCCTGTTTTTCGATGTGAGCCATCTTACACCTCTACCTTAGAACTGAAGGCCAGCTTCACGGGCAGCATCTGCCAGTGCCTGGACACGACCATGATATTGGAACCCGGAACGGTCAAAGGAAACATTGCTGATGCCTTTTTCCAGAGCGCGTTCAGCAACAGCTTTACCTACAGCTGCAGCGGCGTCTTTGTTACCGGTGTACTTCAATTGTTCTGAGATAGCTTTTTCTACAGTAGAAGCAGCTACCAGAACTTCAGAACCGTTCGGTGCAATTACCTGTGCGTAAATATGACGCGGGGTACGATGTACCACCAGGCGAGTTGCACCCAGCTCTTTGAGCTTGCGGCGTGCGCGGGTCGCACGACGGATACGAGCAGATTTCTTATCCATAGTGTTACCTTACTTCTTCTTAGCCTCTTTGGTACGCACGACTTCGTCGGCGTAACGAACACCCTTGCCTTTGTAAGGCTCAGGACGACGGTAGGCGCGCAGATCTGCTGCAACCTGACCGATCAGCTGTTTATCAGCGCCTTTCAGCACGATTTCTGTCTGAGTCGGACATTCTGCAGTGATACCGGCTGGCAGCTGATGCTCAACAGGGTGTGAGAAGCCCAGAGACAGGCCTACTGCATTCCCTTTGATCGCTGCACGATAACCTACACCAACCAGCTGAAGCTTTTTAGTGAAGCCTTCGGTAACACCAACAACCATTGAGTTCAGCAGGGCACGCGCGGTACCAGCCTGAGCCCATCCATCCACGAAACCATCACGTGGACCGAAGGTCAGAGCGTTATCTGCATGTTTAACTTCAACAGCATTGTTGAGGGTACGAGTCAGCTCGCCGTTTTTACCTTTGATCGTAATAACCTGACCGTCGATTTTTACATCAACGCCGGCAGGAATAACGACCGGTGCTTTAGCAACACGAGACATTCTTTCCTCCGATTAGGCTACGTAGCAGATAATTTCGCCACCAAGACCAGCCTGGCGCGCTGCACGATCAGTCATAACACCTTTAGAGGTAGAAACAACTGCGATACCAAGACCAGCCATTACTTTTGGCAGCTCATCTTTTTTCTTATAGATGCGCAGGCCTGGGCGGCTGACACGCTGAATGCTTTCTACAACAGCTTTACCCTGGAAATACTTGAGAGTAAGTTCCAGTTCCGGCTTGGTGTCGCCTTCAACTTTAAAATCTTCGATAAAACCTTCTTCCTTCAGCACGTTGGCAATTGCCACTTTCAGCTTGGCGGAAGGCATGGTGACCGCAACTTTGTTCGCGGCCTGACCGTTACGGATACGGGTCAGCATATCCGCGATCGGATCTTGCATGCTCATCTGTCTTTACTCCCGTGATTCAATTGGTAATTACCAGCTAGCCTTTTTCAAGCCTGGCACTTCACCGCGCATAGCGGCTTCACGCAGTTTGATACGGCTCAACCCAAACTTGCCCACATAACCATGTGGACGACCTGTTTGACGACAGCGGTTACGCTGACGAGACGGGCTGGAATCACGCGGCAGAGACTGCAGCTTGAGAACAGCATTCCAACGATCTTCGTCGGAAGCGTTCACATCAGAAATGATCGCTTTCAGTTCAGCGCGTTTAGCGAAGAATTTATCAGCTAAAGCTACGCGCTTTACTTCGCGTGCTTTCATTGATTGCTTAGCCATTCAGTAACCCTACCTTACTTGCGGAACGGGAAGTCAAAGGCAGCCAGCAGAGCACGGCCTTCTTCGTCAGATTTCGCAGTAGTGGTAATGGTAATATCCAAACCACGCACGCGGTCGACTTTATCGTAGTCGATTTCTGGGAAGATGATCTGCTCACGGACACCCATGCTGTAGTTACCACGACCGTCGAAAGACTTAGCGGACAAGCCACGGAAGTCACGGATACGTGGAACAGCAATAGTGATCAGGCGCTCAAAGAACTCCCACATGCGTTCGCCACGCAGAGTTACTTTACAGCCGATCGGATAGCCCTGACGGATTTTGAAGCCTGCAACTGATTTGCGTGCTTTGGTGATCAACGGTTTTTGACCGGAGATTGCTGTCAGGTCAGCTGCTGCGTTATCCAGCAGTTTCTTGTCAGCGATCGCTTCACCAACACCCATGTTCAGGGTGATCTTCTCGACCCGAGGGACTTGCATGACAGAATTGTAGTTAAACTCAGTCATGAGTTTGTTAACTACTTCGTCTTTGTAGTAATCATGCAGTTTCGCCATCGTACTACTCCAAATTACTTGATAGTTTCGCTGTTAGACTTGAAGAAACGGACTTTTTTGCCGTCTTCGAATCTAAAGCCTACACGGTCAGCCTTGCCGGTAGCCGCATTGAAGATTGCAACGTTAGAAACCTGAATAGCAGCTTCTTTTTCAACGATGCCGCCTGGTTGGTTCAGGGCCGGAACCGGCTTCTGATGTTTCTTAACCAGGTTGATACCTTCAACGACGAGTTTGCCGGAAGACAGAACATTTTTTACTTTACCGCGTTTACCTTTATCTTTACCGGTTAACACGATAACTTCGTCATCACGACGGATTTTCGCTGCCATGATTCGCTCCTTAGAGTACTTCTGGTGCCAGAGAGATAATTTTCATGAACTTCTCAGTACGAAGTTCACGAGTTACCGGCCCAAAGATACGCGTGCCGATAGGCTGCTCGCTGTTATTGTTTAAAATAACGCATGCATTACCATCGAAGCGAATGACAGAACCGTCAGGGCGACGAACACCCTTCTTGGTGCGCACCACTACCGCCTTCAGCACATCACCTTTTTTGACCTTACCACGTGGAATTGCTTCTTTGATGGTGATCTTGATGATGTCGCCTACGCCTGCGTAGCGACGGTGCGAGCCACCCAGAACCTTGATACACATTACGCGACGTGCACCGGAGTTGTCGGCGACGTTCAGCATAGTCTGTTCTTGGATCATTTTAGTGCTCCGCTAATGTCAACTACTACCTGAGACTCTAAAATCAGAGCCGTTAAAAAGCCCCATATCGAGGGCGCGGCATTATAACACCGCTTCTGCAATATGGGTAGAAAAAATAAACGGCTCATCGCTGAGCCGTTTATTCGTATTGAGAAGGCGTACTGTATTACAGAACCGCTTTCTCTACAACGCGAACCAGCGTCCAGGACTTAGTCTTGGACAGTGGACGGCATTCACGGATTTCAACCTTGTCGCCGATACCACATTCGTTGTTCTCGTCATGTACATGCAGTTTGGTCGTACGCTTGATGAATTTACCGTAGATCGGGTGTTTCACAATACGTTCGATAGCTACAACAATGGATTTCTCCATTTTGTCGCTAACAACACGACCTTGCAGAGTACGGATTTTATCGGTCATTACGCACCCGCCTTCTGAGTCAGTAAAGTCTTAACGCGTGCAACATTGCGACGCACTTGCTTCAGCAGGTGAGTCTGTTGCAGCTGGCCACTTGCAGCCTGCATACGCAGGTTGAACTGCTCACGCAGCAGGTTCAGCAGCTCAGCGTTCAGCTCTTCAACGCTTTTTTCACGCAGCTCTTTTGCTTTCATTACATCACCGTCTTAGTTACAAAGGTGGTTTTGATAGGCAGTTTCGCTGCTGCCAGGCCGAAGGCTTCACGGGCCAGCTCTTCCGGAACACCGTCCATTTCATAAAGGACTTTGCCCGGTTGGATCAAGGCAACCCAGTACTCCACGTTACCTTTACCTTTACCCATACGAACTTCCAGTGGCTTCTCGGTGATCGGTTTGTCCGGGAATACACGGATCCAGATCTTACCTTGACGCTTAACTGCACGGGTCATTGCACGACGTGCTGCTTCGATCTGACGTGCAGTCAGACGACCACGGCCAACAGCTTTCAGACCGAAAGTGCCGAAGCTAACATCCGTACCCTGCGCCAGACCACGGTTGCGGCCTTTGTGCACTTTACGGAATTTTGTACGCTTTGGTTGTAACATCAGCGACGCTCCTTATTTACGGCCTTTACGCTGCTGCTTTTTAGGTTGAGCAGCCGGTTTTTCCGGTTGTTCAACAGCAGCCATACCACCCAGGATCTCACCTTTGAAGATCCATACCTTAACGCCGATTACACCGTAAGTGGTGTGCGCTTCAGAGGTGTTGTAGTCGATGTCAGCACGCAGAGTGTGCAGCGGTACGCGACCTTCACGGTACCATTCGGTACGTGCGATTTCCGCGCCGCCCAGACGGCCGCTAACTTCAACTTTGATACCTTTAGCGCCCAGACGCATTGCGTTCTGTACAGCACGCTTCATAGCACGACGGAACATAACACGACGTTCCAGCTGTGAAGTGATGCTGTCAGCAACCAATTTAGCGTCCAGTTCAGGCTTACGAACTTCAGCGATATTGATCTGTGCAGGAACGCCAGCGATATCCGCTACGACCTTGCGCAGTTTTTCTACGTCTTCGCCTTTCTTACCGATAACGATGCCAGGACGAGCGGTGTGAATAGTCACACGGATGCTCTTAGCTGGACGCTCGATAACGATACGAGATACAGACGCTTTAGCCAGTTCCTTAGTCAGGTACTGACGTACTTTAAAATCGCTGTCCAGGTTGTCAGCGAATTCTTTGGTGTTCGCAAACCAGGTAGAGTTCCATGGTTTTACAATACCCAGGCGAATACCATTAGGATGTACTTTCTGACCCATTGCTAGTCTCCAGAGTCTCAGCGATCGGACACAACCACAGTAATGTGGCTGGTGCGCTTCAGGATGCGATCTGCACGACCTTTCGCACGCGGCATAATGCGCTTCATGCTTGGGCCTTCATCTACGAAAATTTTCGCGACTTTCAGATCGTCGATGTCAGCGCCATCGTTGTGTTCAGCGTTAGCAATGGCAGATTCCAGTACTTTCTTGACCAATACCGCAGCTTTCTTGTTGGTATAGGTCAGGATGTCCAGGGCCTGCGACACTTTCTTACCGCGAATCAGGTCAGCAACAAGGCGAACCTTCTGTGCAGAAGAACGAGCATGGCGATGTTGAGCTAAAGTTTCCATCTCTTCCTCCTACCTTATTTCTTCTTCGCTTTTTTATCAGCAGCGTGGCCGCGATAAGTACGAGTCGGTGCGAATTCACCCAGTTTGTGACCAACCATTTCGTCGGTAACAAAGACTGGAACGTGCTGACGACCATTATGGACAGCGATGGTCAAACCGATCATGTTAGGAAAGATCGTTGAACGACGGGACCAAGTGCGCAGGGGCTTCTTGTCTCCGCTTTCCACCGCTTTCTCTACCTTCTTCAGCAAGTGCAGGTCAATAAAAGGACCTTTCTTGAGAGAACGTGGCATGGCTTATCCTCTAAAATTATTTGCTACGGCGACGTACGATAAATTTATCAGTACGCTTGTTGCTGCGGGTCTTCTTACCTTTGGTCTGAACGCCCCACGGAGTTACCGGGTGCTTACCAAAGTTACGACCTTCACCACCACCATGTGGGTGGTCGACTGGGTTCATCGCAGTACCGCGAACGGTAGGACGAACACCACGCCAGCGTGCAGCACCAGCTTTACCCAGAACGCGCAGCATATGCTCAGCATTGCCAACTTCGCCCAGAGTAGCGCGGCAGTCTGCTTCGACTTTACGCATTTCACCAGAACGCAGACGCAGGGTGACATAAGCACCGTCACGCGCAACGATCTGAACGTAAGTACCCGCGGAACGCGCCAGCTGACCGCCTTTACCTGGTTTCATTTCTACGTTATGAACGGTAGAACCAACCGGGATATTGCGCATCGGCAGGGTGTTGCCTGCTTTGATTGCAGCATCAACGCCAGACTGAATCTGGTCGCCAGCTTTCAGGCCTTTAGGGGCCAGGATGTAACGGCGTTCGCCATCTTTGTACAGAACCAGCGCGATGTTCGCGGAACGGTTCGGATCGTACTCAAGACGCTCAACAACTGCTGGGATACCGTCTTTGTTGCGTTTGAAGTCAACAATACGATAAGCCTGCTTGTGGCCACCACCGATGTGACGAGTGGTGATACGGCCATTGTTGTTACGACCACCGGATTTGCTGTTTTTTTCCAGCAACGGAGCAAAAGGTTTGCCCTTGTGCAGCTCAGGGTTAACCACTTTAACTACGTGGCGACGACCCGGAGATGTCGGTTTACATTTAACAACTGCCATTGTATTACTCCTCCGACTTACTCAGCGCCGCCAACGAAGTCCAGATTCTGGCCTTCTTTCAGGGTGACGTAAGCTTTTTTCCAGTCGCTACGACGACCGATACGCTGTCCGTGACGTTTAACTTTCCCTTTAACTACCAGGGTGTTAACGACTTCGACTTCGACTTCAAACAGTTTCTGCACAGCAGCTTTGATCTCTGCTTTGGTCGCGTCTTTAGCAACTTTGAGAACGATGGTGTTTGTTTTTTCCATCGCAGTAGACGCTTTTTCAGAAACGTGCGGTGCGCGCAGCACCTTCAGCAGACGTTCTTCACGAATCATGCCAGCATCTCCTCAACTTGCTTAACAGCATCAGCAGTCATTACGACTTTGTCGAAGGCGATCAGGCTAACCGGGTCGATACCAGTTGCATCGCGTACGTCAACCTTGTGCAGGTTACGTGCGGCCAGGAACAGGTTCTCGTCCAGCTCACCGGTGATGATCAGCACATCTTCCAGAGCCATGTCTTTCAGTTTCTGTGCCAGCAGCTTAGTTTTAGGCGCTTCAACAGAGAACTTCTCGACAACGATCAGACGATCCTGACGTACCAGTTCGGACAGGATGCTTTTCAGCGCGCCGCGGTACATCTTTTTGTTAACTTTTTGACTGTGGTCCTGTGGACGCGCAGCGAAGGTCACGCCACCTGAACGCCAGATCGGGCTCTTGATAGAACCTGAACGCGCACGGCCGGTACCTTTCTGACGCCATGGCTTTTTGCCAGAACCAGTTACTTCAGCACGAGTCTTCTGAGCACGAGTACCCTGACGAGCACCAGCTGCATAAGCAACAACAACCTGGTGAACCAGCGCTTCGTTGAAATCACGACCGAAGGTAGTTTCGGAAACAGTCAGCGCGCTCTGCGCGTCTTTCAATACTAATTCCATTGCTATCCCCTTACGCCTTCACAGCTGGTTTAACGATCAGGTCGCTACCGGTTGCACCCGGAACTGCACCTTTAACCAGCAGCAGGTTGCGCTCAGCGTCAACACGTACTACGTCCAGGCTCTGAACGGTTACACGTTCGTTACCCAGCTGACCTGCCATTTTCTTGCCTTTGAACACTTTGCCCGGAGTCTGGTTCTGACCGATAGAACCCGGAACGCGGTGAGACAAGGAGTTACCGTGAGTAGCGTCCTGGGTACGGAAGTTCCAGCGCTTAACGGTACCAGCAAAACCTTTACCTTTAGAGGTACCGGTTACGTCAACTTTTTTAACGTCAGCAAACAGCTCAACGCTAATGTCCTGACCTACGGTGAACTCTTCGCCTTCAGCAAGACGGAATTCCCACAGACCACGGCCAGCTTCTACGCCAGCTTTAGCGAAGTGACCCGCTTCTGGTTTGGTTACACGGTTAGCTTTTTTAGCACCAGTGGTCACCTGAACAGCACGGTAGCCATCGTTAGCCAGATCTTTAACCTGAGTAACGCGGTTTGCTTCAACTTCGATTACGGTTACTGGGATAGAAACGCCATCTTCAGTGAAGATGCGGGTCATTCCCACTTTTTTACCGACTAAACCAATCATTGTATCAACCTCTCAATCGCTCGATGACCTGATTAACCCAGGCTGATCTGCACGTCTACACCGGCAGCCAGATCCAGACGCATCAGAGCATCAACGGTTTTCTCAGTTGGCTCAACGATGTCAACCAGACGCTTGTGAGTGCGGATTTCGTACTGATCGCGCGCGTCTTTGTTAACGTGCGGGGAGATCAGAACGGTGAAGCGCTCTTTGCGGGTCGGCAGCGGGATCGGACCACGGACTTGCGCACCAGTGCGCTTAGCAGTCTCGACGATTTCCGCGGTTGATTGATCGATCAGACGATGATCAAACGCTTTCAGGCGGATACGGATTCTTTGGTTCTGCATGAGACCAGAGCTCCAATTATTTTATAAACGAAAATGATTACTCCTCAAACCCATTACGATTGATGGGAGAGTGTAACCGTTCTTACGTAGCTCCCCAATTGGGAGCATTGTTGAGTAACAAAATGAGTTACCCTGGTTCAGATTGAACCCGCCGTCAATTACGACAAGCCCGCGCATTATACGTAAATCTGAGCCATACGCAAGCCTTGTAGAGAAATTAAGCACTACAGACGCGCAATGCGTGAAGGCTCGCAATATTTTCAGTAACGTAACCTGATTCACTTCTTTCTCTGAAGCCGTTACGCATTTTCATTTTTTGCAAATTGCCGGGGGATGGTAATGTGGGGAGTATGCACTCGAACCCTTTTCGAGGCTTACAGTATGCTTACCACCCTCCCCTTTCTGCTGGTCTATTTTTCTCTGTCAGGTTTATTGGTCCGTGAAGATATCCGCTCCGGTATCCTCCCGGATAAATTTCTCTGCCCGCTGCTGTGGGCTGGGCTGCTCTATCAGCTATGCAGCCACCCTGATTTTCTCCCCAGTGCAGTGGTTGGCTCAATGGCGGGATATCTGGGATTTGCCGCTATCTATTGGGGCTATCGGCTTATACGTCATCGTGAAGGGATGGGATATGGCGATGTAAAATACCTGGCGGCGCTGGGAGCCTGGCATGGCTGGTGTGTTTTGCCGCTTCTGGCATTGGTTGCCGCGCTCATGGCAACGCTGTACCTGTTAATTCTCTCTTTGCTGAACCCTGAAAAAAGGACATTAAAAAACCCACTGCCTTTTGGACCATTCCTGGCGGCAGCGGGTTTAAGTGTCGGCTGGCAAAACTTAATTAATCTTCCACTTTGATTTGCGACTGAAGATAGTTTTGCAGGCCAATTTTGCCGATGAGATCCAACTCGGTTTCCAGCCAGTCGATATGCCCTTCCTCATCGGCCAGGATTTGGATCATCATATCTCGGCTTACATAGTCATGAACGCTGTCTGCATAGGCGATAGCTTCACGAAGATCCTTCGCCCCTTCGAGTTCTAACGTAAGATCGGAGCGCAGCATCTCTTCGACATCTTCACCGATGCCAAGTTTTCCGAGGTCCTGCAGGTTTGGGATGCCTTCGAGAAATAAAATACGCTCGATATATTTATCGGCATGTTTCATTTCATCGATGGACTCATGGTATTCAACGTCGTTGAGGCGAGTCAGGCCCCAGTTTTTGAACATTCTTGCATGAAGAAAATACTGATTGATTGCGACAAGCTCATTTCCCAATAATTTATTGAGATAACTTATGATTTTAACATCACCTTTCATTATATAGTCCCTCCGCTTCCACTCATTGAAGCGTAGATCGGGCTACAGGGATGTCAAAAAAAAGATAGGAGCTTAGGCGATCTCTTTGAACTCCGGAATTTGCATCAATTCGTCCTGCATGATCTCACGCGCTGCGCGAACACACTTACCGCATTGATTTCCCACCGGAACAAACTTGCGAAGCTGCTGGAATGACTGAGGCTGGAACTGGCGAACGGCCTGACGTATTTTTTTGTCACTCACACCATTGCATAAACAGACGTACATAAACACTCCCGTTCAAAATATGCGCAAAGTGTAAGTGAGAATGGTTATGATTACAATAGCACAGCATCCAGGATACGGGGCGGGGACAAGCAAAAAATGCGAAAATTTGTGACAAGCACAGTATAAGAGAAAACAAAAAAGGACGCCGAAGCGTCCTTTTTTAATTCAGGGATAATTAATTAGCCCAGAACTTTAGCAACAACGCCCGCGCCAACAGTACGGCCGCCTTCACGGATTGCGAAACGCAGACCGTCGTCCATCGCGATTGGGTGGATCAGAGTCACAACCATCTTGATGTTGTCGCCTGGCATTACCATCTCTACGCCTTCTGGCAGTTCGATGGTACCGGTCACGTCAGTTGTACGGAAGTAGAACTGTGGACGGTAGCCTTTGAAGAACGGAGTATGACGGCCGCCTTCGTCTTTGGACAGGATGTACACTTCAGATTCGAACTTGGTGTGTGGCTTGATTGAGCCTGGCTTCGCCAGTACCTGACCACGTTCGATTTCTTCACGTTTGATACCACGCAGCAGAACACCAACGTTCTCACCGGCACGGCCTTCGTCCAGCAGTTTGCGGAACATTTCAACGCCAGTACAGGTAGACTTTGCAGTCTCTTTGATACCAACGATTTCAACTTCTTCGCCAACTTTGATGATACCGCGCTCTACACGACCGGTAACAACGGTACCACGACCGGAGATGGAGAATACGTCTTCGATTGGCAGCAGGAATGGCTTGTCAATTGCACGCTCTGGTTCCGGGATGTAAGAATCCAGGTAGCCAGCCAGTTCGATGATTTTCTCTTCCCACTGTGCTTCGCCTTCCAGCGCTTTCAGTGCAGAACCACGAACGATTGGGGTGTCGTCGCCTGGGAAATCGTACTGAGACAGCAGTTCACGAACTTCCATCTCTACCAGTTCCAGCAGCTCTTCGTCATCAACCATGTCGCATTTGTTCAGGAACACGATGATGAAAGGAACGCCTACCTGACGACCCAGCAGGATGTGCTCACGGGTCTGAGGCATTGGGCCGTCAGTCGCAGCAACAACCAGGATCGCGCCGTCCATCTGCGCAGCACCGGTGATCATGTTTTTAACATAGTCGGCGTGGCCTGGGCAGTCTACGTGTGCGTAGTGGCGAGTCGGGGTGTCATATTCAACGTGAGAGGTGTTGATGGTGATACCACGAGCTTTTTCTTCTGGCGCATTATCGATCTGGTCGAATGCACGAGCAGAACCACCGTAGGTTTTAGCCAGAACGGTAGTGATTGCAGCAGTCAGGGTAGTTTTACCATGGTCAACGTGGCCGATAGTACCGACGTTGACGTGCGGTTTTGTACGTTCAAATTTTTCTTTAGACACGGCTATATTCCTTACTATAGTGCCCCCTCTCAGAGAGGGCACGGGACTTTGGTTTTAACCCTGCGGTTTATTTACCACGGGCTTCGATAACGGCCTGAGCAACGTTGTTAGGCGCATCATCATACTTCAGGAATTCCATGGTGTATGATGCACGACCTTTGGTCAGAGAACGCAGCTGAGTTGCATATCCGAACATTTCAGACAGCGGAACTTCAGCGTGGATCTTAACGCCAGTTACTTCGGATTCCTGACCACGCAGCATACCGCGACGACGGCTCAAGTCACCGATAACGTCACCGGTGTTCTCTTCAGGAGTTTCTACTTCAACCTTCATGATTGGTTCAAGCAGAACTGGTTTCGCTTTCTTAAAGCCTTCTTTAAAGGCAATAGACGCAGCCAGTTTAAACGCCAGTTCAGAGGAGTCAACGTCGTGGTAAGAACCGAAGTGCAGACGGATACCCATGTCAACAACCGGATAACCAGCCAGAGGACCGGCTTTCAGCTGCTCCTGGATGCCTTTATCAACGGCAGGGATGTATTCACCAGGAATTACACCACCTTTGATGTCGTTGATGAACTCGTAACCTTTAGGGTTAGAGCCCGGCTCCAGTGGGTACATATCGATCACAACGTGACCGTACTGACCGCGACCACCAGACTGCTTAGCGTGTTTACCTTCAATGTCGGTAACTTTCGCGCGAATCGCTTCGCGGTAAGCAACCTGAGGTTTACCCACGTTCGCTTCAACGTTGAACTCACGCTTCATACGGTCAACGATGATGTCCAGGTGCAGTTCACCCATACCCGCGATGATGGTCTGGTTAGATTCTTCATCAGTCCATACGCGGAATGATGGGTCTTCTTTCGCCAGACGGCCCAGAGCCAGACCCATTTTTTCCTGGTCAGCTTTGGTTTTTGGTTCAACCGCGATGGAGATTACCGGCTCAGGGAATTCCATACGCTCCAGAATGATCGGGTGATCCGGGTCACACAGGGTGTCACCAGTGGTCACGTCTTTCAGACCGATAGCTGCAGCGATGTCGCCCGCACGAACTTCTTTGATCTCTTCACGTTTGTTAGCGTGCATCTGTACGATACGGCCAAAACGTTCACGCGCCGCTTTCACGGAGTTCAGGATGGTGTCACCGGAGTTAACCACACCAGAGTAAACGCGGAAGAAGGTCAGGTTACCCACGAATGGGTCGGTAGCAATTTTGAACGCCAGTGCAGAGAACGGCTCGTCATCACTTGCGTGACGCTCAGCCGGAGTATCTTTACCGTCGTCCAGGATGCCGTTGATCGCAGGAACGTCAACCGGGGATGGCAGGTAGTCAACTACCGCATCCAGCATCGCCTGAACACCTTTGTTCTTGAACGCAGAACCACAGGTTACCAGGATGATTTCGTTGTTCAGAACGCGCTGACGCAGAGCTTTTTTGATCTCTTCTTCAGTCAGTTCTTCACCACCCAGGTATTTTTCCATCAGCTCTTCAGAGGCTTCAGCTGCGGATTCGATCAGGTTCTGGTGCCATTCGTCAGCCAGGTCCTGCATATCAGCCGGGATATCTTCGTATTCGAAGGTAACGCCCTGGTCTGCATCGTTCCAGTTGATGGCTTTCATTTTCACCAGGTCGATAACGCCGGTGAAGCCTTCTTCAGCACCAATTGCCAGCTGCAGCGGAACAGGGTTCGCGCCCAGACGGGTTTTGATCTGACCAACAACTTTCAGGAAGTTAGCACCCATACGGTCCATTTTGTTAACGAACGCGATGCGTGGAACTTTATATTTGTTCGCCTGACGCCATACGGTTTCAGACTGTGGCTGAACACCACCAACTGCGCAATAAACCATTACCGCGCCGTCAAGAACACGCATGGAACGTTCTACTTCGATGGTGAAGTCAACGTGCCCTGGGGTGTCGATGATGTTTACGCGATGCGGTTCGTACTGCTTAGCCATACCTGACCAGAATGCAGTAGTCGCTGCGGAGGTGATAGTAATACCACGCTCCTGCTCCTGTTCCATCCAGTCCATGGTGGCTGCGCCGTCATGAACTTCACCGATTTTATGGTTTACACCGGTGTAGAACAGAATACGTTCGGTAGTAGTGGTTTTACCGGCGTCGATGTGCGCACTGATACCGATGTTACGGTAGCGTGCGATGGGTGTTGTACGAGCCATTTGATTCCTCGTTTATATCTTTAGGCGTTCAGTTAAGTAACCCAGAGCGGGCGGCTTCTCTGAAGCGCCCGCCTGGTGACTACGACTCCGAAGGGATTACCAACGGTAGTGTGCGAACGCCTTGTTGGCTTCTGCCATACGGTGAACGTCTTCACGTTTCTTAACTGCAGTACCTTTGTTTTCTGCAGCATCAGAAAGTTCGTTCGCCAGACGCAGAGCCATGGATTTATCACCGCGTTTACGAGCAGCTTCAACGATCCAACGCATTGCCAGAGCATTACGACGAACCGGACGAACTTCAACTGGAACCTGATAAGTAGAACCACCAACGCGGCGAGACTTAACTTCTACAGTCGGGCGCACGTTGTCGAGAGCGACTTCGAAGGCTTCCAGTTCATTTTTACCAGAGCGCTGAGCCAGGGTCTCAAGCGCGCTGTATACGATGGCTTCTGCAGTAGATTTTTTACCATCTACCATCAGGATATTTACAAATTTTGCCAGCAGTTCTGATCCGAATTTCGGATCTGGAAGAATTTTACGCTGACCAATGACGCGACGACGTGGCATGGGAATACTCCGTTGTTAATTCAGGATTGTCCAAAACTCTAAGAGTTTAGTGTGACATTAAGATAAATCAGTTTGGCCTTACTTAACGGAGAACCATTAAGCCTTAGGACGCTTCACGCCGTACTTGGAGCGAGCCTGCTTACGGTCTTTAACACCAGAGCAGTCAAGCGCACCACGAACAGTGTGGTAACGAACACCCGGAAGGTCTTTAACACGACCGCCACGGATCAGGATCACGGAGTGCTCCTGCAGGTTGTGACCTTCACCACCGATGTAGGAAGTCACTTCAAAACCGTTAGTCAAACGCACACGGCATACTTTACGCAGTGCGGAGTTTGGTTTCTTAGGAGTGGTGGTATATACACGAGTACATACGCCACGTTTCTGCGGGCAGGCTTCCAGCGCAGGCACGTTGCTTTTTGCAACTTTGCGAGCGCGTGGTTTGCGTACCAGCTGGTTAACTGTTGCCATTAAATAGCTCCTGGTTTTAGCTTTTGCTTCGTAAACACGTAATAAAACGGCCTCATACAATATGAGGACGCGAAATTTTAGGGCTACGTCGAAAAGGTGTCAAGAAATATACAGCGATCTCAAATCACCAGTTCATTTGACTGGTATGCGTCACAGTAAGATTAACGAAATCAGTATAGCCAACCACGTTAATTTTGGCTGAAATTTGACCAGAAAGACCCCGCGCATCCAGATCGTCTTTCAGCGCTGAGACGGTTATGGGGGCATTGCTGAGGATTTCAACAAAGCGGCTGCCTTCAAGCGCAGCCAGCACGCCGTCCTGAATGAGCAGCAGGTCATCCCCTTCGCGCAACATTCTCAGTAACGCATCGGTATCACATTGCCACGGTGAATGGCTCAGGGTATGGAGCATGACGGCCTCAGAAAGTCAGAACAGTGTCGTAGTGAGAGAGTTTCTCGCGCAGCGTCGCAGAGGCAAGAATTGTCACATCCAGCACGAAACGCGTCTTATCATCTAACCCGCGCGCAGCCAGAGAGTCGGCGCAGAGATAAAAGGTGTCAATGTCGTAAAGCGGCAGAACCTTAAACGTCGCGATGTAATCTCGGGCGAGAATGGCCTGCGGCTGCTGACCAGCCAGAAGCTGCAACACCCCGTCACCAATAAAGAAAACACCGATATCTTCCGTTAATGCGGAGGTCGCAAGTAGCGCATCCAGCCCTTCTCTGCCAGACGCACTGCCGTGCGGCGCAGAGGAAAAAACAAACGCCACGCGCTTCATCAGAATTGCACCACTCTGTCACAGGTCAATGCAGCCTGCGCCAGCGCGCCCAGGCCACTCATCGAAAATCCGGGCTGCAGGTTGGAACCGGATAAACCAGGACGTTCAGCTTCGGAAGCGTCCGTCACACCGCGACGCAGTGCCGCCGCCACGCAAATTTGCAGCTCAACGCCTTGCTTTTCGTGCAACGCTTGCCAGGCGCGCACCAGGTCAAATTCATCACTCGCTGGTGACGTAAACCGGTTTGCGTTATAGACCCCTTCACGATAGAAGAAGACGCTCACCAGCTCGTGTCCAGCCTCAATGAGGGCATGTGCAAACTGCAGCGCGCTGCTGGCCTGCTGAGTGCCATAGGCCGGGCCTGTCACCACCAACGCAAAACGCATTACTTGTCTTGCCCCAGGAAATCGCCGCTTTTGAACTGGCGAATGTAGAGGTAGACCGTGTGTTTGGAGATATTCAGGCGATCGGCCACCTGGTTGATGGCATCTTTAATATCGAAAATCCCTTTCTCATAGAGATTCAGTACGATCTGACGATTCTTGGCGTTGTTCGAGACGTTGCGATCGGCATTCACCTCTTCGATTGTGAATTCAAGCGTCTGGGTCACCAGATCTTCAACGGAAGACGCAAAGTTGACTGACGAGCCAACGTCTGGCGTTTCTGGTGGAATAAAGGTGCTCATGATTTGCGAGAACGGCACGTCAAGGTTCATGTTGATGCACAGCAGCCCGATCACACGGTGCTCGCGGTTTCGGATAGCGATGGTTTCTGATTTCATCAGCACGCCACTTTTGGCGCGAGTGAAATAACATTTGGAGACGCTGCTGTCCGCGCCGGTCATGTCATGCAGCATACGCAATGCAAGGTCGGTGATGGGCGAACCAATTTTACGGCCGGTGTGCTCACCATTAGCGATGCGGATGGCGGAACACTTAAGATCCTGCAGGGAGTGCAATACGATTTCGCAGTGGGACCCAATGAGCATCGCTAACCCGTCCACTACCGCCTCGTAGGATTTGAGAATATCGAAGTCGGTCTGGTCGAAAGGACGTTGATCCAGTAAATCAAGCTCACTGGTTTCGTTGGTTAAAAGCGACCTGGACATGAAAAAAACACTCCTTTTCAGGAGCCTGTCGTTACGTTTTCAGGGCAGGCTCATTATCTACACGGACAACTAAATTAATACAGCGTGTATAACGCTTTCCAGTGTTAATTATATCTGCCCCACAATAAAAAAAACCGCCGCCTTTAAGGCGGCGGTTTCTGTGACATTACTTCTTGGCAGCAGCGGCTTTGTTGTCAGCCGGCGCATCTGCTTTCGCATCCGCTTTCGGTGCTGGTTTTATGTCCAGCAGTTCTACGTCGAAGACCAGCGTAGAGTTGGCCGGGATACCCGGAACGCCAGTTTTGCCGTAAGCCAGATCCGGTGGAATGACCATCTTGATCTTGCCGCCTTTCTTGATGTTTTTCAGACCTTCAGTCCAGCCTGGGATCACACCATCCAGACGGAAAGAGAGCGGCTCACCACGGGTGTAAGAGTTATCGAACTCTTTACCGTCGATCAGCGTACCTTTGTAGTTAACCACAACGGTATCGCTGTCTTTTGGCGCGTCGCCAGTACCTTCTTTCTCTACTTTATACACCAGGCCAGTAGAAGAGGTTTTTACACCCTTCTCTTTAGCAAAGGTATCACGGTAGGCTTTGCCTTTCGCTTCGTTGTCTTTAGCATCTGCTTCCATTTTGGTCTGAGCAGCGCCTTTCACGCGGGCTTCAAACGCCTGCAGAGTCTGTTCGATTTCCTGGTCAGACAGTTTGCTCTTGTCTGCAAACGCATCCTGAACACCCGCGATCAGCTGAGCCTTGTCCAGTTTGATGCCCAGTTTTTCCTGCTCTTTCAGAGAGTTTTCCATGTAACGGCCCAGAGATGCGCCCAGTGCGTAGGCGGATTTCTGGTCGTCATTTTTGAACGCCGCTTTGCTGTCTGCAGTCGCAGCAGGCTTCGCAGCGGTATCAGCAGCGAAAGACAGCGGTGCGTTCAGCGCGACAGCCATCGTGGTCGCCAGCAGCGTTACTTTAAACAGTGATTTCATCCATATCTCCAGGGCCTGGGGACTCTCACCCCAGCATTAAACGTAAATGAGTGACGTACTATAAATCGTTGCGGAAGAAATCTACAGACAGACTCCCCCGATTATCGCCACTTTTCAGACTATTTTTGTTTAAATAAGTTTCTTGCCAGGAGGGCGGATACTGCACTTAAGGATAAACTCAGTTAAACTTCGCCGCCGCTGGCCTGTTATGGCTACTGAGAAATGAACGAGGTGAATGATGAAGGACACAATGACAGAAGCGAGACTGGCTGAACTGGAAAGCCGCCTGGCTTTTCAGGACATCACCATCGAAGAACTGAACCAGACCGTGACCGCGCATGAACTTGAAATGGCGAAACTGCGTGACCACCTGCGTCTGTTGACGGAAAAGCTGAAAGCCACACAGACGTCAAACATTGCGTCTCAGTCAGAAGAGACGCCACCACCTCATTACTGAGGCGTAAAAAAAGCGGGAATATCCCGCTTTTTTATTTTCCGCATAACGGAATTAGTGGCAACCGCAACCGCCATGACCGCCGCAACCACCTTTACCGTGGTCATGACCATGGTCGTGATCGTGGCCGTGACCACCGCAGCAGCCGTCGTGGCCGTGATCGTGGTCATGGTCGTGACCGTGCGCACCGTGAACATGGCCGTGAGCCAGTTCTTCTTCGGTCGCTTCACGGATCGCAACAACTTCTACGTTGAATTTCAGGTTCTGACCAGCCAGCATGTGGTTGCCGTCAACCACAACGTGGTCGTCTTCAACTTCAGTAATTTCAACCGGCACAGGACCCTGGTCAGTTTCAGCCAGGAAGCGCATGCCAACCTGCAGTTCGTCAACGCCCATGAACACGTCTTTAGGAACGCGCTGAACCAGGTTGTCGTCATACTGACCGTAAGCGTCATTCGCGCCTACAGCAACGTCAAATTTGTCGCCAACGTCGTGACCTTCCAGCGCAGTTTCCAGGCCGGAAATCAGGGAACCGTGACCATGCAGGTAGTCCAGCGGCGCACTCACCGGAGACTCATCAACCAACACACCGTCTTCTGTACGTACCTGATAGGCCAGGCTGACCACCAGGTCTTTTGCTACTTTCATGATATCTCCTGAGCGTGGGAAAATTGCTGGCGCAGATTGTAGCGGAAATCTGCACCCGTGTACCCTTTAGCTTAAAAAAACTCAGGGCATATCGCTAGTCCGGATGAAAAATGCCGATCACTTGCTCTTCTTTGCGAACGTGATCGCGGGCTTCTTTGTCGGCCTCACGCATCTGGTGACCGCACTTAACACACTCAACGATATCGATATTATTTTCGCGCCACATGGCCAGAGTATCTTGTGCCTGGCAGGACGGGCACTTTGCACCCGCGATAAAGCGTTTACGTACAGCCATCTTTCGTTACCCTTTATTCAAATTCATCCCAGCCGTCGAGCTGGCGTCGTTCCTGTTGCATCTCACGCTGGAAAATCTCTTCCAGCTCACGACGCGCCTCCCGCACGCGGGAGATCTGCGCCGTATCGGTATGTACCGGCATCAGCTCACGCAGCATTCGCATATCCAGCCGGCGGAAATGCATCTGGGCGCGCTGAGCCTGGTGCGGATGCATACCCAGTGAAATCAGCGCCTTACGCCCCAGTTCCAGCGCACTGGAGAAGGTCTCGCGGGAGAAGTGTTTCACACCCGCCTGCAAAAGTTCGTGAGCTTCAACACGTCCACGCGCACGCGCCAGGATATGCAGGTGCGGGAAATGCTGCTGGCACAGCTCCACCAGCTTCATCGTGTCTTCCGGATCATTACAGGTGATGACGATTGACTCCGCCGCTTCCGCCCCGGCTGAGCGCAACAGTTCAAGCTGCGTCGCATCGCCGTAGTAAACCTTATAGCCATATTTACGCATCAGGTTCACCGCGCTGATATCACGCTCCAGCACCGTAATACGCATCTTATTCGCCATCAGCAAACGCCCGATAACCTGCCCGAAGCGGCCAAAACCCACCACGATCACCTGCGGCTTATCATCTTCCACCCACGGCGTTTCGTCTTCATCATCTGCCGGGTTTAACCGGCGTGACAGCAGTTTGTCGACCAGCTTCATCAGCAGTGGCGTGGTCATCATCGACAGCGTGACCGTTACCAGCAACAGCGCCATCTGGTCATCTTTGAACAGTTTCTGCGACGACGCGGTAGAGAACAGCACAAACGCAAACTCTCCCCCCTGGCTTAACACGCTGGCAAACTGCATGCGTTCCGAACTGCGTAGCCCGTAAACACGAGCCAGCACATAGAGAACCAGCGTTTTCACCGCCACCAGCACGGCAACGCTGACGATAACCCACAGAAGATGGGTATAGAGCACACCCAAATTCAACGCCATCCCCACCGAAATAAAGAACAGCCCTAACAGCAGCCCTTTAAACGGATCGATAGCAATCTCCAGTTCATGACGATATTCGCTCTCGGCAAGCAGTACCCCGGCAATGAACGTGCCAAGCGCCATCGACAGCCCCAGCGCATCCATAAACAGCGCGGAGCCGAGCACCAGCAGCAGCGTGGCGGCAGTAAACACCTCACGCACGCCCGACGCGGCGATAAAGCGGAACACCGGACGCAGTAAAAAACGTCCGCCAATCAGCATCCCCGCGAAGGCCAGCACCTTCATGGAGACTTTCACCCAGTCGAAATGATCGTCGCCGGAGCCCGCCAGCAGCGGCACCAGCGCTAACGCCGGGATCACCGCTAAATCCTGGAACAACAGCACCGAAAAGCCCAGTTGTCCCGCCTCGTTACGGTTCATCCCTTTGTCGCGCATCATCTGCAGCGCCATCGCCGTCGAGGACATCGCAAGGCCAATCCCACCAATGACCGCCGCCTGCCACGAGAAGTCCGTCAACATCAACAGCCCCGCCAGAATCGCGGCGCTAAACAGCACCTGCGCGGCACCGACGCCAAAGATAGACTGCCGAAGCTGCCACAGCTTGGACGGGTTCAGTTCAAGGCCGATGATAAACATCAGGAACACGACACCAAGCTCAGAGAAGTGGAGGATTTCATCCACATCGCTGATAAACCCTAGCCCCCAGGGTCCAATGGCGATCCCCGCCAGCAAATACCCCAGCACCGCGCCAATGCCAATCCGCGCGGCCAGCGGCACGGCCACAACCGCTGCAAATAAAAACAACACCCCGGCAAGGAGCAAATTCGATCCTTCCATTAACGACCTCCTGCCGAAATCGGTGACGCCAGCCACTCGCCATAGGCTCTGGCATGGCTCGCCAGCGCTTCAGGCTGCTGACGACGCGCCCAGTAAACAATAATCGGATTCATCCAGTGCATACGGCACATCGCCGCCGTCAGCTCAAAAGGGCGCAGGATATCGCTCATCGGATAGCGGTTCAGCCCGTCGTGACGGTAAGCGCTCTCTGGCTCACCGGTCGTGATGACGCTACGCCAGTACTTTCCCGCCAGCTGGTTGCCCCCTACCCCGCTGGAGAAACCCCGGCTCAGCACGCGGTCGAGCCACTCTTTGAGCAGCGCCGGACAGCTATAGGTATAGAGCGGATGCTGGAACACAATGACGTCATGCTGACGCAGCAGTTCCTGCTCGTAAGGAATATCAATAAAGAAATCAGGATAGTGCGCGTAGAGATCGTGCACCGTCACGTTGCTGAGCTGTGTAGCCGGTTTAAGCAGTACCCGGTTCGCCACCGAGTCCTGAGATTCCGGATGGGCATACAGCAGCAGCACTTTTGCTGTCTGAGACATCATTCCCCTCCCGGTTCTGTTTCTGTTTTTGTGTATCGTCGTTGTTTTGGGCTACCATGGCGGCCCGGTGCGGAAAATGGCCCACACCTTACATTATCATAATGACAAATTAACATAGTCGGAACATACGGCGCTTCTATGATTGTTTTCTCCTCGTTACAAATTCGTCGCGGCGTGCGCGTCCTGCTGGATAACGCCACTGCCACCATCAATCCGGGTCAAAAGGTCGGGCTGGTCGGCAAAAATGGCTGCGGTAAATCCACCCTGCTGGCACTGCTGAAAAACGAGATTAGCGCGGATGGCGGTAACTTTACCTTTCCGGGGAACTGGCAGCTCGCATGGGTAAACCAGGAGACGCCGGCCCTGAGCGAACCGGCGCTCGACTATGTTATCGACGGCGACCGTGAATACCGCAAACTGGAAGCGGAACTCAACGCCGCCAACGAACGCAACGACGGTCACGCCATTGCCACCGTTCATGGCAAGCTGGACGCCATTGACGCCTGGACCATTCGCGCCCGCGCCTCCAGCCTGCTGCACGGCCTGGGCTTCAGCAACGAGCAGCTCGAACGCCCGGTCAGCGATTTCTCCGGCGGCTGGCGCATGCGTCTTAACCTGGCGCAGGCGCTGATCTGCCGTTCTGATTTATTGCTGCTCGATGAACCGACGAACCACCTCGATCTCGATGCGGTTATTTGGCTGGAGAAGTGGCTCAAGAGCTATCAGGGCACTCTGATTCTGATCTCCCACGACCGTGATTTCCTCGACCCGGTGGTGGATAAAATCATTCATATCGAACAACAAACGATGTTCGAGTACACCGGCAACTACAGCTCCTTCGAGCGCCAGCGTGCGACGCGCCTTGCCCAGCAGCAGGCAATGTACGAAAGCCAGCAGCAGCGCGTGGCGCACCTGCAGAGTTTCGTTGACCGTTTCAAAGCCAAAGCCTCAAAAGCCAAGCAGGCCCAGAGCCGCATCAAGATGCTGGAACGCATGGAGATGATTGCTCCGGCGCACGTGGATAACCCGTTCCACTTCAATTTCCGCGAGCCGGAAAGCCTGCCGAATCCACTGCTGAAGATGGAAAAGGTCAGCGCGGGCTATGGCGATCGCATTATCCTCGACTCCATTAAACTTAACCTGGTACCGGGTTCACGTATCGGTCTGCTGGGGCGTAACGGTGCCGGTAAGTCCACATTGATTAAACTGCTGGCAGGCGAGCTTAACCCGGTCAGCGGCGAAATTGGTCTGGCGAAGGGCATTAAACTCGGTTACTTCGCCCAGCATCAGCTGGAATTTTTACGCGCGGATGAATCTCCCATCCAGCACCTGGCGCGTCTGGCTCCGCAGGAGATGGAGCAGAAACTGCGTGACTACCTCGGCGGCTTTGGCTTCCAGGGTGATAAGGTCACTGAAAACACCGAGCGCTTCTCTGGCGGTGAAAAAGCCCGTCTGGTGCTGGCGTTAATCGTCTGGCAGCGCCCGAACCTGCTGCTGCTCGATGAACCGACCAACCACCTCGATCTCGATATGCGTCAGGCGCTGACCGAAGCGCTGATTGAGTTCGAAGGCGCGCTGGTTGTCGTTTCGCACGATCGTCACCTGATCCGCTCCACCACCGACGATCTCTACTTAGTGCATGACGGCAAAGTCGAGCCGTTCGACGGCGACCTGGAAGACTATCAGCAGTGGCTGACGGACGTGCAGAAGCAGGAAAACCAGCCGGACGAGTCAGCGAAAGATAACGCCAACAGTGCGCAGGCGCGTAAAGATCAGAAGCGTCGTGAAGCGGAGCTACGCACCCAGACGCAGCCGCTGCGTAAAGAGATTGCCCGCCTTGAAAAAGAGATGGAAAAACTCAACGCCACGCTTGCCACCGTTGAAGAGAAGCTGGGCGACAGCGACCTGTACGATCAGAGCCGCAAAGCTGAACTGACGGAGTGCCTGCAAACCCAGGCGAAAACCAAATCCAGCCTCGAAGCGTGTGAAATGGCGTGGCTGGACGCGCAGGAACAGCTGGAAGCGATGCTGCAGGCCGACTAACACGCCGGGAGGAGTATGAGTTTCGATATCACGAGCGACATTACATTCCGTAAGCTCAGCATCTTCATGACGTTCATGGAGAAAGGCAATATCGCGCGTACTGCCGAAACTCTGGGCCTGAGCGGCGTCAGCGTCCATCGTGCGCTGCATACGCTGGAAGAAAACGTGCGCTGCCCGCTCTTCACCCATAAGGGTCGCAACCTGATTGCGCTTCCCTCCGCGTGGACACTGCTGGAGTATTGCCAGGAAGTGATGCAGGTGATGGAGCGCGGGCTGGAAGAATCGCGCAAAATCGCCGGTATCGGACAGGGGCGCTTGCGCGTCGGTACGCTCTACTCGCTTACGCTGGAAACCGTGCCGCGGCTGATCATGGGCATGAAACTGCGTCGCCCGGATCTGGAGATGGATCTGACGATGGGCTCCAATGACACGTTGCTGCATATGCTCGACGACGGCTCGCTGGACGCGATTTTAATCTCCATCTCCGAAAGCGATATCGACCGCAACAGCCTCGAAGTTTTGCCCCTGTTTCACGACGACATATTCCTTGCCGCACCCGCTTCTGCCGCGCTGAATACCAGCGGACTGGCCGATCTGCGTGATTACAAAGATCAGAAATTTGTCTCCCTGGCGGAAGGCTTCGCCACTTACGCAGGCTTCCAGGAAGCGTTCCATATCGCCGGTTTTGAGCCGGAGATCGTCACCCGCGTGAATGACATCTTCTCGATGCTGAGCCTGGTGCAGGCGGGCGTTGGCTTTACGCTGATGCCGGGCAGGATGAAGAAGGTGTATGAGAATTCGGTGCAGCTATTGAAGCTGGCGCAGCCGTACCAGATGCAGCAGCTTATCGCGATTGTCTTTGCCCGCAACCGCGAGCAGGACCCGAGCCTGCGAGCATTAGCCGCCGAGGGGCGGATGTACGCCCGCAGTTTGCAGGAGGGTGCCTGACTCCTTGCCGGGTGGCGACGCGATGCGTCTTACCCGGCCTACAAATCCATTCCACCGAACCTGCAGGCCCGGTCAGCGCAGCGCCACCGGACAAAAAAACTCACCGCTGAAGCCGACCCGCCAGGTGCACCGCGACGTCCACCCCGCTGCGTTCCAGCGAAATCGCCTCTCCTTCCCATGCAGCCTGACGCGTCAGGCAGGTCAGTACACCTCCGGGCGGCATCTCAATCGCCAGCCTCGCTTCGCGTTCATTCGCAGAAATCACCGCCTCCTGCCAGCGCACCGTGCGCGCCATGTTCATCGCCAGGTCGTCAGCGATTCTTTCCGGCTGCCAGAGCACGCGCCCGGTGCTGCCGCTCAGATACGCACAGCGTGGACGAGAAAGCGTGACGGAATTAAATGCATCGACCAGTTTCTGCGCGGGCTCCGCCAGCAGTTCACAGTGCGACGGCACGCTGACCGCCAGGCGATGCGCCTTACTCGCGCCTTTCGCCAGGGCACGTGATGCCACCTGCGCCATTCCTTCATCACTTCCGGCAATCACAATCTGCGTTTCGGCATTCAGGTTGGCGATATGTGTTCCGGTGCCTTCGATAAGCTGTTCCACCTGCGGCAGGGTTAAGCCCATGATTGCCGTCAGACCGTAACCGTGCGGGTACGCCTGCTCCATCAGATCGCCGCGCAGCGCCACCAGCGTAAGCGCGTCCGTAAAGTCCAGCGCACCGGCGACGACCGCCGCAGGGTATGCCCCAATGGACAGCCCGCTGACAATATCCGGCGACACGCCACGTCGTTCCAGCTCACGCGCCCAGGCCACGCCTGCAATCAGCAGTGAAAGCTGTACCGCACGGGTGTGCGCCAGCGAGGCTGTGCTGTCCAGCGTATCGACTTCAGCACCCAGCACGTCGCGCGCCTGAGCCAGCTCCGTTCCCGGCAGGTTCTGCAGCATACCTTCGTGCTGCGTGCCCTGCCCCGGAAAGGTAAACAGTATTTTCATCACTCCTCCCTGTGCCACGGGTCCGTCACCAGACGTGGCCCACGGCCGGTTTTCAGCAGCGTTTTGCCGTCGCGCAGCCACTCCGCCAGCGCGAATCCACCTTCGGGTGTGTCCACCTGCGTATCCGCCCGGCACAACGCGCGGCTGAGCTGAGACTGCCAGCCAGAAAAGGCGTCAGCGGCAATCGGCAGTGGGGCGCGGATCAGCAGATCAAGATCGCTGTCGGCATGAATAACCGGAATACCGGTCGCCAGCGCGTAGCCGGTGCTGCCGGTAATGCCCCACGTCCACGGCCACGCCTGCTGAGAAAGCTGTAACGCCACCTGAACCGGTGGCTGAGTCACAAAGGGTGAACGCAGCAGAACGGCTGTTACGCTCAGATCTTCCGGTGAAACCACACGCAACACGTTTTCAGGTTTCACCCATCCGGCCGCCCGCTGGTCGCGACGCAATCCACGCACACCAACGGGAATACGGCCTTCATTATCAACATCACGCCGCACTACCACCGGCAAGCCGGTATGCCACGCCGCATCCACCCAGGATTCGGTGATACCTTCCAGCGCGTCACGCGCGTTAAGCCAGATGAGGTCGTGCGGGCGTAATGTTGTGGTCATGATTACATTCCTGAAGTCAGCGAGATAAACAGCGGCAGCGACAGGATACACAGTACGGAGCTTAACAGCAGCACGGCTTCTGCATCTGGCGACTGCACGCCAAAGCGGTTACCGAATACCACGCCGAAGAAGCCCGCAGAGAGCGCAATCATCAGAATAGCGGTGATCGCCACGGAGCCGTGCAGACCGAAGATTAAAACGATACCCCAGGCAATGGCTGGCTGAATCAGCAGCTTGGCAATGGTTGAAGTGATAACCATGGTGTTGATCTGCAGCTTACGGGCAGAGAGGATCACCCCGGTCAGGAACAGCGCCGCAGCGGTCGCAGACAGTCCCAGCGGTTTAATGGCAGCAAGCACCAGCTCCGGCATTTTGATGCCAATGGCGGACAAAATCACACCCAGCAGCGGCCCCATCACGATCGGTTTTTTAATCGAGCGCCACATCAGCACCGGCAGCATGGAGAGCGTAGAACCCGAGTTATTCCCCTCAGCACGCGCTTTCTCACGCTCCAGGATCAGCAGGCAGAACGGCGTCATCAGTACCGAACCGCAGGCAATGGAGACCGCCACAGACAGCGACGTGGAAGACCCTTCACCCAGTACGCTACCCAGAATCGGCAGACCGAGCGCCGCATAGTTCGGCAGAGCAACCGTCAGGGTCAGCACCGCTGCATCCTGCGGAGATTTTTTAAAGACTTTGGTGGCGAGGAAGTAGATTGCCGCATAGGTAATCCACATCGCCAGCGTCAGCACCAGGATCAGCGGCGACTGCGCCACAATGCCGGTCCACGGGGTCTGCACGGTCGCGCTGAACAGCGCAGCAGGCAGGGCAAAATCCATCACGAAAATATTGAGCAGGGAAACATTTTTGTTATCGACCATCTTTGCCTTACCGGCCCAGAATCCCAGCAGCATGATGACGAAAATCGGTGCAAGAGCATGAACAATTACGTAAGTCATAAATCACCTGTGATTAAAAAGAAGTAGCACTGGCGCGATGATTATTATTTTCAGGATGCAGGTTCCCACGCAGGCGCAGCCTTCGCGCCCGCGGGGTAATGCATCTGGCAGGTCTCTTTTTACTTACCAGCTTGCTCGCATACGTTCGCGTACGAGGGCAGAGCTGCGGCGGTTGTCAGCACCCAGACGGGTTTTCAACGTGGTGTCCTGACGAGCGTCATTGATGGCCTGTTGCAGGGTGGTTTTCACCTGCGTCAGATCGTTTTCAGACGGGGCATCCGGGTTGCTGATATCCAGCAGGTTAGAAAGCAGCCCCAGCGTGGCGTAGTTGCTGATGTCATAGGCCATTGGCGGAATGGTCGCCGCCAGTTTTTCCAGCGCCTCGACGGTACGCAGCGTAATGCGCGCCGCAGACTCTTTGCCCATCGCGTGGATCAGCACACCTTTGTCGTTGAACGCGATCAGACGGTTGGCCTGGTAGCCGTGCGCCAGAAACGCGCCAGACATCGCTTTGCCGACGATAAGCCCAATCACCGGGTGACCGGCCAGACGCGCGTTAGCATACGCAGCGGCGGCACCGGCCAGCGCCTGGTGGATACCAAACGCCTCTTCGCGACGGCCATAGGCCTGGCTTGGGACGTCGATCACCGCCACAATCGGGCGTTTCACGGATTTGTCAGCATCGGCAGCCACGGTTTCGCTGACCACTTTTGCCAGGGTCCAGCCCTCCAGCAGGCCGACTTCACCTTTCGCCGCGCGCGGGAAGTGGTTGTTGGCATCCGGTACGACGGCAACAAAACGCACCGTTTCACCGTTAAGCTCGCCATCGGCCGCCTGCACGGACGGACATAATCCCTCCAGACGTTTGGCGTTCGGGGCGAGGGTTTCCAGCCAGAGTTCGCCACGGCTTACTGAGTTAGTCATCATTTCACCTCCCGTGCAAAGAGCGCGTTAATCTGTTCGGCATCGGCCTGTTTGCGGGTGTCGAAATTCGTCAGACGCTTCAGGTAATCGTCATAGTTATCGGTGCGATGTTTTGCCGGTACACCTTTAGCAATCGCCTCGTTCATCGCCTGTTTCACGGCGTTAACACCGTCGCCCACCAGCGCATCTACCAGACCACTCTGATAGCGTACTTCGCCGCCGGTCATGCTCCAGATAAACGGGCGGTCGCGGGAGTCATACTCTTCAATGCCCGCTTCCTGCTCGATAACCTGCGGACCGTTGAGGCCGAGACGCGCTTCACGGGTCACAATCAGGTAGCTGCAGAGCGCCGCCGCGATGGACATCCCGCCGAAGCAGCCCACGGTCCCGGCGACAATCCCGACCACCGGGGTATAGCGACGCAGGTCAACAATCGCGGCGTGGATATCGGCAATCGCCGCCAGGCCGAGGTTGGCTTCCTGCAGACGCACGCCGCCGGTTTCGAGGCACAGCACCGCCTGAGTCGGAATGCCGTTACGGTTATCTTCTGCCGCCAGCTCCAGCGCCGCCGCCATTTTCGCGCCGGACACTTCGCCCATGCTGCCGCCCTGGAACGCGCCTTCAATCGCCACAACCACCGCAGGCTGACCGTTGAGGGTGCCTTTGGCGACAACCATGCCGTCATCCGCCTGCGGGACAATACCCTGAGGCCCAAGCCACGGGGAGATAATGCCTTCAAACGGCCCCAGCAGTTCACGATAGCTGCCGTCATCCAGCAGCGCCTGCGCACGCTGGCGCGCTTTCAATTCGATAAAGCTGCTGTCATCACGCATGGCTCACCCCTTCAAAAACCTGTTCGATACGAATGCGTGCCACGCCCGGCGTTGCGCCGAAATCGTGGATGGTCAGTTTGCCCGCAGGCAAGCTGCTGACGGTCTGCAGGCGGTTGAACAACGCCTCCCAGCGACCACGGCTGTTATCGACGGAGGTGGTGATATCAATGGTTAAGGTCTGGCCCGGTTCGGCGGTGAATAGCACCTCCATATCCCCGGAGCCGACTACCCCTGCCATCGCCCTGCCGCTTAATGCGCGGCTGGCTGGCACGGTTAATGTGATTTTTTCCATAACATCCTCTTAATGCTTTGAATATGGCGTTTCGACGCGGTCAAGAAACAGCGTGGCGGCAAGCAGATCGGCGGCTCCGCCGGGAGAAGCATTCAGCGCCAGCATCTCGCGATCCAGCCTCGTCAGCGCCTGCTGGCCTGCAAACGTTGCGCACCCTCCGGCGTTGAGCACCGCGCGGGCACCGTCCTGCATGGCATCCAGCCCCTCCATTCCGGCGCGAGACAGCACGCAGGTATCGGTGAGCGAGGTCATGATCGCCATCAGCGCGTCGAGCCTCGCCTGCGCTTCACTGCTGCCGTTGAGACGGCTCAGGCGAAGCTGCGGCAACGCGCGTTGCATGATGTGCGGGAACGCCTGCTGCGCCTCTTCGCGTGCGCCCGGCACGCGGTAGCGGTGCGTAGCGCGCAGCCCTTTACTGAACACTTTTGGAGCCGCATCGTCCGGCAGTTTCGCCAGCTGTGCGGCGGTGTTGGCAACGGCTTGCGCACGGGCGTCACCGCCCAGCATTGCCACGGCGCTCACCAGCAATCCCAATGCCCAAATCGCGCCACGGTGCGTGTTGACGCCACCGGTTGCCGCCATCATCTGCTTTTCGCCTTCGCGTCCGAGCCGCCCGACGGTTTGTCTGAGCGCGATATCTGCGGGACGCTGCCAGCTCTGTTGCGCCAGCGCCTGAAACGTGGGGGTCAGGCTGTGCGCGGAGCGCTCCATCAGCGCAAGTGATAAATCGTGGTGCGCGCCGTTCCCCCGACTGTCCACCAGACCGGGTTTCGGGCTTAATCGTGCTTCGTCAATCAGACATTGCGTGGCGGTTCGCGCCAGCCATTCGGCACCGCCTTCAACCTGAATCCGGGGCAGAAGTTTCATTACCAGCTCCGGAATTTCGCAGGTGGGTTGTAAAGACCGCCGGACCATTCCACCAGGTCAGACACGCTGCCTGCTGCCAGCAGAGAACGCGTTGCGTCGGTACGGCGAATCCCCATATCTTCCGGGTACACCACTTTTCCGCTCTGGCGCAGTTCCGCCACGCGTCTGGCGTCGACGCCCAGACCGATATCGGTGATACCCGCAACAGCCGCGACCATGGCACGACGCTCCTCAAGGTCTTTCGCGCGGTAGAGGTAAGCAATCCCCTCTTCCGTCAGCACGTGAGTCACGTCATCGCCGTAGATCATCACCGGCGCGAGCGGCATGCCGGAGGCTTTCGCCACGTCGATGGCATCCAGTTTTTCCACAAAGGTTGGCTTCACGCCCGCCTGGAAGGTTTCCACCATCTGCACGACCAGTTTTTTACCGCGCTGCATTGGGTCAGGCTCGGTGATCATGTTGAGCCAGGCCGGAGTAGCATGACGACGACCATGCGGGTCATGGCCCATGTTTGGTGCGCCGCCGAAGCCGGAGAGACGACCGCGCGTCACCGTTGAAGAGTTAGCGTAACCATCCACCTGCAGCGTAGAACCGATAAACATATCGACCGCATACTGGCCTGCCAGCTGGCAGAAGGCGCGGTTGGAACGCATGGAGCCATCGGCACCGGTAAAGAAGACATCAGGGCGGGCGCGGATGTACTCTTCCATCCCCAGTTCGCCGCCGAAGCAGTGCACGCTCTCCACCCAACCGCTCTCGATCGCCGGGATCAGCGTCGGGTGCGGGTTCAGCGTCCAGTGTTTACAGATTTTGCCTTTAAGTCCGAGCTGTTCACCGTAGGTTGGCAGCAGCAGCTCAATCGCTGCAGTGTTAAAGCCAATCCCGTGGTTCAAAGACTGCACCTGGTGTTCCGCGTAGATGCCTTTGATCGCCATCATCGCCATCAGGATATGTTCCTGTTTGATCAGGCGCGGGTCGCGGGTGAACAGCGGTTCGATAAAGAACGGCTTATCAGCAACGACGACGTAATCAATCCAGGAACCCGGAATATCGACGCGCGGCAGGTCGCATTCGTCGTCCACCAGCTCGTTCACCTGTGCGATGACGATACCGTCATGGAACGCGGCGGCTTCCACCAGCGCAGGTGTATCTTCGGTGCTCGCGCCGGTATAGAGGTTGCCTTTGCGATCCGCTTTAAAGCCCGCGATCAGCGCCACGTTGGGCGAGAGATCAACATACAGGCGGGAATAGAGTTCGATGTAGGTGTGGATCGCACCGATTTCGAGCTGACCATCTTCCAGCAGTTGCGAGATACGCAGGCTCTGAGTGCCGGAGAAAGAGAAGTCCAGTTTGCGGGCGATGCCTTTCTCAAAGATATCCAGATGCTCACTGCGGCCAACGCTTGGCATGATCATATGCAGGTCGTGCACGATTTGCGGGTTCACTTCAGCCAGTGAACGGGAAAGGAAATCCGCCTGCTTCTGGTTGTTGCCTTCCAGAACGACTTTGTCGCCCGGTGCGATCAGTTTTTCCAGCATGGCGACAAGATCGCCGGTTGGCAGTACCTTGCCCTGCACCGGTATGGACGCCAGACGACGCGCTTTTTCTGTGCGTCGAGTGTTCCATTGCCGGGTGGGTGTTTGCCCAGATAACATTATTAACCTCCTGATTCAGCGCATCATTCTGATTTGCTTAACGTTGAGTAAAGTGTGCGCTCTGGCGAGAAAGGCATCAATTAAGCGTAGAGTGGAATCATTAGCCTGAGAGTAATAATCAGGGTAAAGATTTGTGATCGGGATCAGTTCATGTTTCGGAAAAACGGGCTAAACGGGGTACAATTCGGAAGGTATAGTAAATAACTGACAATAATTACATCGCCGTTATGACCCAAATCATTCCATCAGACTTCGACATTGCAGCCGAAGAGAGCGCCGGATTCGTGCCGATGCGCGGCGTGGCTAACCCGCACCTGCAGACCATGCTGCCGCGCCTGATCCGCCGCAAGCTACAGTTCACCCCACACTGGCAACGCCTTGAGTTGCCGGACGGTGATTTTGTGGATCTCGCCTGGAGCGAAGCACCAGACCAGGCCCGCCATAAACCGCGTCTGGTTGTTTTTCATGGTCTGGAAGGCAGCCTGAATAGCCCTTACGCACACGGGTTGATTCAGGCGGCAAAAGCGCGCGGCTGGCTCGGCGTGGTGATGCATTTTCGCGGCTGCAGCGGCGAGCCGAACCGCCAGAAACGCATTTACCACTCCGGTGAAACCGAAGACGGCACCTGGTTTTTATGCTGGCTGAGGGAGAACTTTGGCACAGTGCCAACCGCAGCCGTGGGCTACTCGCTGGGGGGCAACATGCTGGCCTGCCTGCTGGCCAAAGAGGGTGACGCGGTGCCGCTGGAGGCGGCGGTAATTGTTTCCGCGCCGTTTATGCTGGAGCAGTGCAGCTACCATATGGAAAAAGGGTTTTCACGGGTGTATCAGCGCTACCTTCTTAACCTGCTGAAAGCCAACGCGGCTCGCAAACTTAAGGCGTATCCGGATACATTGCCCGTCAGCCTGCAACAGCTCAAGCGCGTGAAGCGTCTGCGCGAGTTTGACGATCTGATCACCTCGAAGATCCACGGCTTTGCGGATGCCATTGACTACTACCGTCAGTGCAGCGCGATGCCGTTATTGAACCAAATCACAAAGCCGACGCTGATTATCCACGCCAAAGATGACCCGTTTATGGATCACCACTCTATTCCGGCACCCGACCATTTACCGGCAAACGTGCAGTATCAACTTACGGAATACGGCGGACACGTCGGCTTCGTTGGCGGCACGCTGCGTCGACCCAAAATGTGGCTGGAAACGCGCATTCCTGACTGGTTAACGGCTTATCTGGACGGTAAACAATGATTATTCCCTGGCAGGATCTGGCTCCCGAAACGCTCGATAATCTGATTGAAAGTTTTGTATTACGTGAAGGCACCGATTATGGTGAACATGAACGTTCGCTTGAGCAAAAGGTCAGCGATGTGAAGCGCCAGCTCAAAAGCGGCGACGTGGTGCTGGTGTGGTCCGAACTGCATGAGACAGTCAATATCATGCCCCGCAACGCGTTTCACGGCTGAGCTTAAAACCTTTCCAGTCAGGGAGTTGCTATGTCTGCCAGACATCCGGTTATTGCCGTAACGGGTTCGAGTGGTGCGGGAACCACCACCACCAGCCTCGCCTTTCGCAAGATTTTCGCCCAGCTGAATTTACGGGCGGCAGAGGTCGAAGGCGACAGCTTTCACCGCTACACGCGCCCGGAGATGGACATGGCCATCCGCAAGGCGCGCGATCTGGGTAAACACATCAGCTATTTCGGCCCGGAGGCCAATGATTTCGGCCTGCTGGAGCAAACCTTCGCTGAATACGGTCAGAGCGGTAAAGGGCAATCCCGTAAATACCTGCATACCTACGATGAAGCCGTTCCCTGGAACCAGGTGCCGGGGACGTTCACGCCCTGGCAGCCGCTGCCGGAACCGACCGACGTGCTGTTTTATGAAGGGCTACACGGCGGCGTGGTCACGCCACAGCACGACGTGGCGCGCCATGTGGATCTGCTGGTCGGCGTAGTGCCGATCGTTAACCTCGAGTGGATACAGAAGCTGACGCGTGACATGAGCGAGCGCGGCCATTCGCGTGAAGCGGTGATGGATTCGGTGGTACGCTCCATGGAAGATTACATCAACTACCTCACGCCGCAGTTCTCCCGTACCCACATTAACTTCCAGCGCGTGCCGACGGTGGACACCTCTAACCCGTTCGCCGCCAAAAGTATCCCGTCGCTGGATGAGAGCTTTGTGGTGATCCATTTCCGCAATCTCGAAGATATCGATTACCCCTGGCTGCTGGCGATGCTGCAGGGCTCGTTTATTTCTCACATGAATACATTGGTGGTGCCGGGCGGGAAAATGGGGCTGGCGATGGAGTTAATTATGACACCGCTGGTGCAGCGGTTGATGGAAGGAAAGCAGATCGCGTGACGCCTGTTACCGGATGGCGTTTCGCTTATCCGGCCTACGTTCGTGCAGTTGTAGGCCCGGTAAGCGCAGCGCCACCGGGCTTTGTTTTAAGCCTCGATCACTTCATACGAATGGGTGATTTTTACCGCTTTCTCCAGCATTAACGCCACAGAGCAGTATTTCTCCGCAGAAAGATCCACCGCGCGTGATACCGCCGCATCTTTCAGCTCCTTGCCGGTAACAATAAAGTGCAGATTAATGTGCGTAAACAGGCGCGGTGCCTCTTCGCGGCGTTCAGACGTGAGTTTGACTTCGCAATCGGTCACATTGTGGCGGCCTTTTTGCAGAATCGACACCACGTCGATTGCGCTGCATCCGCCCGCCGCCATCAGCACCATCTCCATCGGGCTTGGGGCTTTGTCGCCGGAGTTCCCGTCCATCAAAATCTGGTGTCCTGAAGCGGACTCGCCCAGGAACGTTAACCCTTCAACCCACTTTACACGCGCTTGCATATTCATTAACTCCAACGTTGCATTTTTGGTGACAGATTACGCGCGCGTTACATTTCTCGCAACGGAAGGCGACCTGCATCATGCTGAAGCGAGACACCAGGAGACACGCGGCTAAAGCTATGCTAAAACACTCTGGATGCTACAGTAATACATTGACGTTACACATGTATGCAGAGGACATCAAACTTTACTGGCTGCGAAACGTTACGACAGCCGACTTCCCAGGGTATGGGTAAGAATTCGATTGCAACCCCAGAGTCCGGATGCATCTTATGACTCTGGTGACAGCTTATAACAGAGGATAACAGCGCATGGTGCTTGGCAAACCGCAAACAGACCCGACTCTCGAATGGTTCTTGTCTCATTGCCACATTCATAAGTACCCATCGAAAAGCACTCTGATTCACCAGGGTGAAAAAGCCGAAACGTTGTATTACATCGTTAAAGGCTCGGTGGCAGTGCTGATCAAAGATGAAGAAGGGAAAGAGATGATCCTTTCTTATCTGAACCAGGGCGATTTCATCGGTGAACTGGGCCTGTTTGAAGAGGGCCAGGAACGTAGCGCCTGGGTTCGTGCAAAAACAGCATGTGAAGTGGCTGAAATTTCCTACAAGAAATTCCGTCAGTTGATCCAGGTTAACCCGGACATCCTGATGCGTCTTTCTTCCCAGATGGCTCGCCGTCTGCAGGTCACGTCTGAGAAAGTGGGTAACCTCGCCTTCCTGGACGTTACCGGCCGTATCGCGCAGACGCTGCTGAACCTGGCGAAACAGCCAGACGCCATGACCCACCCTGACGGCATGCAAATTAAAATTACCCGTCAGGAAATTGGTCAGATCGTCGGTTGCTCCCGCGAAACAGTGGGCCGTATCCTGAAAATGCTGGAAGACCAGAACCTGATCTCTGCCCACGGTAAAACTATCGTGGTTTACGGAACCCGTTAATTCCGGCCAAACGGCGTGCCATCGCAAGGTGGCACGCCGTTTTTGTCTCTATTCCCATGTGGCGCAGGCTGATTTATCACCCGGAAGTTAACTACGCACTGCGACAAACGCTGGTGTTGTGTCTTCCCGTGGCTGTGGGTCTGATCCTCGGACATCTCCAGCAGGGTCTGCTGTTTTCTCTCGTTCCCGCCTGCTGCAACATTGCCGGTCTGGATACGCCGCATAAGCGTTTTTTCAAACGTCTGATTATTGGTGGCTGCCTGTTCGCAGGCTGTAGCCTCGCCGTACAGCTCCTGCTTGCCCGCGATATTCCGCTGCCGTTGATTTTGACCGTGCTGGCGATGACGCTCGGCGTGACCGCCGAAATCAGCTCGCTGCATGCCCGGTTACTCCCCGCTTCGCTGATTGCCGCCATCTTCACTCTGAGCCTTGCGGGCAATATGCCGGTGTGGGAACCGCTGCTGATCTACGCCCTCGGCACGCTGTGGTACGGGCTGTTTAACTGGTTCTGGTTCTGGCTGTGGCGCGAACAACCGCTGCGCGAATCCCTGAGCCTGCTCTATGTGCAGCTTGCAGATTACTGCGAAGCCAAATATACCCTGCTTACCCAGCACACCGATCCGGAAAAATCACTGCCGCCGCTGCTGGCACGTCAGCAAAAAGTGGTCGATCTGATAAGCCAGTGCTATCAGCAATTACACATGCTGGCCGCCAATAAAAACCATGATTACAAGCGGCTGCTGCGTACCTTCCAGGTGGGGCTGGATTTACAGGAGCATATCTCCGTGAGCCTGCATCACCCGGAGGAAGTGCAGAAGCTGGTGGAACGCAGCCACGCCGAAGCGGTGATCCGCTGGAACGCGCAGACCGTTTCTGCGCGCCTGCGGGTACTGGCGGACGATATTCTGTATCACCGCTACCCGACGCGATTTACCATGGACAAACAGCTCGGCGCGCTGGAGAAAATCGCCCGTCAGCACCCGGAAAACCCGGTCGGGCAGTTTGCCGCCTGGCACTTCAGCCGCATCGCCCGCGTGTTGCGCACCCAGCGGCCACTTTACCCTCGCGACCTGATGGCCGATAAACAGAAGCGTCTGCCGCTGCTGCCCGCGCTGAAAAGCTACCTTTCACTGAAATCTGCTGCCCTGCGCAACGCCGCGCGGATAAGCGTGATGCTCAGCATCGCCAGCCTGATGGGCATGGCGCTGCACCTGCCGAAGCCGTACTGGATTTTAATGACGGTACTGTTTGTGACCCAGAACGGCTACGGAGCCACGCGGGTACGCATACTGCATCGGGCAGGCGGAACGATGGCGGGGCTGATTATTGCGGGCGTGACGCTGCACTTCCACGTGCCTGAAGGCTATACGCTGGTGGGTATGCTGGCGATAACGATGGTCAGCTATCTGATTATCCGTAAAAATTACGGCTGGGCGATGGTGGGCTTTACAGTCACGGCGGTGTATACCCTGCAACTGCTGACGCTCAACGGCGAGCAGTTTATTATCGCCCGTCTGGTTGATACGCTGATTGGCTGCCTGATCGCCTTTGGCGGTATGGTCTGGCTGTGGCCGCAGTGGCAGAGCGGGTTGCTCAGGCAGAACGCCCACGACGCGCTGGAGGCCGATCAGCAGGCGATCCGCTTAATCCTTAGCGACGACCCGCAGCCCTCCCCGCTGGCGTATCAGCGCATGAAGGTCAACCAGGCACATAACGCCCTGTTTAACTCGCTCAACCAGGCGATGCAGGAGCCGGGGTTTAACGCGCACTATCTGGCTGATATGAAGCTGTGGGTGACGCACAGCCAGTTTATCGTCGAGCATATCAATGCCATGACCACGCTGGCGCGCGAGCATACGATGCTGACGCCGGATCTGGCGCAGCGCTATTTGCAATCGTGTGAAATTGCCCTGCAGCGGTGTCAGCAACGTCTGGAGTACGACGCGCCGGGCGAGTCAGGGGATTCGAATATTCTGGAAGCGCCGGAGACGTTAACTCACGGGCCGATGAGCACCCTGGAGCAGCATTTGCAGCGCGTACTGGGGCATTTAAACACCATGCACACCATTTCGTCGGTGGCATGGCGTCAGCGTCCGCATCACGGCATTTGGTTAACGCGCCGGTTAAAACGAACCGAGTATTAGCCTTTTACGATCTTCGCGACCGCTGCGGCAAAGCGGGTCAATCCGTCCTCAATGTCTTTTTCTTCCACCACCAGCGACGGTGCAAAACGCATCACGTCCGGCCCCGCATTCAGCACCATCACCCCTTCATGGGCGGCGGCGTGCAGGAAATCGCGCGCGCGACCTTTGTACTGCGGCTTCAGTTCAGCGCCAATCAGCAGTCCCATGCCGCGGATCTCGCTGAACACGTCGTACTGGTCATCAATCTGCTGAAGATGCTTCACAAAACGTTCGCGCTTCGCGTTGACGCCGTTCAGCACCTCCGGCGTGTTAATAATATCAAACGCGGCACCGGCAATAGCGCAGGCCAGCGGGTTGCCGCCGTAGGTGGAGCCGTGGGACCCGACGTGGAACGCAGAGGCAATCTCCTGCGTGGTCAGCACCGCGCTGACCGGGAAGCCCCCGCCGAGCGCTTTCGCGCTGGTCAGAATGTCCGGCGTCACGCCGTAATGCATATAGGCGAACAGGTCTCCGGTACGCCCCATGCCGCTCTGAACTTCATCAAAGACCAGCAGCGCCTGATGCGCATCGCACAGCTCGCGCAGCCCTTTCAGGAATTCCGGCGTGGCGGCAGTCACACCGCCTTCCCCCTGAATCGGCTCAACCACCACCGCACAGGTGTGGTCGTCCATCACCGCTTTCACCGCATGCAGATCGTTAAACGGCACGTGGACGATATCGGCCGGT
Source organism: Enterobacter oligotrophicus (assembly GCF_009176645.1). Taxonomy (NCBI): domain Bacteria; kingdom Pseudomonadati; phylum Pseudomonadota; class Gammaproteobacteria; order Enterobacterales; family Enterobacteriaceae; genus Enterobacter; species Enterobacter oligotrophicus. The sequence continues at coordinate 2,059,449 of NZ_AP019007.1, forward strand.
TTCGGGCCAAAACCGTCGGAGTATTTCGGCTGACCGCCGACGGAGACGGTAAAGAAGGAGCGCCCGTGGAAGGCGTTATGGAAAGCGATGATTTTGGTTTTGTACGGGCTATGTCGGGTCGTCGCGTAGTAACGCGCCAGCTTGAAGGCCGTTTCGTTGGCTTCGGTGCCGGAGTTCATAAACAGCACGCGCTCGGCGAAGGTCGCATCAATAATCTTACGCCCCAGACGCAGCGCCGGTTCGTTGGTAAACACGTTGCTGGTGTGCCACAGGGTTTCGCCCTGGGTTTTTAGCGCCTCCACCAGCGCAGGATGGCAATGGCCCAGCGCCGTCACCGCAATACCGCCCGCGAAATCCACATACTCTTTACCCTGCTGATCCCAGACGCGGCTGCCTTTTCCTTTTACCGGGATAAACTCAGCCGGTGCATAAATCGGCAGGATCACTTCATCAAATGTTGCGCGGGTAATTGCGGGTTGTTCAGTTGCCATATCATGACCATCCATTTTTATGTCACAGTTAATGTGAAAATATAATCACAAAATATGCATAAAAAATCACAGCAAGGCAACAGATATTCAGCGATTAAGGAAATTCGCCAGCAGGTCGTGCCCCTGCTCGCTGAGAATGCTTTCCGGGTGGAACTGCACCCCTTCGAGATCCCACTCGCGATGGCGGATGCCCATGATCTCCTGGGTGTCGCTCCAGGCGGTCACGTCAAAACAGGCAGGCAGGGTTGGCGGGTCAATCACCAGAGAATGGTAGCGCGTCACGGTTAACGGGTTATTTAACCCAGTGAATACGCCCGTGCCGGTATGCGTAACCGGCGAGGTTTTACCGTGCATCACTTTGGCGGCACGCACGATGGTCGCACCAAAGACCTGCGCTATCGCCTGATGGCCCAGGCAGACACCCAGAATCGGCAGCTTGCCGGCAAAGTGTTGGATAACATCGAGAGAAATGCCCGATTCCGACGGCGTACAGGGGCCTGGTGAAATCACAATTTTCTGCGGGGCCAGCATGTCAATGTCGGCCAGGCCGATCTCATCGTTGCGGCGGACAACCACCTCCGCACCCAGTTCACAAAAATACTGGTAAAGGTTCCAGGTGAAGGAATCGTAGTTATCTATCAGCAGGATCATGGCGGCTCCGGAAAAAAATGCCGCCCTATTCTACTCAGTTTCCCGCGCTTCGCTCACTACTTTGGCAAAGATGGCGTTCAGGGCCGTTAAATCTCCCATTGCCCCGCTCTGGTTAGCTACCGCCCAGTCGTCCGGGTCGATACCTTTCCAGCTCAGCTGATAGCCCGCATGGATCGCCAGCTGTTCAAAGAAGATCCGCTGGGCAATGCCATTGCCGCTCATAAAAGGGTGCAGCATATTGATTTCACAGTAGTAATGGCTAACTTTGTCTGTGAACGCCTCTTTCTGAAGACCCACCAGATACTTGTCGCTTTCCATCGCCGCCATCAGTTCGTTACCCATCTTTTCGATGTACTCGAAATGACAAAAAGGAATGTTACCCTTAGAAATGTCGGCGGTGCGAAGCTCGCCAGCCCGCTTCATCTCTCTGCGGTATAAATGGCGGTGAATGAGACACAAATGGGGTAAACCAGGCGCAGACGGCCCCAGTTCCAGCGTCTCAATGTGGGGTTCTGAAGGACCATTACCTTTTTCAAGGAGGCAACTGGCCTGAAAATTGACGTTACGCTGCTGCTCCCAGAGACGGGATTTTTGCTTGTCGGTGAGTTTTTTCACTTAACGCCTCCCTGAATGTCCGTTTGCCACAAGTATAAGCAGCAAAACGCGCTTTCGCAGGGAGGACGAAAGAACACGAGCGAGATGGGCCCGTGTTAATGGTAATTACGGCAGCACTTTTGCGGAGAGGATAACCACCGGTTTTGACGGCACATTCTGGTATGGACCGACATCATGCGTCTGTACCTGAGAGATCTTGTCTGCCACATCCATCCCTTTCACAACTTTACCGAAAACGGCATAGCCAAAGTCACGCTGGCCGTGGTCCAGGAAGGCGTTATCCGCAACGTTGATGAAGAACTGGCTGGTCGCGCTGTCTTTATCTGCAGTGCGCGCCATAGAGATAGTGCCACGTTTGTTCAGCAGGCCGTTGTCTGCTTCGTTTTTAATAGGCGGATTAGGCTGCTTTTGCTGCATCTGCTCATTAAAACCGCCGCCCTGCACCATAAAGCCCGGAATCACGCGGTGGAAGGTGGTGTTGTTATAGAAACCACTGTTCACATAGTCGAGGAAGTTTTTCACAGAAACGGGAGCTTTCTGGCTATTCAGTTCCAGCTCAATGTTCCCGGCGGAGGTGGTCAGCAGGACGTGGGGGTCTCCGTTTGCTGCCAGCGCAGCAGGGGAAACGGCAGAAAGAGCAAACACAGCTGCGACAGCCGCCAGTGTTGATTTGAGCATGAGAATTCCTTAACAAAGCGCAGTATAAAAAGCGAATGGCTTGATTCTAAAGAGCAGTATGAACTGAGACCAGCCTTTTACCTAATTTTACGAAATTGAAACAGTTGTAACCGCGCAAACGATTGGTTTTCACGCCGATTAATGTGACTCAGATCACATTAAAAACTGCAATAGAGTTCAAATTTTCTTTAAAAGATATGAATGGATCACTTTCGCGACTAAAATCTGCCCGCTCAAACGCAGTCAATGCGTTTTACTTTACTTTGAACAGGCCAGACATGACTAACAGCAATCGCATCAAGCTCACATGGATCAGCTTCTTCTCCTACGCCCTGACCGGCGCGTTGGTGATCGTCACCGGGATGGTGATGGGAAATATCGCAGACTACTTCCAGCTGCCCGTTTCCAGCATGAGTAACACCTTCACCTTCCTCAACGCGGGGATACTGATCTCCATCTTCCTGAATGCCTGGCTGATGGAGATCGTGCCGCTGAAAACGCAGCTACGCTTTGGTTTTGTGCTGATGGTCGCCGCTGTCGCTGGCCTGATGCTGAGCCACAGCATCGCGTTGTTCTCTGCCGCCATGTTCGTGCTCGGCCTGGTGAGCGGGATCACCATGTCGATCGGGACGTTCCTCATTACCCATATGTATGAAGGCCGCCAGCGCGGCGCGCGTCTGCTGTTTACCGACTCCTTCTTCAGCATGGCCGGGATGATTTTCCCGATGGTGGCGGCCTATCTTCTTGCTCGCAGCATTGAGTGGTACTGGGTGTATGCCTGCATTGGTCTGGTTTACGTCGCTATCTTCATTCTGACCTTCGGCTGTGAATTCCCGGTGCTGGGTAAAAAAGCGCAGACCACTGAGGAACCTGTCGCGAAAGAGAAATGGGGCATCGGCGTGCTGTTTCTCTCCGTTGCCGCACTGTGCTACATCCTGGGCCAACTGGGCTTTATCTCCTGGGTGCCGGAGTACGCCAAAGGTCTGGGCATGAGCCTGAACGATGCCGGTAAACTGGTGAGCGATTTCTGGATGTCTTACATGTTCGGCATGTGGGCGTTTAGCTTCATCCTGCGCTTCTTCGACCTGCAGCGCATCCTGACCGTGCTGGCAGGCCTGGCGACGGTGCTGATGTATCTGTTCATCAACGGTTCACCGGAACATATGCCGTGGTTCATTCTGACCCTGGGCTTCTTCTCCAGCGCGATTTACACCTCCATCATCACGCTCGGTTCCCTGCAGACCAAAGTGGCCTCGCCGAAGCTGGTCAATTTTGTACTGACCTGCGGCACCATCGGCACCATGCTGACCTTCGTCGTCACGGGCCCGATTGTTGCGCACAGCGGCCCACTGGCCGCGCTGCACACCGCTAACGGGCTATATGCCGTGGTGTTCATTATGTGCTTCGTTCTCGGCTTCGTGACGCGCCACCGCCAGCACAACGTAGCAGCGGCGTCTCACTGATCCCTACGCCCCTTTGCGCTCAGCAGAGGGGCTGTTTCCGGTAAAGAACACCTCTTCTCCCCCCTTGTCCGTTTTTATCCAGGTCTGAGCCAGTTGCGTGGTCGCAATCACGCGTCCCTGACGAATCGACCAGCGCACCGGCACCTGGCAGCGTACCGCTTCAAACCCGCTCTCCGCAGGCAGAATAATCAGGTTAGCCGGATTTCCCGTCTCAATACCGTAATCGCTCAGGCCAAAGGTTCGCGCGCTATTATGGGTAATGAGATTCAGGCCGCTGTCGATTTGCGGATACCCCATCATCTGGCAGACGTGCAGCCCCATATGCAGCACCTGCAGCATATTGCCGGTGCCAAGCGGATACCACGGGTCAAAGACATCATCATGACCGAAGCAGACGTTAATTCCCGCGTCCTGCAGCTCTTTCACGCGGGTAATGCCGCGACGCTTCGGATAGTCGTCAAAGCGCCCCTGCAGATGGATGTTTACCAGCGGGTTGGCGACAAAGTTAATTCCCGACATTTTCAGCAGACGGAACAGCCGCGAGGTGTAAGCGCCGTTGTAGGAGTGCATGGCGGTGGTGTGGCTGGCGGTCACGCGCGGGCCGATCCCGGCCTCATAGGCCAGCGTGGCGACCGTCTCGACAAAGCGCGACTGTTCGTCGTCAATTTCATCACAGTGGATATCCAGCGGACGGTCGTATTTCTTCGCCAGCTCGAAGGCAATATGCAGCGACTGCACGCCATATTCGCGGGTGAACTCGAAATGCGGAATAGCCCCCACCACATCCGCTCCCAGCCTTAACGCCTCTTCCAGCAGCGCCGCGCCGTTCGGGTAAGAGAGAATACCCTCCTGCGGGAACGCCACGATTTGCAGCGTCACCCACGGCGCGACCTCCTGCTTCACCTCCAGCATCGCCTTCAGCGCGGTAAGCGTCGGGTCAGAAACATCGACGTGGGTACGCACAAACTGGATACCGTTGGCGATTTGCCACTTCAGCGTTTTCCATGCGCGTGCTTTCACATCCTCATGGCTGAGCAGCGCCTTGCGTTCGGCCCAGCGTTCAATGCCTTCAAACAGCGTCCCGGACTGGTTCCAGTTCGGTTCGCCCGCCGTCTGGGTGGTATCAAGATGAATATGCGGCTCAATAAACGGGGGTATCGCCAGCCCGCCGCGAGCATTCAATACCTCATAGCTTTCGGTGTGGGTATCGTCCATGGGCGTAATGTCACCAAAACGACCGTTCTCAATGGCGATTTGCCACAGCCCTTCCCGACCCGGTAAACGAACATTCTGGACAAGCCAAAGCGGTGTTGTAGACATACCTTTCCCCCGAAAAACGCGGCTGAAATTTAGGAGTACGCATTTTTAAAAATCCGCCTCCAGTTTGTACACAAAATCGACGAGAACGAAAAGCCAGCGATTTCCACAATTTATAAAAATCCTGACAAATCAGCAATCTACCCACTAAGGGGTAGTTGAAGGCGTATTTGATTTGCATCAATAAGCGCCGTTGCTGAATCGTTAAGGTAGGCAGTAATAGAAAAGAAATCGAGGCAAAAATGAGCAAAGTCAGACTCGCTATCATCGGTAACGGCATGGTCGGCCACCGCTTTATTGAGGATCTTCTCGATAAAGCCGATGCCGATCGGTTCGATATTACCGTGTTCTGTGAAGAACCCCGCAAGGCGTACGACCGTGTGCACTTGTCTTCCTACTTCTCCCATCATACCGCCGAAGAGCTTTCTCTGGTGCGTGAAGGTTTCTATGAGAAGCATGGCGTAAAAGTGCTGGTGGGCGAACGCGCTATCACCATCAACCGTCAGGAAAAAGTGATCCACTCCAGCGCCGGACGCACGGTTTTTTACGACAAGCTGATCATGGCGACTGGCTCGTATCCGTGGGTTCCGCCAATCAAAGGCTCGGAAACGCAGGATTGCTTTGTATACCGTACCATTGAAGACCTCAAAGCCATCGAAAACTGTGCACGTCGCAGTAAACGCGGCGCGGTGGTCGGTGGCGGCCTGCTGGGTCTGGAAGCAGCTGGCGCGCTGAAAAACCTCGGTGTTGAAACCCACGTTATCGAATTTGCCCCGATGCTGATGGCCGAACAGCTGGACCACATGGGTGGTGACCAGCTGCGCCGTAAAATCGAAAGCATGGGCGTGAAAGTTCACACCAGCAAGAATACCAAAGAGATCGTCCAGGAAGGCACTGAAGCGCGTAAAACCATGCGCTTTGCCGACGGCAGCGAGCTGGAAGTGGACTTCATCGTCTTCTCCACCGGTATTCGCCCGCGCGACAAAATGGCTACCCAGTGCGGCCTGGCCGTTGCGCAGCGCGGCGGGATCATGATTAATGACTCCTGCCAGACCTCCGACCCGGATATCTACGCTATCGGCGAGTGCGCCAGCTGGAATAACCGCGTGTACGGCCTGGTGGCTCCGGGTTACAAAATGGCGCAGGTCGCCGTTGACCATATCCTCGGCACCGAAAACGCCTTCACCGGCGCAGACATGAGCGCCAAGCTGAAGCTGCTGGGCGTGGACGTGGGTGGTATCGGTGATGCGCACGGCCGCACCCCGAACTCTCGCAGCTACGTTTACCTCGACGAAAGCAAAGAAGTCTACAAACGTCTCATCGTCAGCCAGGACAATAAAACCCTTCTCGGTGCGGTACTGGTGGGCGACACCAGCGACTTCGGCAACCTGCTCCAGCTGGTGCTGAACGCCATTGAGCTGCCGGAAAACCCGGACGCGCTGATCCTCCCGGCCCACGCCTCCAGCGGCAAGCCGTCTATCGGCGTGGATAAACTGCCGGACAGCGCACAAATTTGCTCCTGCTTCGACGTCACCAAAGGCATGCTGATTTCCGCCATCAACAAAGGCTGCCACACCGTTGCGGCGCTGAAAGCGGAAACCAAAGCCGGTACTGGCTGCGGCGGCTGCATTCCGCTGGTCACTCAGGTGCTGAACGCCGAACTGGCGAAACAGGGCATCGAAGTGAACAACAACCTGTGCGAGCACTTCGCTTACTCTCGCCAGGAGCTGTACCACCTGATCCGCGTGGAAGGCATCAAATCCTTCGACGAGCTGCTGGAAAAACACGGCCAGGGCTACGGCTGTGAAGTATGTAAACCGACCGTTGGCTCCCTGCTGGCCTCCTGCTGGAACGACTACGTGCTCAAACCAGAGCACACGCCGCTGCAGGACACCAACGATAACTTCCTGGCGAACATCCAGAAAGACGGCACCTACTCCGTGATCCCACGGTCTGCGGGCGGTGAAATCACCCCGGAAGGGCTGGTCGCGGTGGGTCGTATCGCCCGTGAATATAACCTGTACACCAAAATCACCGGCTCCCAGCGTATCGGCCTGTTTGGTGCGCAGAAAGATGATCTGCCTGAAATCTGGCGTCAGCTGATTGAAGCAGGCTTCGAAACCGGCCACGCGTATGCCAAAGCGCTGCGTATGGCGAAAACCTGCGTGGGCAGCACCTGGTGCCGCTACGGTGTGGGCGACAGCGTGGGCTTCGGCGTGGAGCTGGAAAACCGCTATAAAGGCATCCGTACCCCGCACAAAATGAAGTTCGGCGTCTCCGGCTGTACCCGTGAATGTGCGGAAGCGCAGGGTAAAGACGTGGGTATCATCGCCACCGAGAAAGGCTGGAACCTGTACGTCTGCGGTAACGGCGGGATGAAACCACGCCACGCGGACCTGCTGGCAGCGGATCTCGACCACGATACGCTGATCAAATACCTCGACCGCTTCATGATGTTCTACATTCGCACCGCCGATAAGCTGACCCGTACCGCCTCCTGGCTGGATAACCTGGAAGGTGGCATCGACTACCTGAAGTCGGTCATTATCGACGACAAACTGGGTCTGAACGAACATCTGGAAGAAGAGATGGCTCGCCTGCGCGACGCGGTGATCTGCGAGTGGACCGAAACCGTGAACACGCCAGCGGCGCAGACGCGCTTCAAACACTTTATCAACAGCACCCAGCGCGACCCTAACGTGCAGGTGGTGGCAGAACGCGAGCAGCATCGTCCGGCGACACCTTATGAACGTATTCCGGTGACTCTGGTGGAGGAAAACGCATGAGCCAGTGGGTAAACATCTGCAACATTAACGACATCCTGCCTGCCACCGGCGTCTGTGCGCTGCTGGGTAAAGAGCAGGTCGCGATTTTCCGCCCTCGCCACGATGAACAGGTCTTTGCCATCAGCAATATCGACCCGTTCTTCGAGGCCAGCGTGCTCTCCCGCGGTTTGATCGCAGAGCATCAGGGTGAGCTGTGGGTCGCCAGTCCGCTGAAAAAACAGCGTTTCCGTTTGAGTGACGGGCATTGCATGGAAGATGAGAGTCACTCTGTGAAGCACTACGACGTCCGCGTGAAAGACGGTAAAGTGCAGTTACGCGGTTAACTATTTTGAGGGAGGCGCAATGCCTCCCTTTTTAAACTTTTTCTTTTATTTTTCAGGATAATCAAACCATGTTTACAGACACTATTAACAAGTGTGCGGCTAACGCTGCGCGCATCGCACGGCTCAGCCAACATAACCCGCTCGGCTTCTGGGTCAGCTCCGCGATGGCAGGCGCTTATGTCGGCCTGGGAATTATTTTAATTTTCACGCTCGGGAATCTGCTCGAACCTTCCGTTCGTCCCCTCGTCATGGGCGCAACCTTTGGTATCGCGCTGACGCTGGTGATCATCGCCGGGTCTGAACTCTTCACCGGCCACACGATGTTCCTGACGCTCGGCGTGAAAGCGGGCACCATCAGCCACCGCCAGATGTGGGCGATCCTGCCGCAGACCTGGGTGGGCAACCTGCTGGGTTCTATATTCGTGGCGCTGCTGTACAGCTGGGGCGGCGGTAGCCTGCTGCCGGTGGATACCAGCATCGTTCACACCGTGGCGCTGGTAAAAACCACGCAGCCCGCGATGGTGCTGTTCTTCAAAGGCGCGCTGTGTAACTGGCTGGTGTGTCTGGCTATCTGGATGGCAATTCGTACCGAAGGCGCGGCGAAGTTCATCGCCATCTGGTGGTGTCTGTTGGCGTTTATCGCATCCGGTTACGAGCATTCCGTTGCCAATATGACGCTGTTCGCTCTCTCCTGGTTTGGTCACCACAACGACGCCTTCACCCTTTCGGGTATCGGCCATAACCTGTTGTGGGTAACGCTGGGCAATACCCTTTCAGGTGCAGTGTTTATGGGGTTAGGTTACTGGTATGCTACCCCGAAAGCGGAGCGTCCGACTCCGGCAAACATCGCAACTGCTCAGGCGAAAGCCCATTCTTAAGAGGTAATGTCGTGGATCACCTGCCGATTTTCTGTCAATTACGCAATCGCGACTGCCTGCTTGTAGGCGGCGGCGATGTCGCTGAACGCAAAGCGCGCTTGCTGTTAGAAGCAGGTGCCCGACTCACCGTAAATGCCCTCACCTTCGCGCCGCAGTTTGAGGTGTGGGCGCAGGAAGGGATGCTCACGCTCATGCAGGGTGAGTTCAACGAATCCCTGCTTGATACCTGCTGGCTGACCATCGCCGCCACGGATGACGATGCAGTGAACCAGCGCGTCAGCGATGCCTGCGAAACGCGCCGAATCTTCTGCAACGTGGTGGACGCGCCGAAAGAAGCCAGCTTTATCATGCCATCGATTATTGACCGTTCGCCGTTAATGGTGGCGGTCTCGTCCGGCGGGACTTCGCCGGTGCTGGCTCGTCTGCTGCGCGAAAAACTGGAATCGATTCTGCCTCAGCATCTCGGCCAGGTGGCGCATTATGCAGGCCAGCTGCGTTCCCGCGTGAAAAAAACCTTCGCTACCGTCGGTGAGCGACGTCGCTTCTGGGAAAAGTTCTTTGTGAACGACAGGCTGGCGCAGTCGCTGGCGAATCAGGATCAACAAGCCGTTGCAGAAACGACAGAGCAACTGCTTAGCGAACCGCTGGATCATCGCGGCGAAGTGGTGCTGGTGGGCGCGGGTCCTGGCGATGCTGGCTTACTGACGCTCAAAGGGCTGCAGCAGATCCAGCAGGCAGATATCGTGGTTTATGACCGTCTGGTCTCCGATGACATCATGAACCTTGTACGCCGCGACGCCGACCGCGTATTCGTGGGCAAACGTGCGGGTTACCACTGCGTGCCGCAGGAAGAGATTAACCAGATCCTGCTGCGTGAAGCGCAAAAAGGGAAGCGTGTGGTGCGTCTGAAAGGCGGCGATCCGTTTATCTTTGGCCGCGGCGGAGAAGAGCTGGAAACCTTGTGCAACGCAGGTATTCCGTTCTCCGTTGTACCAGGTATTACGGCGGCGTCCGGCTGTTCGGCCTACTCCGGTATTCCGTTGACCCACCGTGACTACGCCCAGAGCGTGCGTCTGGTAACCGGTCACCTGAAAACCGGCAGCGAGCTGGACTGGCACAACCTGGCCGCTGAAAAGCAGACGCTGGTGTTTTATATGGGGCTGAATCAGGCCGCGACCATCCAGGCAAAACTGCTGGAGCATGGCATGGATGAAGCAATGCCCGTCGCGCTGGTAGAGAATGGAACATCCATTAAGCAGCGCGTGGTGAATGGCGTGCTGACGCAGTTAGGGGAACTGGCACAGCAGGTTGAAAGCCCGGCGCTGATCGTCGTGGGTCGCGTGGTCGCGCTTCGCGAAAAATTAAACTGGTTTTCCAATCATTAAGAACAATGTTAAATGCCCTGTAACCGGGGCATTTATTAATAAATCAATTTAGCCCCTCTGAATTTACGTTTCTTTATTTTTTATTTAATAACCATCGTGAATAAATAAAACTGTAAAACACGATTTACCCATAAAAAAACCGCCAATAATTCACAAGACAAATAATACGAAAAAACCAGAGACCATTTTTTCCTCCCGTTTATTCTCCATACAGATTTATAATTAATATTAATTCATACATCCAATCTTTTTTGAGGGATTGCCACATGCAAAGGAAAAAATTCCTTGCAGCTGCCATTGCTATTGCGCTGCAAACGTCTTATGCGCCCGTTTTTGCTGCAGAAACACCTGATGATGATAATGATTGCCCAACCAATATTTCGTCATTATCACAAAAAGAGAAAGAAAAACTCTCTGATAAATGTCTCATTCCGTTAGCTGAGCAAGATAATCAATGGGGATGGATCTCCGGTGGTATCGCGGCACTGGCTGCGGGTGTGGCGATTGGTATAGAAAATAACGGAGGGGATGATGCTCATCACAATAACGTCTCTCCCGTACCGCCAGATGATGGCGGCGATGTGACTCCGGTGCCACCGGACGATGGCGACGATAACACACCTGTGCCACCCGATGACGATGACGACACTCCCGTACCCGATACCCGCGTAACAACGTACGATAATGGCGTAACGCTTAATCGCGCACAGAAAACCATTACCATTGATTATCTTGATGTAAACGGCACGGCCTTTACAGACGCCACTTTCACTTACGCCAGCACTGAAGATGGCAAGCACTATATTCTGACTGCGCCAGACAGCACCACGCTGCTTGTCGATAACTGGCATGCCACTGCCCCGGAAAGCGGAAACGGGATGAATGCCGTATTTAGTGGCACGACCGACGACGGGCATTTCTGGAAATACGACAGCCGCGGAAACTTTATTCTTGCATCAGATCAAACCGTTATTACGGATCAGGACAATGCGAATAACAACTTCGATGACGCAATAACCATTGATGGCAAAAATAAAATCACCAATATTATTTCCGGAGACAAAACAAACAATACCATAAATGGTGAAATTGCAACGAGTAACGGCGCAACTGGCTATATCATTACGGGCGACGATACAACAAACACATTTAACAGTGATAGCGTCAGTGATGGAGCCGTCGGCATTCATATCTCAGGAAACCGCGCTGATACGACCCTGAACGGTAAAACGACAACGACAGATGGCGGCTGGGGTGTATTGATTGACGGTGATGATTCGCGTCTCGATAACCACGGAACGGTTGAAGCGATCGGTACGGGATCGATTGGTGCCATTATTGAAGGTGATGATTCCATATTCACGAATGAAGGTGAGATTTCCGCGAAAGACGGCGGTGCCGGGGTACTGATTTCAGGAGACGGGAACACAACCTACAGCAGCGGCACGATCCACGCCGATGGAAAATCCTCCATTGGGATCGCCATCGCGGGTAATGATGCCAATATTATCCAGAATGGCGATTTGATCGTCACCAATGGCGCGTATGGCATCCTGAGCTACGGCGAAGATAATCTGATCGCCAACACAGGAAAAGCAACAGTGCGTGACGATGGCTCGATCGGCTTCATCGTCACAGGTAAAAATAACACTTTCAGTAACAAGGGGGACATCGATGTCTCTCTGAACGGCATCGGCACACTGGTCAATGGCGATGAGTCCACGGTAAAACTTGACGGCGATATCCTCGTCACGGCAGCAAAAGGGAGCGATGGCCTGATGCATGGCGCAACAGGCGTGACGGTATCAGGGGATGCCAATACCACGACAATTTCCGGCGACCTCAACATCAGCGCACTCTTCGCCACGGATGACCAAATTGATAGCAGTGATTCCGTTAACGGCGTGATGGTCAGCGGCAGCGGCAATACCGTGACTCTGGACGGTGAGTTGAATATGGATGTGCACTATGACAGCACGGCTGAAGAAGTCATCAATACCACAGGGCTGACTGTTGAAGGTGAGAATAATACCGTAAACATTACTCAGGGTCTGAATATGGATGTTTCATCACGACCCCAGTCTGAAGAAGCGTTTACTACCGGCATTTACATTAACGGTGCCAATACCGTTAATCTGGGCGGCAACTCCACGCTAACCATCAATTCGCTTACAGGTGGCCGCCAGATGCTGGCGAATGTGCAAAATGGCGGCCATCTCATTCTGAATAAGGATTCTGAAATCGTCCTTAACAAGACCATTAACTCACTTTATTACGATTTCTACTCCTTGTTAAATGCCAGCGGAGAAGGCTCTTCGATAGTGAATGAGGGGACTATCGAAAGTAACGGTATCACGGCGTTAATGTCCGCCGAAAATGAAGGGACGGTGATAAACAAAGGGGTACTGACTACTGTTGTCAACGTCGATGACTCCGCTGTTTTCGAAACATTCGTCAGTGCAAACGGTAAGAATTCTACGGCACATAATGGCAGTGGCGGCATCATCAATTTAACGTCACTGGTAACCCCCACCGGAAGCGCTCAAACAGCCCTGCCATTCTCCCCAATAAACTTTACCTATAAAATTTTTTACGCTATGTCGACGTATGATTACGGTGAAGTCAGCAATGATGCAGGCGCGACCATTTCATTAAATGGCGCGGGTGTCTATGGCATGTCAGCCGTTCAAGGTACTGCGATTAACGCTGGTGATATTTATCTGGATGGCTTCGTTCCTGTTTTAGATGACGCAGGGAATATCATTAGCTCAAGCTACTGGCAAGCCCCGCAATCCTATCTCTATGACACCAGCGCAGCGATGATTGTTGGTTCCGATGACTCAGGCAGAGGCGACGCTACCGCTATCAACACCGGTACTATCACCGTCAAGAATGCCGGTTTCGGTATGACCGCGCTTAACGGTGGCACCGCCATTAACCAGGGCACCATTAATCTGATCGCAGATGAGGGCGTCACCGGTGAACCCAATCAGCTGGTAGGGATGGCTGCGCTTAAGCAAGGCGTGGTGATCAACGATACCACTGGCGTCATCAATATCGACGCTGACTATGGACAGGCTTTCCTCACGGATGAAAACAGCTACGTTATCAACAATGGCACCATTAACCTGGATGGTTCCCCGATGGCGGATGACGACTCGCATATGGGAGCCACACCGACCGATAAAGCCTGGATACAAACCCTGCCCGGTAGCGGCGAGAGCAGCACTCAAACCTCCGATACCGGTTTTTTCACCAGTGATGTGGTAGCGAACTATGGTAACGCCACGCTGAACGGTGATGTGGACATCCAGGACTGGCTGTATAACGAAACGGATGCCAGCCTAACCGTCAACGGCGAGTTGAATATCAACGCCAGTGGTCTGGAAAACAAAGGCACACTCAACGCTGATACCATCAACACTCACAGCGGGATCTATAACCGTGCGGACGGTAGCATCACCACAAACCTGCTCACGCTCAACGGTAACGTCACGCTGTTTAACGAAGGGGATTTCACCGGCTCCATCGCGGGGACCAGCTACCAACAAGAGATCGTCAACACGGGCAACATGACGGTGGCAGCAGACGGGAAATCACTGATCGAGGGTAGTTTCATCTTCTATAACCAGGAGGGTGCAACGCTGACCAACAGCGGTAACGCAGTAGAAGGCGGTGAAAATACCATCATTAACCTGACGCGTACCAGCGACTCTCTTGCCCAGGTTAACAGTGGCACAATCACGGCGACCAACGGTTACAGCGCCATTACCACGGCAAACGCCAGTAACAATCCTGTCTGGATTTGGAACACGGCAACCGGCGTGATTAACGGCATCAACCCGGATGCACCGCTCATTAATCTGAGCCGCGGCTTTAACTTTGGCAATGAAGGCACCATCAACGTCCAGGGTGATAACGCGGTAGCGATCAGCGGCGGCACCACCAGCTATAACGTTAATCTGGTCAACAGCGGCACCATCAACGTGGGTACTGAGCAGGGCCAAAAAGACGGTACAAACGGTACAGGGCTTATCGGTATAAAAGGCAACGGTAAAGCCACTACCATCAATAATACCGCCGACGGCGTGATCAACGTCTATGCGGATAACTCATACGCGTTTGGCGGGCAGACTAAAGCCATTATCAACAACGGTGAAATTAACCTGCTCTGCGATACCGGTTGTGACATTTATGCCCCCGGCACCACAGGCACCCTGGACGATCACAACGGTACGTCCGATATCGCGATTCCGGATGCCAACACCGCACCGGCTCAGGGCAACGTGCCGGATGCACCGGCCGATCCGAACGCGCCGCAGATGCTGTCCAACTATATTGTCGGCACTAATGCCGATGGCAGTTCCGGCTCGCTAAAAGCCAACAACCTGGTGATTGGCGACAACGTTGAAGTCAATACTGGCTTTACCGCAGGCACTTCTGCCACTACCGTCGTCGTGGATAACGCCTTTACCGGCAACAATATCCAGGGCGCGGAAAAAATCACCTCCACCAGTGTGGTATGGAACGCTCAGGGTAGTACCGACGGTGATGGCAATGTTGACGTCACCATGACCAAAAATGCCTATGCGGATGTCGCGACGGACGGCAGCGTGTCCGGCGTAGCACAGGCGCTGGATTCGGGTTACACCAACAACGAGCTGTACACCAGCCTCAACGTTGGCACCACCGCAGAGCTAAACAGCGCGCTGAAACAGATTAGCGGCAGCCAGGCCACGACGGTCTTCCGTGAAGCGCGAGTATTGAGCAACCGTTTCAACATGCTGGCAAATGCTGCACCGCAGATGGGTAACGGTCTGTCTTTCAACGTGGTAGCGAAAGGCGACCCGCGCGCCGAGCTGGGTAACGATGCCCGGTACGATATGCTGGCGCTGCGTCAGACGCTGGATATCACCGAAAGCCAAAGCCTGACGCTGGAGTACGGTATCGCGCGGCTGGACGGTAGCGGTGCGCAGGCGGCTGGCGATAACGGCGTGACCGGCGGCTACAGCCAGTTCTTCGGTCTGAAACACAGTATGGCGCTCAATGATGACGGCCTGAACTGGAACAACGCCCTGCGCTACGATGTACACCACCTCGACAGTAGCCGTTCCGTCTCCTATGGCGACGTCAGCAAAGCGGCGGAATCTGATGCGCGTCAGCAGTATCTTGAGTTCCGCAGCGAAGGCGCAAAAACCTTCTCCATGCTGGGTGACGCGCTGAAAGTCACGCCTTATGCAGGTGTAAAACTCCGCCATACAATGGAAGATGGCTATAAAGAGCGCAGCGCCGGAGATTTCAACCTCTCAATGAACGCGGGCAGCGAAACGGCGGTCGATTCCATTGTCGGTATGAAACTGGATTACGCCGGGGAAAACGGCTGGGGCGTCAGTGCCACGCTGGAAGGTGGCCCGAACCTGAGCTATACGAAGAGCCAGCGTACTGCTTCGCTGCAGGGTGCGGCAGGCCAGCAGTTCGCCGTCGATGATGGACAGAAAGGCGGAGGTATCAACAGCCTGGCTTCAGTGGGTGTGAAATACAGCGATAAAGACAAGGCGTTAAGCGTTGATGCTTACCAGTGGCAGGAAGACAACATCAATGACAAAGGTCTGATGATGACGTTCAAGAAAACATTCTGATCATCAGGGCAGATTTCGATCTGCCTTGCCTTCTTCCGCCTGTCCAGGCATCGCGTTTTAGCGTGGAAAGTAGTCCTTATACGGACTACTTTCTTTTTCCGACTCCCGCTACTATCCCGCCCGCGAAATGGAACTTTTCCATTTATTCCCTCGTGTTACATCCAATTAAAGTTTTTTAGACAAGGAATGCGTATGTTCAAACTGGCAAAAGCCGCCATTCTGGTAGGCGTATTATCGACCCTGACTGCCTGTACCGGTCACGTGCAAAATACCAAAAATAACTGCAGCTACGATTACCTGCTGCACCCGGCGATCTCCATTTCGAAGATCATCGGTGGTTGCGGACCAGCGGCACAGCAGTAAGCGTTTTTCAGGCGTAAAAAAACCGGGAATTTCCCGGTTTTTTTTGTTTGGGCGGTACGGTTTTTTGTCGGGTGGCGCTACGCTTACCCGACCTACACTGTTCCGTAGGCCGGGTAAGGCGAAGCCACCACCCGGCAAGCAGACTCAAGGTTTCGCCACAAACCCAATCGCGTCGTACACCGCTTTCAGGGTTTCGGACGCGCGCGCGCTGGCTTTTTCCGCGCCGTCTCTCATCACCTTCTGCAGGAAGGCTTCATCGTTACGGAAGCGGTTATAACGCTCCTGCAGCTCGGTCAGCATGCCGGAGACGGCTTCTGCCACTTCACCTTTCAGATGACCATACATCTTACCTTCGAAGTGCTGCTCCAGTTCAGGGATGCTCTGGCCAGTCACACCAGAAAGAATATCCAGCAGGTTAGACACGCCCGCTTTGTTCTGCACGTCGTAACGCACCACTGGCGGCTCGTCGGAATCGGTCACCGCGCGCTTGAGCTTTTTGACCACCGATTTCGGGTCTTCCAGCAGGCCGATCACGTTGTTACGGTTATCGTCAGACTTGGACATCTTTTTGGTCGGCTCCAGCAGCGACATTACGCGCGCGCCGGATTTCGGAATGAACGGCTCTGGCACTTTGAACACGTCACCGTAAATCGCGTTGAAGCGCTGGGCGATATCGCGGCTCAGCTCCAGGTGCTGCTTCTGGTCTTCACCCACCGGAACCTGGTTGGTCTGGTACAGCAGAATGTCAGCCGCCATCAGTACCGGGTAGTCAAACAGACCGGCGTTAATGTTTTCCGAGTAGCGGGCAGATTTATCTTTGAACTGGGTCATACGGCTCAGCTCACCGAAATAGGTGTAGCAGTTCAGCGCCCAGCCCAGTTGCGCGTGCTCCGGCACGTGTGACTGAACAAAGATCGTGCTTTTCTCAGGATCGATACCGCAGGCCAGGTAGAGCGCCAGCGTATCCAGCGTGGCTTTACGCAGCTTCTCAGGGTCCTGACGGGCGGTGATGGCATGCAGATCCACGATGCAATAGATGCAATGGTAATCATCCTGCATGCTCACCCACTGACGCAACGCACCCATGTAGTTACCAATGGTCAATTCACCTGAAGGCTGTGCGCCACTAAAAACGATGGGCTTAGTCATTTTTCAATTCCTGATGTTCACTGTGCGAAAGCCCGAGAGCGGGCAACAAATCTTTGAAGTGATCGAACACAACGTCCGGCTCACTCAGCGTGATGGCCTCACCGTAGTTGTAGCCATAGGTTAACCCAACGGAAGGACAACCTGCTGCTCTGGCAGCCAGAATATCATTGCGTGAATCCCCGACAAAGAGCAGCTCCGCAGGTGTTAAGGATAATTTTCCTGCCACCAGCAAAAGCGGCTCCGGATGCGGCTTTTTGTTTTTCACGTCATCGCCGCCAACAATCACCGAGAAGTATTTCG
The DNA here is from genome assembly GCF_009176645.1 of Enterobacter oligotrophicus. Lineage (NCBI taxonomy): Bacteria > Pseudomonadati > Pseudomonadota > Gammaproteobacteria > Enterobacterales > Enterobacteriaceae > Enterobacter > Enterobacter oligotrophicus. The sequence continues at coordinate 2,077,487 of NZ_AP019007.1, forward strand.
CAATATCCAGCGCTTCCAGCAAAGGCGCAACAAACGGCGTCGGCTTGTTCGTGACCAGCCCCAGCGGGATACCTTTGGCGTGAAGGGCGCTCAGCGTTTCAGCGACGTCCGGGAACAGGAAACTGCCCTCCTCTACGGTCTCTTCGTAGAAACGGTCAAACAGTTTGCGCAGAATACGCTGCTGCTCTTCCTGTGGGATATCAGCATGATCAACGCTCGGTTTACCCTGCGCGGAACGCTGAGCGGCACGTTCCTGGCGAGCCCAGGTCAGGGCCCGTTCCATCAACACATCCGCACCATTACCAATCCACGTCACGACACGGTCTTCACCCGCAACGGGTAATTCAAGGGCATACAGCGCCTGATCGACTGCGCTGCTTAAGCCCGGCGCGCTGTCGACCAGCGTGCCATCGAGGTCAAATGCAATACCTCGGGTTGCCTGCAATTTATCCATGACTTACCTTCGCCAGTTCACGGCGCATTTCATCAATGACTTTTTTGTAATCCGGTTGATCAAAGATGGCGGAGCCAGCAACGAACATATCCGCGCCCGCTGCCGCAATCTCACCAATGTTGTTCACTTTTACCCCGCCATCTACTTCCAGACGAATGTCATAGCCTGACTCATCAATACGGCGACGTACTTCACGCAGTTTATCAAGCGTGTGAGGGATGAACGACTGCCCGCCAAAGCCTGGGTTAACGGACATCAGCAAAATGACATCCAGCTTGTCCATCACGTAGTCGAGATAGCTCAGCGAGGTAGCCGGGTTAAAGACCAGGCCCGCTTTACAGCCGTTCTCTTTAATCAGCTGCAGCGTGCGGTCTACGTGTTCGGAGGCTTCAGGATGGAATGTAATAATACTGGCACCCGCAGCGGCGAAATCAGGGACGATGCGATCAACAGGCTTCACCATCAAATGCACGTCAATCGGTGCGGTAATGCCGTAATTGCGCAGCGCCTTGAGCACCATCGGGCCGATGGTCAGATTGGGAACGTAGTGGTTATCCATAACGTCGAAATGGACGACATCCGCACCAGCCGCGAGCGCTTTAGCGGTATCTTCACCCAGGCGGGCGAAATCGGCCGACAGAATTGAGGGAGCAATCAAAAACTGTTTCATCCGCATCTCCTTGAAATGTGTTTACCGGCGGGCAAAACGGCTCAGGGTCGATAAAGAGCCAGGAGTTCGTCCACCTTTTTACGTGTGCCGCCATTGCTGCTTATGCTGCGCCGGACTTTAACCTGAAAATGCTTCGCGGCTTTGTACCATTCGCGCGTATCAGGCGTATCGTGATTCGAAATTAACACCGGAATTCTTTTGCTGACCAGCTTTTCCGCTATCTCCGCCAGACGCGCCTGCTCGGCAGGGCTGAAGCTGTTGGTGTGATAAGCGGTAAAGTTCGCCGTCGCGGACAGCGGCGCGTAAGGCGGATCGCAGTAGACCACCGAGTTTACATCTGCACGGCTCATACACTCTTCATACGAAAGGCAGTGGAACTCTGCATTCTGCGCTTTTTTCGCGAAGTGGTACAACTCGTCCTGCGGGAAATAGGGGCGCTTATAGCGGCCAAACGGCACATTGAATTCGCCACGCAGGTTATAACGGCACAGGCCGTTGTAACCATGACGGTTGAGATAGAGGAACAACAGCGCCCGGCGGAAAGGATCATGGCTCTGATTAAACTCCGCGCGGAACTGGTAGTAGACGTCCGGGTTGTTGTTCTCAGGCGTAAAGAGCTTGCGCGCCTCATCAACGTACTCATCGGTACGCTGTTTTACGATGTTATAGAGACTGATCAGGTCGCTGTTGATATCCGCCAGAATATAACGAGAAAAATCGGTATTCAGAAACACCGATCCCGCTCCCACAAAGGGCTCGATAAGACACTCGCCTTTCGGCAGGTGTTTTTTAATATCGTCGAGCAGGGGGTATTTGCCCCCTGCCCATTTCAGAAAAGCGCGATTTTTTTTCATGCTGACTAACTGATTACACCTTCTCCGGCTGTGGAGAAAGCTCCGACAGCATCCTGCGCTTTAAACATTACTTCAGATCGGCCTGAACCTGATGAATCGGTTTCGCCCACGGGTTTTTCGCCTGAACATCGGCTGGCAGCGTCGCCACGGCACGTTTTGCCTCATCTTTGGAAGCATAAACGCCGCTCACCAGCACATACCACGGCTGCCCGTTACGGGTCGTCTGATAAACCACGTAGTTTTTCAGATTCGATTTTTTCGCCCAACCGTTGAGGTTGTCGTAGTTAGACGAACTGCTCAGCTGCAGCGTGTAATTGCTGGATGGCGCAGATTTCAGGGAACCGACGTTGCCTGCCGTTTTACCTGCCACAGCGCTGGACGCAGTCGCAGCAGGTGCCGCAGTAGCGGCTGGCGCTGTTGTGGTTGCAGTCGCTTTCGGCGCAGGCGTTGCCGCTGGTGTTTTAACTGTCTCGCTCACTGCGGGCTTCGTCTGGGCTGGCGCTTTCACTTCAGGCGCTTTTGCCACAGCCTGCGGTTTGGTTTCACGCTTCGGCTCAATCACTACCTGCTTACGTTCCTGACGCGGGGCTGTCTGCGTCTGGCGCGGTTTGGTTTCCGTTGCAGCGGTTTGCGGCTGAGCGTGACCACCCCGAATCGGGGCGACGGTCGCAGGTTCGGTTGGCAGCGTAGAGTTGACCACGACGTTGTTCATCTGGTCCTGATTCTGTGGCTGCGTCAGTGCATTATTCAAATCGCCCTGAACTTCTACACGCTGCTGGCCTTCCGGCGTGACGGGAGCTTGTCCCTGAGTCGGGGTAGGCGACACTGGCGGCAGAGAGATATCCTGTGCGGTATTACCAGCCGTCTGTTCTGCTGAGGTCGTGCCTGGCGCTGGCTGCGCACCATTCGCCTGATCGGATGCATCGTTACCAGACAGATTGATGCTCTTCTCAGCAGACGCCGTTTGCTCATTTGAGTTTGTTGATGGCGCTTTCAGCGCGGAGCCGATGCCGACAATCAGCAGCACGAGCACCAGAACGCCCAACCCCATCATAATGTACTGGCGGGAAGCTGGTTTTGCCGCTGCCACTTTTTTACGTCTGCGCGGGCGACGCTCTACGGGCTCTTCGTCCATTGAATCTTCTTCGGACTCATAACCCTCTTCTTCTCGCTCATCACGCGCATTGCGGCTGCGCGAAGGGCGACGATCGTCTGCATCCAGGTCAACATCGTCAAAGTTGATCTGCGGCTCGTTATCACGTTCTGAAGATTGACGAGAACGACCAGTACGACGATCGCTGGGATCGGGTTTCAGCTCGTCTTCTGGTTTGAATTCATCCATTTAACACCCCACTCAAAGGCTTATGCCAACGACTTTGCATTTCGCCTGAAGCTAAACGACCACCTGTTACAGCGGCCTGACCTTTCTAATAGTTACGCCTGCTGACAATCAGCAATAGCGCCAAGAACCACGTCGTGCGGCACTCCGCCGCGCACTTCACTTTTCCCTATTGCAAGCGGGAGTACAAGACGCATCTCGCCTGCCAATACTTTTTTATCGCGCATCATGTGGGGTAGATACGCCTGCGCAGACATCTCCTGCGGGCCTGAAACCGGCAAGCCAGCACGTTCGAGCAGCGCGATGATCCGGGCCGTCTCTTCCGGTGTGAACTGACCCAGACGTTCAGACGCACGCGCAGCCATAACCATACCGGCCGCAACCGCTTCGCCGTGAAGCCAGTTGCCATAGCCCATTTCGGCTTCAATGGCGTGGCCAAACGTATGCCCCAGATTCAGTAAAGCACGTAAGCCGGTTTCACGCTCGTCTGCCGCAACGACTTCGGCTTTCAGCTCACAACAACGGCGAATACAGTACGCTAACGCGGGTCCGTCAAGGCGCAGCAGGGCATCCATATTCTCTTCCAGCCAGGTGAAGAACTCGCCGTCGAGAATAATGCCGTATTTGATCACTTCAGCAAGGCCAGACGCCAGCTCGCGGGCAGGCAAGGTTTTCAGACAGTCGAGATCCACCACCACCGAAGCGGGCTGGTAGAACGCGCCAATCATGTTTTTGCCGAGCGGATGGTTAACTGCCGTTTTACCGCCGACAGACGAGTCGACCTGAGACAGCAACGTGGTAGGAACTTGAATAAAGCGCACGCCACGTTGATAACTTGCGGCGGCAAAACCCGTCAGATCGCCCACAACACCGCCGCCCAGGGCAAGCAGTGTCGTATCGCGACCGTGCGGTTTTTGCAGAAGTGCGGTAAAAACGGTATCCAGTACCGTCAGGCTTTTATACTGCTCGCCATCAGGCAGAATCACACTGTCGACCTTCACGCCCGCCTGCTCAAGCAGGTGACGGACGCGGTCGAGGTAAAGCGGAGCCAGTGTCTCATTGGTGACCAGCATCGCCTGATCACCCGCTTTCAGTGGTAAGAAGGAAGCTGGGTCGTTAAACAAACCAGCCGCGATGGTGATAGGGTAACTACGTTCCCCGAGAGTAACTGTAATCCTCTCCATGACGCGACATCCACCTTAAATGCTTTTACCCGCAGGCGAGTGTATATAAAGCCAGAATCAGTTGCTTTCCAGCATATGAATAATCTGGTTTGCAACCACTTTAGCGCTCTGGTCGTCAGTACGAATGGTCACATCCGCAATCTCTTCGTACAGAGGATTGCGTTCGCCTGCCAGGGCTTCCAGAACTTCACGTGGCGGCGTTTCAACCTGCAGCAGCGGGCGCTTTTTATCGCGCTGCGTACGTGCCAGCTGTTTTTCAATCGTCGTCTCAAGATAGACCACAACGCCACGGGCGGAGAGACGGTTGCGGGTTTCGCGAGATTTCACAGAGCCGCCGCCAGTTGCCAGCACAATGCCCTGTTTTTCCGTGAGTTCGTTGATCACTTTTTCTTCTCGGTCACGGAAACCTTCTTCGCCTTCTACGTCGAAGACCCAGCCCACATCCGCTCCGGTTCGTTTCTCAATCTCTTGATCAGAATCGTAAAATTCCATATTGAGTTGTTGAGCTAACTGACGCCCAATAGTGCTTTTGCCGGCACCCATAGGCCCAACCAGAAAGATATTGCGTTTCTCTGCCATTTTTTCGGTACTACTAAGACTATTCGTTAATGGTAATCCCCGCTTCGCAGACACCCAGCGTAGCAGGACATGAACTGAAACCTCATATGCAATAGAGCGAGAGTCAGACTAAAAATTATCTCAATACTCCGGCTTGTTTGGCAACTGATTAAATCACCGTTCCAGCCGCATAAGGCAACAAGACGTAAGACCGACTCAAATCGGTACTCCTTGTATGCTAATTCATGTCCCACGTCAAACATCTGCAACAATATGAATGCAAAATCATTGCGGGGATCGTTACCCATCAGTGAATACCCACCAGCCGTGGCGTAATAAACACCACCAGTTCACGCCGTTCATTATCTTTCCCGTCATGACGAAAAAGCTGCCCAAGCCACGGGATATCGCCCAGCCCCGGTACGCTATCCCGCCCGGTTTTATTCTTTTGCGAGAAAATACCGCCCAGCGCCAGCGTTTCTCCGCTTTTTACTTCCACCTGCGTTTCGATTTCCTGCTTATCAATTGCCAGCGTTTCACCATCCGCCTGCTGTAGCACCTGCCCAGGCATATTTTCGCTGATATGAAGTTTCAGACGCACGCGGCCCCCCGGCAATACTACCGGCGTGACCTCCATCCCCAACACCGCCTCTTTGAACTCCACGGAGGTCGCCCCGCTTTCACCGCTGGAGACCTGATACGGGATCTCACTCCCCTGCTTAATGCTGGCCGGTTGCATGTGTGAAGCCAGCAGGCGCGGGCTGGCGATGATATCGACCTGCTGCTTTTGCTCCAGCGCCGACAGTTCCAGATCCAGCAACCTGCCGTTAATGCGCCCGATATTAAACCCGACATGAGTGGTGGCGCTGGCAACCGACAGATCCGCCCCAAGCGTAGTGACTTGCCCAACCTTGCCCGCTTCTGTAGCCTCCGCGAGATTCCATTTCACGCCCAGTTCGCGAAGACTCTTTTCATTGATCGTGACAATATGTGCCGCCAGCTCCACCTGCTCGACGGGTATGTCCATCTGCTCCGCCCAGCGCTGGATCGCCTCCTGTACCGTCTGGTTATCCCGTACCAGCAGGCGGTTGGTGCGCTTATCTACAGATAAGCTACCCTTTGGGCTCAGTAGTTTTTCCGCCGTTTTCTGCAGTTCTCCGGCATCAGCATAGGCAAAGGGGATACTGCGTGATAACAACGGGGCATCAAGCTGCCGACGAGCCTGCTCCTGCTCTTTGCGCGTCTGTTGTTCTCGTTGCCAGGCCGCAGTATGAACGTAAAAAATACCGCTCTCTTCACGCAGAACAAGCCCGGCGCTGTTCACAACCGTCTGCAGCGCCTGACGCCAGGGCACACGCGTCAAATTCAACGTAAGCGACCCGCTAACATCGGGTGACACCACCAGATTACGGTTCTCCTGCGCGACCAACGCCTGTAGCACCTGCACCACCGGAACATCATCCACCACGAGGGTGATCGGCCTGGGGGCGACGGCCCACACGGGATGACTGAGCACCATCAACAACAGCACTATCCTTATCTTCACTCTTTTTTGTTCCTTCTCGTTGCCATGTCCATTGTTTCGGCTCGCATTTTTCGCCGACATCCACCGTCAGTTCATGTTCATCCATAGCAGTAACCCGCCATCCCACAGCGACGCGCTCGTCCACCGTCACGCGGTGCCAGCGCTTTTTTCCATCCTGCAAAATGCCTGTTCCTGTGTTCCCCTTCACCATCCCGTGGTATCGCCACTGGGCAAGCTGCCCTGCCGCACAGAGATCTTCCGGTGGCTGGAAAGGATCACGCATCCCCGTCAGGAACAACAACGGACACAAAACCAGGTAACGCATCTTATTGCGCATGGTTGATCTCCAGCTGTATGCGCACACGCAGAAGCGTCCCCTGCGGGATGATGTCAAACAGGCTCACCCGCACGTCCCGCAACGCCAGCCGGGAGAACAACGCCGGAATATCCGACCAACCCGCGTCCAGCGCCAACTCTCCTCCACTCTGCTGCGGTTTCCAGTGCACCAGCGTCACACCGTGAGCCTGGAATTCCAGAGGAGAAAAGGGTTGAACTGGCCGTGCTACGCCCGCTTCTGGTGTCGGGTGTTGCCGTCTGACCACGGGCCACAGCGAGGCATTTGTCTGACGTGTCCGGTTCACCTGTGCGTTGAGTTCTTCACTCTGACGATTGACGGGCCTGACCAGCATCCCCCAGATAACCAGAGCCACGACGCACGACACCACACACCAGCCAAGCACCCGTATAGCAGGACGGCTTTCACACCAGCGTTGAAAGATGAGATCCACCCGCTACCCCCGGCTGTTCAGCTGAAAAGTGAACATCCAGCGTCCCTGGCTATCCTGCTGCAATTCACCGGCCGTGCCTGGGCTAAAACCGGTTATCCGTTTAAGCGCGTCCGCCATAGCAGAAAGTGCCGGTAGCGTGGCGGCATACCCGGTCAACATCAGCGAAGGTGGCTGATAGCGTAGCGCCGTCAGCCACACCTGAGCTGGAATCACATCAGAGAGCGAGTCCAGCATCGGTTGCCAGGCTATCTGCGGCGGCAGCGTGGTTGGAGGTGTTGGTGTAGCCACGCTCCGGCGCGCGTTAAGCGCCTGTTGCACCGCATACATTCCCGTCAGTTCAGTTTGCAGGGCACGCCGTTTTACGGTGCTGTTCATTCGCAGGATGAGAGCAACAGCCAGCGTGACCAGCAACGTCGCGGTAAACAGCACACACCAGAAACGCAGGCAGCGGGCACGTCGTTGTTGCCTCCAGGGTAAAAGATTCGCCATGCTCATCCCGCGACCTCGCTCATGGCCAGCGCCAGTGCGACGGTGAATCCGGCCCCATCCGCAGGCAGCGGTGGCTGACAGCGAGCCAGCGTTTCCCACGGATCGCGATCTGCATCAAACAGGGCGATATCTGTCGGAGCCAGCGCAAGCAAGGCTGCCAGTTCGTCGGCGTTCGCCGCCTCGGTGGTAAAACGTCGCCCCCACTGATGTCGCATCGCCCACAGCCACTGGTGCTCATCGCGCCAGGCGACACACGTCGCAGGTGCAACCACAGAAAGAAAGTTCGCCAGCGCCCCGGCATCCGGGATAATCGCCGCCAGGTGCAAGCGCAGCGCTTTCGCCAGCGTCAGAAGCGTGTCGACCTCTTTGTTTTGCGCGGCGGTGACATGGAATGTGTTGCTAAACGTGTCTTGTGCATAATCGAAACAGAGCGTCTCGACGGGCATCTCCAGTTCACGTGATAACGCGGAACCCACCCACGAGACCTGTTCACTGTCGCGCAGTGAAATAGCCGGACGAGGCAACACCCTCTGCAAGGTACGTGCTGCAGGGAATGAGAGAAATATCCGGTGATGGTGCGGCAGCGTTCGTCGCCAGTCGCGTAGCGCGTCAACCAGTTGTTGTGGCCTGAGGATCTTTCCGTCACGGATGATGCCCTCCGTCAGCGGAACAGACCACCAGCGGCGCAAGCACCATGCCGATTTCTCTTTGATCAGCGCAACGATCAGCGCTTTATCTTGTTGAATATGAACGCCGGTTTGCCATGTTTTGAAAGCCATGCTTCACGATCTCCTTATCGCCCGTCGCCTTGACGGCTATATCAATGAATCAGGCTTGCCTTTATACTACCGCGCGATTGTTTAGAAACTGCCCAAGTGAAACCAAATGGGAAATCTCCGGTGAAGTTCGTAAAGTATTTATTGATCCTTGCAGTCTGTTGCATTCTGCTGGGAGCAGGCTCGATTTATGGTTTGTACAAATATATTGAGCCGCAGCTGCCTGATGTTGCCACGCTTCGCGATGTGCGACTCCAGATCCCTATGCAGGTCTATAGCGCCGATGGCGAGTTAATGGCGCAATATGGCGAAAAACGCCGTATCCCGCTGACCTTAAACCAAATCCCGCCCGTGATGGTGAAAGCCTTCATTGCCACCGAGGACAGCCGTTTTTACGAGCACCACGGCGTCGATCCGGTCGGTATTTTCCGTGCCGCAAGCGTGGCGCTGTTCTCCGGCCATGCGTCTCAGGGGGCGAGTACTATTACGCAGCAGCTTGCGCGTAACTTCTTCCTCAGCCCTGAAAAAACGCTGATGCGTAAGATCAAAGAGGTGTTCCTCGCGATCCGCATTGAGCAACTGCTGAGCAAAGACGAGATCCTTGAGCTTTACCTCAACAAGATCTACCTGGGCTACCGCGCCTATGGCGTCGGCGCTGCTGCGCAGGTTTACTTCGGAAAACCGATTGAACAGTTAACGCTTAGCGAAATGGCGACCATTGCCGGTTTGCCAAAAGCGCCGTCGACCTTTAACCCGCTCTACTCGCTGGATCGCGCCACCGCGCGGCGTAACGTTGTGCTGTCACGTATGTTGAGTGAAGGCTATATCAGCCAGACCGAGTACGACCAGGCACATAACGATGTCATCGACGCTAACTACCATGCGCCGGAAATTGCGTTCTCCGCACCCTACCTGACGGAGATGGTTCGTCAGGAGATGGTTCGCCGCTACGGTGAAAATGCTTACGAAGATGGTTATCGCGTTTACACCACCGTAACCCGCAAAGTGCAGCAGGCCGCGCAGCAGGCGGTGCGTAACAACGTGATGGATTACGATATGCGCCACGGCTATCGCGGCCCGTCTAACGTGCTGTGGAAAGTGGGTGAAAGCGCATGGGACAGTAAAAAGATTACTGACTCGCTGAAAACCCTGCCGACCTATGGTCCGCTACTGCCCGCGGTTGTGACGCAAGCCAACCCGCAGGAAGCCGTAGCGTTAATGGCGGATGGTACGTCCGTTTCTCTGCGCATGGACGGTATCCGCTGGGCGCGTCCGTACCGCTCCGATACCCTGCAAGGGCCGACGCCACGTAAAGTGACCGACGCCGTTCAGATCGGCCAGCAAATCTGGGTGCGTCAGGTGGGTGATGCCTGGTGGCTGGCGCAAGTTCCGGACGTGAACTCTGCACTGGTATCCATTAATCCGCAGAACGGTGCCGTGATGGCGCTGGTGGGTGGGTTTGATTTTAACCAGAGCAAATTTAACCGCGCCACGCAGGCGCTGCGTCAGGTCGGCTCCAACATTAAGCCGTTCCTCTACACCGCAGCGATGGATAAAGGACTGACGCTCGCCAGCATTCTCAACGACGTGCCGATTTCCCGCTGGGATGCCGGTGCTGGTTCTGACTGGCAGCCGAAGAACTCCCCGGCTCAGTACGCGGGCCCTATTCGTCTTCGTCAGGGTCTGGGACAGTCGAAAAACGTGGTCATGGTTCGCGCAATGCGCGCGATGGGCGTCGACTATGCGGCTGAGTACCTGCAACGCTTCGGCTTCCCGGCACAGAATATCGTCCATACCGAATCGCTGGCGCTGGGCTCTGCCTCCTTTACACCGCTTCAGGTCGCGCGCGGTTACTCGGTGATGGCTAACGGCGGGTTCCTGATCGATCCGTATTTCATCAGTAAAATCGAAAACGACCAGGGCGGCGTCCTGTTCGAAGCGAAACCGAAAATCGCCTGTGCCGAGTGCGACATTCCGGTGATTTATGGTGATACGCCGAAGTCCAATGTTCTTGAGAACAAAGACATGGAAGACGTCGCGATCTCCCAGGAACAGCAGAATTTAGCCGTACCACAACCTCAGCTGGAGCAGGCTAACCAGGCGCTGGTGGCGCAGAGCGGTGCGCAAGAGTATGCCCCGCATGTGATCAACACGCCGCTGTCATTCCTGATCAAAAGCGCGCTGAACACCAACATCTTCGGTGAACCCGGCTGGCAGGGAACTGGCTGGCGCGCAGGCCGTGATTTGCAGCGTCATGACATTGGCGGCAAAACCGGGACGACCAACAGTTCGAAAGATGCGTGGTTCTCAGGCTACGGTCCGGGAGTGGTGACTTCAGTCTGGATCGGCTTTGACGATCATCGTCGTGATTTGGGGCGCACCACGGCCTCTGGCGCGATTAAAGATCAGATTTCCGGTTATGAAGGCGGCGCAAAGAGTGCGCAACCAGCCTGGGATGCTTACATGAAAGCCGTTCTGGAAGGTGTACCGGAACAGCCGTTGACGCCACCACCGGGTGTGGTCACCGTCAATATTGACCGCAGCACCGGGCAGCTTGCTAACGGTGGTAACAGCCGCGAAGAGTATTTCATCGAGGGCACACAGCCAACCACGCAGGCGGTGCATGAGGTGGGTACAACGCTCATTGATAACGGCGAGACGCACGAGCTGTTTTAAACAATAAAATGCCCGATAAAAATCGGGCATAACATCGCAGGCCGGGTAAGGCGAAGCCGTCACCCGGCTTTTTTATGGGCTACAGCCGCCCCTGCCCCTTCAGCCACTCGCGAACCAGGAACAGCGCACTCACGTTGCGCGCTTCGTTAAAGTCTGGTTCTTCCAGCAGATCCATCATATGCGCCAGCGGCCAGCGAACCTGCGGCAACGGCTCCGGCTCGTCCCCTTCCAGTGATTCCGGGTAGAGATCTTCCGCGACAACAATATTCATTTTGCTGGAGAAATAGGACGGTGCCATGCTCAGTTTTTTCAGGAACGACAACTCGTTCGCACCAAAACCGACCTCTTCTTTCAGTTCACGGTTTGCCGCTTCAAACACGGACTCGCCTGGGTCGATAAGCCCTTTTGAAAACCCAAGCTCATAGGATTCTGTTCCCACAGCATATTCGCGGATCAAGATCAGGTGGTCGTCAACGATGGGGATTATCATCACCGCTTCGCGCGAAGAGGGGCGCATACGTTCATAAACGCGACGCACACCGTTGCTGAACTCCAGGTCCACACTTTCGACATTAAACAGACGCGATTTTGCGACTGTTTCAACATTCAGAATGGTGGGTTTTTGTAATGGTTTGCTCATCGTGATGGGTCTTTACTGGGTGAACTGGCTTTATTGTGCGATATGCCGCACGGTTTCGGCAATGTCAATTGTTCTTTATTTACATTTATGCAACGTACCAGGAAGGCGTCCTCATTTCAAAACAAAAGTCAAGAGGTTGAAATGTTTCCAGGAATTTGCTGATATCGCGCCATGGCAGGCTTTGCTATCATCATCGGTCACTGGGATGCGCGTCAAAATGCTCAAGTTAGACTCCATACTTGCCGATAGCCAACCACAGACTCTCATTCATTGTTAAAGGTGCAATTGACTACACCTGTAAGAAGATAAGTAAGATGGGGAAAGCATGAGCACCATTTTGATTTTTCTCGCTGCTATGCTGGCCGGCGCTTTGATTGCAGGGTGGGTATACAGGCGTCGCGTTCAACGCCGATATCGGCTGCCCTTTTTAAACGCCTTCGCTGGTGCGACCACGCGTAAGCTCACGCCTGAAGAACGCAGTTCCGTAGAACACTACCTCGACACGTTAAACCGATCTCAGCAATCGCCTGGGCCAACGGGTGCCAGTGCTGCTCCGGTTTCGCTCAATCTTAACGCACAAAGCGACACAGTGCTGTGCGTGACGCGTTCGATCACCCGCTATGGCATCACCACCGACGATCCGAATAAATGGCGCTACTACCTTGATTCCGTTGAAGTTCATCTGCCCCCCTTCTGGGAGCAGTATATTAATGATGAAAACAGCGTAGAGCTAATCCATACCGACTCGTTACCGCTGGTTATCTCTTTAAACGGCCATACCCTGAGTGAATATGTTCAGGAAGCGCCGCGCTTTGCGCTGGAACGCGCAAGCTCAACGCAGGCCTCTATTCGTGGTGAAGAGACAGAGCAGATTGAACTGCTAAATATTCGTCAGGAGACGCATGAAGAGTACGCGCTGAGCCGCCCGGACGGTATTCGCGAAGCGGTGCTGATTGTCGCGGCGTTCCTGCTCTTTTTCTTCTGCCTGCTGACGCCAGACGTCTTCGTTCCCTGGCTGGCAGGTGGCGCAGTGCTGCTGCTGGCGGCCGGACTGTGGGGGCTGTTTGCGCCTCCGGCGAAAACGTCTCTGCGTGAAATTCACTGCCTGCGCGGAACGCCTAAACGCTGGGGGCTATTCGGTGAGAACGATCAGGAACATATCAACAATATCTCGCTTGGTATTATTGATCTCATCTACCCGCGCCACTGGCAGCCATGGATTGCCCAGGATTTAGGGCATAAAACCGATATTGATATCTATCTCGACCGTCATGTGGTGCGTCAGGGGCGTTATTTATCCCTGCATGACGAAGTGAAAAACTTCCCGCTTCAGCACTGGCTGCGCAGCACGGTGATTGCTGGCGGCGCGGCGCTGGTCTTCGCCCTGCTGCTGCTTTTCGTGCCGCTGGATATGCCGATTAAATTCACCCTGTCCTGGATTAAAGGGGCACAAACCGTAGAAGCCACCAGCGTCAAACAGCTGGAAGAGGCGGGTGTGCGAGTAGGAGATACGCTGCGCCTGAAGGGAACCGGGATGTGTAACATCCATGCTCCAGGGGCCTGGAACACGCGGCAAAACTCGCCGTTTATGCCGTTCGACTGTTCACAAATCATCTGGAATGATGCCCCGCCGCTACCGTTGCCGGAATCCGACGTGGTCAACAAGGCAACCGCGCTCACGCAAACGGTCAATCGTCAGCTTCACCCGAAAGCAGACGATGATTCTCGCGTCAGCCCTGCCCTGCGTTCCGCCATTCAAAAATCTGGCATGGTGCTGCTCGATGACTTTGGTGAAATCGTCCTGAAAACGGAGGATTTATGTTCCGCTCAGGATGAGTGTGTGCGGCTTAAAAATGCCCTGGTGAATCTCGGCAACAGTAAAGACTGGGATGCTCTGGTGAAACGCGCCGAAGCGGGCCGTCTGGACGGCGTGAACGTGCTGCTGCGTCCGGTGAGCGCCGAGTCGCTGGACAATCTGGTCGCCACGTCTACCGCGCCGTTCGTGATGCGTGAAACCACCCGTGCGGCACAGGCGCTGAATAGCCCGGCTCCGGGCGGTTTTGTGATTGTCAGCGATGAAGGCAGCGATCTGGTCGATCAGCCTTATCCCCAGGTCGCGCTTTATGATTACCCGGCGCAGGATCAATGGGCCGAGTTCCAGCGGCTGGCGCAAATGCTGATGCAAACGCCGTTTAGCGCGGAAGGGATCGTGACAGGGATATTTACCGATGCCAACGGTACGCGCCACATCGACCTGCACCGGATGCCGGACAGCGCAGGCTTATGGCGTTATATCGGCACATCCCTGCTGATGATGGCGATGCTGGTATGTATCTTCTGGAACGGATATACGGCGCTGCGTCGCTATCAACGTTCGCGCACGCGACTGGCTGAAATCCAGCAATACTATGAAAATTGCCTCAATCCTAAACTGATCCCCGCTCCCGATAGCCTGATCGGATAACCTCACGGCGCGACAAGTTATGCTACCCTGTCGCGCACGTTTCTTCTGGCTGGAGTTCCCCTTATGCATCTTGATATCGCCTGGCAGGAGGTTGATACCGTCCTGCTGGATATGGACGGCACGCTGCTCGATCTCGCCTTTGATAACTACTTCTGGCAAACGCTGGTGCCGGAAACCTATGGTGAGCAGCAGGGCATCTCCCCGGCGGAAGCGCAGGAATTCATTCGTTCGCAATATAGCGCGGTGCAGCATACGCTAAACTGGTACTGTCTTGACTACTGGAGTGAGCGACTCGGTTTGGATATTTGTGCCATGACCACCGCCCAGGGGCCACGCGCCGTGTTGCGTGAAGATACCGTCCCCTTCCTGGACGCGCTAAAAGCAAGCGGCAAGCGCCGTATTTTGCTCACCAATGCGCATCCTCACAATCTGGCCGTGAAGCTGGAACATACGGGTCTGGCTTCACACCTTGATTTATTACTTTCCACCCACACATTTGGTTATCCGAAAGAGGATCAGCGGTTGTGGCATGCGGTGGCAGAAGAGACCGGTTTGCAGCCGGAACGTACCCTGTTCATTGACGACAGCGAGCCGATTCTGGATTCCGCAGCGACGTTCGGCATTCGCTATTGCCTGGGCGTCACGAATCCTGATTCTGGCCTGGCTGAAAAAAGTTACCTTCGCCATCCGGGGCTGAACGACTATCGCCGGATGATCCCCTCACTGACCGTGAAGGAGACGCCATGAAAGAAAAGCCCGCTAACGGGGTAAGACTGGATAAATGGCTGTGGGCGGCCCGTTTTTATAAAACGCGCGCCCTTGCCCGCGAGATGGTTGACGGCGGGAAAGTGCATTACAACGGCCAGCGCAGCAAGCCGAGCAAGCTGGTTGAGCTGAATGCCACCTTAACGCTGCGTCAGGGCAACGACGAAAAAACGGTCGTGGTAAAAGCCATTACCGAACAGCGACGCCCCGCAACTGAGGCCGTACAGCTTTATGAAGAGACGGCTGAAAGCATTGAAAAGCGTGAGAAGACCGCGCTGGCACGCAAAATGAATGCGCTGACAATGCCACACCCTGACCGGCGACCGGATAAAAAAGAGCGCCGCGATCTGATGAAATTTAAACACGGTGAGAGCGAGTAATTCTCACCTGCACGAGAGACTATTATGGCCCAACACGACCAATTACACCGCTATCTGTTTGAACAATTCGCCGTGCGCGGCGAGCTGGTGACCGTATCCGAAACCTGGAAACAGATTCTGGAAAACCACAACTACCCGCTGCCGGTGAAAACCCTGTTGGGCGAACTGCTGGTTGCCACCAGCCTGCTGACCGCCACGCTGAAGTTCGCCGGTGATATCACCGTGCAGCTGCAGGGCGACGGTCCAATGACGCTGGCAGTGATCAACGGCAACAACCAGCAGCAGATGCGCGGCGTGGCGCGCGTTCAGGGCGATGTGCCTGAAAATGCGGACCTGAAAACGCTGGTCGGCAATGGCTACCTGGTGATCACCATTTCCCCGGAAGAAGGTGAACGCTATCAGGGTGTGGTCGGTCTGGAAGGCGATACCCTGGCGGCCTGCCTGGAAGATTACTTCATGCGTTCCGAACAGCTGCCAACTCGCCTGTTCATCCGTACCGGTGAAGTGGACGGACAGCCCGCTGCGGGCGGTATGCTGCTGCAGGTTCTGCCTGCACAAGATGCCCAGACCAACGACTTCGAGCATCTGGCAACGCTGACAGAAACCATCAAAGCGGAAGAGCTGTTCAACCTGTCCGCGACCGATGTGCTGTGGCGTTTGTACCACGAAGAAGAGGTGACGGTTTACGACCCGCAAGCGGTGGAATTTAAATGCACCTGTTCCCGCGAACGCTGTGCTGGCGCGCTGAAAACCCTGCCTGATGAAGAGATCGACAGCATCATGGCGGAAGACGGTGAAATCGACATGCACTGTGACTACTGCGGTACACACTATGTGTTTAATTCGATGGATATCGCGGAGATCCGCAATAACGCCTCCCCGGCCGATCCGCAGGTTCACTAAGCATGACAAAACGGCTCCTTCTGAAGGAGCCGTTTTTGTTAACGCCACTGCGCGTTGTTGTAGCTATCGTAGCTCATATCAACACGTTCGCCGAAAATCTGAATATCCGCCCAGGGTTTAACAACCGATTTAACCTTCCCTTGTCGTAATGCGCGGTCTAGCTCCTCTCGGGTCAATCCCTCCGGCATTTTCCATGCGTCTCCTGCAAGCCTCCAGCTCGTATCCGTTTGGGTATATACCATGATTGTGCGATCGGTAAATTGATACAGCACGGCTTCCGGTTTGCCGTCACCGTTCAGATCCAGCGGCATCAGCAAACAGTTTCCCTGCGCATGACTGCAGGACTCGAATCGATACTGATTACTCAGCATCGCTTGCCATAATCCCTTATCAGGACGAGCCATCCCCGGAGCAAGCTGGATCTGCTCTTCCAGCATCGCGGCGGTCATTTTCCCCGCTCCATCGCGGTTTCCAGAGAGAAGGCCATTAACCTCGCGCTGGCGTTTTGGGTTTGAGATAAACTGCGGATCGTTTTGCAGGGTGAGCATAGCCTCTCGTCCCTTTCGTCCGGCATTGCTGAGCATATACAGGCTGACCTGATCCGCGGTTATTCTGCCGTCCTGATAACGGGCCATATGGCTTTCAACGCTGATCCGCCAGGGATCGAGCACCGGCGTATGGATCAAGATCAGGAAGGCGAGAGAGAGTAATCCTGTCGCTGGCGTGACATACGCCTGTAGCTTTTGCGGTTCACGGCGGTAAAAAAGAACGCTGACACAAAAACCGACGGCCCATACCAGCGCGACGATCGTAACCAACACGCCATACAGACGCTCGGGTGACCAGCCATATTGTGAAATGCGCAACCACAACGCCCAACCTGCCAGTACGGGATAAACGGGGGCAACCATCACGGCAAGTCGAACCATGCCGCGCAGGGGGGAATAGTAAGGCAATATTTGACGCTGCGGGTGCCAGACGACCGTCACCAGAAAAAGCAGCAGTATCGCTAACGTAGTCAGCAGGCCCGCAGCGGAAATTCGTGCTGAGATGGCCTCCAGGCCAACAAAGGGCAATGCACCAATAAAGAGTAACGCCAACGCAGCCAGCAGGGGCAGTAAGCCGGTGGCTATCAACGTCAACAGGTTTTGTAATGCCAGGATCAGCCGCACCTGCATTCGCGCCAGCACTGCCGCACTCGCAGAAACTACGCCAATCGCCACTGAAATAAACCCGTCAGAATTGAAGAAAAGCTGATCAAAAAAGCGTATGCCAATAAGTTTGAAAAGCTCAGCCCACAGGAAAAGCACCACCCAGAACAAGCCATTGCTGAAAAAAATAATCAGCAAGGTCAGGGCGTTATGCCAGTTTCTGTTGTAAAAGTCGCTGTAAAATGAGGCCGTTGGCGAGGGCGTCAAACGCCGTTGAAGCCACGGCAGCATGAACAGTGTCATCAGCAAAAGGTGAAAACCAAAAAATAGCACCGCCTCCCTGATCTCCCAACTATCCTGCCCTGCAACATTCCATTTAAGCCAGGCTCCCATACCTGCAACGACAGCGCCAACGATCCCTAACGCCAGCCACAGGAAAGGCGTTCTGAATGACGTTACGGTAAGCGACAGTGTGGTGGTCATCACTACCGTGGCAGGTACCACGCACAGTAACCACAGCGTATCGGACGGCAATTCCGCGTAGCCGATATACCAGGTAATCAAATAGCAGATGACACCCTGTAATGCGCCCACCAGCACCAACGCAAGGCGCGTTGAAGGGGACAACGTTGCACTGTTTTCCATCTCTCATCCCTTATTCATGAAAAGCGTATTGTTTCACCAAAGCGATAAATGGGTCCCCACAATAAAATCTGAAATATCTTCTGTGGCAGGAGACATGAATCGTTTTTCACACTGTAACTCTTACGTAATTTTCCAACATGTATGCGATTACATTCACATTCCTTCGGTTAAATTCACCGTCATTTAACCTTTTAAGAACATTTTCCCCAACCAAAAAGCGATTCCTGCGATAATCTGCCCGCCCTGTGACTGGAGTCGCAGCGTTTTCCGTTAGCAAGGGTTTTGTCCAGATACGTAAATCTATGAGCCCCGTCGCGGTTAACAACCTCAGAAAAACCCTACAATTTCAGGCAGTACATATTGGCTAAGGAGCAGTGATATGCGTGTTAATGGTTTAACCCCGCAAGATCTCAAGGCTTATGGTATTCACGACGTCCAGGAAATCGTCTACAACCCCGACTACGATACGCTGTATCAGGAAGAGCTCAATCCAGCACTGGAAGGATACGAGCGAGGTGTATTGACGAACCTTGGTGCTATCGCCGTCGATACCGGTATTTTTACCGGCCGTTCGCCGAAAGATAAGTATATCGTCCGAGACGACACCACCCGCGATACGCTGTGGTGGGCTGATAAAGGCAAAGGGAAGAATGATAACAAACCACTCTCCCCGGAAACCTGGCAGCATCTGAAAGGGCTCGTCACTCATCAACTTTCCGGCAAGCGTCTGTTCATTGTGGATGCTTTCTGTGGCGCTAACGCCGACACCCGTCTTTCCGTGCGTTTTATCACCGAAGTGGCCTGGCAGGCGCATTTCGTGAAAAACATGTTTATTCGTCCAACCGACGAAGAGCTGCAGGATTTCACCCCTGATTTTATCGTGATGAACGGTGCGAAATGCACGAATCCACAGTGGAAAGAGCAGGGCCTGAATTCCGAAAACTTCATTGCCTTCAACCTGACCGAGCGTATCCAGCTCATCGGCGGGACCTGGTACGGCGGCGAAATGAAGAAAGGGATGTTCTCGGTGATGAACTACCTGCTGCCGCTGCGGGGCATTGCCTCTATGCACTGCTCGGCGAACGTCGGCGAAAAAGGCGATGTGGCGGTGTTCTTTGGTCTGTCCGGCACGGGCAAAACCACCCTTTCAACCGATCCGAAACGCCGTCTGATTGGCGATGACGAACACGGCTGGGATGATGACGGCGTGTTTAACTTCGAAGGCGGTTGCTACGCGAAGACTATTCGCCTGTCTGAAGAGGCTGAGCCGGATATCTTCCACGCCATCCGTCGCGATGCGCTGCTGGAAAACGTCACCGTGCGCGCCGATGGCTCTGTCGATTTCGACGACGCCTCGAAAACTGAAAACACCCGTGTCTCGTATCCGATCTATCACATCGACAATATCGTGAAGCCGGTGTCGAAAGCGGGCCATGCCACGAAGGTGATTTTCCTGACCGCTGACGCGTTCGGCGTACTGCCGCCGGTGTCTCGCCTGACTGCCAGCCAGACGCAGTACCACTTCCTCTCCGGGTTTACCGCTAAACTGGCGGGAACCGAGCGCGGCGTAACGGAGCCAACGCCAACCTTCTCTGCCTGCTTCGGCGCGGCATTCCTGTCGCTACACCCGACGCAGTATGCAGAAGTGCTGGTGAAGCGTATGCAGGCATCTGGCGCACAGGCTTATCTGGTCAACACTGGCTGGAACGGCACCGGCAAGCGCATCTCCATCAAAGATACGCGTGCCATTATTGACGCCATTCTGGATGGTTCGCTGGATAACGCCGAAACCTTTACGCTGCCGATGTTTGACCTGGCGATCCCGACAGAACTGCCGGGCGTGGATACGCGTATCCTCGACCCACGCAATACCTACGGCTCACCGGAGCAGTGGCGTGAGAAGGCGGAATCGCTGGCGAAATTGTTTATCGAGAACTTCGAGAAGTATACCGATACCCCGGCGGGTGCTGCACTGGTGAGTGCGGGACCGAAGCTGTAGGTGAAAATAAAAAGGCAACGAAAGTTGCCTTTTTTCATGTTTTCTCCCTCTCCCCGTAGGAGAGGGCCGGAGTGAGGGGAAATTAACTCTCTTTTACCTGCCCGCGCGTCACCGGCACTGGCAACCACGCCCGAATGCTCAAACCACCCCGCTCGCTGGTCCCAATCTCCAGCAACCCGTTATGGTTATCGACAATACGCTGCACAATCGCCAGCCCTAAGCCGGTCCCGCTGGTGCTGCGCGCGCTGTCGCCGCGCACAAACGGCTGGAACAGGTGCTTACGTTGCTCAGGTTTAATGCCCGGACCATCATCTTCCACCTGGAACCAGGCGCGGTTGAGTTCCGAGCCACTGCTGACTTTGATCCAGCCATTACCGTAGCGCGCCGCGTTGACCACCATGTTGGCCACCGCACGCTTGATGGAGAGCGGATGCATACGCACCTGAATCTCGCCCGGCTGAAGGTCAGTCTCAATTTCACGCTCGTAGCCGCTTTCCGCCGCCACCACTTCGCCCAGCACCGCATTGAGATCGGCCATTTCCAGCGGCATCTCCTGCCCGGTGCGCAGGTAGTCGATGAACTGCTCGATGATGGCATTACACTCTTCGATGTCCTTGTTGATGGACTCGGCGAGGTAACCGTCCTGTTCGCCCATCATCTCCGTCGCCAGACGAATACGCGTCAGTGGCGTGCGCAGGTCATGACTCACGCCCGCCATCAGCAGCGTGCGGTCGTCTGCCAACTGCTTCACGCCTGCCGCCATATGGTTAAACGCGCGTGTCACCGAACGCACCTCCGACGCGCCATACTCACGCAGCGGTGGCGGAATAATCCCTTTACCGACCTGCAGCGCCGCGTGCTCCAGGTCGACCAGCGGTCGGTTCTGGATACGGATAAACAGCCACGCGCCGCCTATGGCCAGCAGCATAATCGCCAGGGTGTAACGGAACAGCGGCGAGAAGTCGCCCTGATGGATTTCAGTCAGCGGAACGCGCACCCAGATGTTGGGTGACAGCCAGGTTTTCAGCCAGACAACCGGCGAGCTTTTGTTGACCTCAACGCGCACTTCCGTCGGGCCGCCAAGCTGCTGTGCCATCTGCTGACTAAGGAATTCATAGTGCTGCGCCCAGCGCAGCCCCGCGTCTTCTGCTGCTTCATTTGAGTAGAGCGAAATGCCCAGCTCACGGTAGATTTCACGGCGAAACGCCGGGGGAACAACGAGCTGCGTGCCGTCCTCCAGTTGCAGTTTATCGGTCATCAGCATACGCACTTCGTAGGCCAGGACCTTATTAAACTGCTGGAGGCTCGGCAGGATCGCAAAGTTCAGTACCACCAGGTAGGTTGTCACCAGGCTGACGAACAGCAAGGTGACAATCAGTAGCAGGGTGCGGGCAAACGAGCTTCGCGGTGAGAAGCGCATTCGCCTCATGCTTTAGAGCCGTCCGGGACAAATACGTAGCCCAAACCCCACACGGTCTGAATATAACGAGGATGCGCCGGATCTTCTTCCACCATACGGCGCAGACGAGAGATCTGCACGTCGATGGAGCGTTCCATTGCGGAGTATTCGCGGCCACGCGCCAGGTTCATCAGTTTGTCACGAGAGAGCGGCTCACGCGGGTGGCTGACCAGTGCTTTCAGTACCGCGAACTCGCCGCTGGTCAGCGGCATGGGCTCATCTTCACGGAACATCTCGCGCGTGCCGAGGTTCAGCTTGAACTTACCGAACGCAATCACCGCTTCTTCCTGTGATGGCGCACCAGGCAGTTCGTTCGCCTGACGGCGCAGCACAGCGCGGATACGCGCCAGCAGCTCGCGCGGGTTAAACGGTTTAGGAATGTAGTCATCCGCACCGATTTCGAGGCCCACGATACGGTCAACTTCTTCGCCCTTCGCCGTCACCATGATGATCGGCATCGGGTTGCTCTGGCTGCGCAGACGGCGGCAAATGGAAAGCCCGTCTTCGCCAGGCAACATCAGATCCAGCACCATCAAATGGAAGGACTCACGGGTCAGCAGGCGGTCCATCTGCTCAGCGTTCGCGACGCTACGAACCTGGAAGCCCTGCTCGGTCAGATAACGCTCCAGCAGCGCACGCAGGCGCATGTCGTCATCCACGACCAGAATTTTGTAGTTCTCTTGCATTGTGTGTACTCCCAAAGGTTCGGATAGTCTAATAACAGCGTATTCTAAAAAAGTGCACGTGTTCGACCAGCTAATTCTGGTATAAATTCTAGTCGAAATTGTTACAAAGCATATTTAACAGCAGCTTATCTGCACATTTCATCACATAAATCATTATTAATGCTGTCGGTTATTCTATGTGATACGTAATGTGCGCAAGGTTTGCAATGATGTCGAGTCTGAAGGTCACCGCATGAAAACGCCACTGATCACCCGCGAAGGGTACGAAAAACTCAAAAAAGAGATGGATTACCTGTGGCGCGAAGAGCGCCCTGAAGTGACCAAAAAGGTCACCTGGGCGGCAAGCCTGGGCGATCGCAGCGAGAATGCTGACTACCAGTACAACAAAAAGCGCCTGCGTGAAATCGACCGTCGGGTGCGCTATCTGACCAAATGCCTTGAGAACCTCAAGATTGTCGATTACTCCCCGCAGCAGGAAGGCAAAGTGTTCTTCGGAGCCTGGGTGGAGATCGAAAATGATGACGGCGACACCCTGCGTTTTCGCATCGTCGGCTACGATGAAATTTTTGGCCGTAAAGATTATATCTCCATTGATTCCCCCATGGCCCGCGCGCTGCTGAAAAAGGAAGTGGGCGATTTGGCCATTGTTCAGACACCTGGCGGTGAAGCCAGCTGGTATGTGAATGAGATCGAGTACGTAAAATAGTCCGAGAGCGCCCTCCACGGCTGGCATTTTTTCGTGCCAGTCCGTATAACTATCCCCTGATTTTTTTCGACTCAACAGATGAAATAGCCATGATGAAAGATTCGCTCTGCCGCATTATTGCGGGTGAACTTCAGGCCAGAGCCGAACAGGTAGAAGCTGCCGTTCGCCTGCTTGATGAAGGGAACACCGTGCCGTTTATTGCACGTTATCGTAAGGAAGTCACTGGCGGTCTGGATGACACGCAGTTGCGTAACCTGGAGACCCGTCTGGGTTACCTGCGCGAGCTGGAAGACCGTCGTCAGGCGATCCTCAAATCCATCGGCGAACAGGGCAAACTGACCAGCGACCTGGAAAAGGCCATTAACGGCACCCTGAGCAAAACCGAGTTAGAAGACCTCTACCTTCCCTACAAACCGAAGCGCCGCACGCGCGGGCAGATTGCGATTGAAGCAGGTCTGGAGCCGCTGGCTGAGCTGCTGTGGAACGAGCCGTCACACGACCCGGACACCGAAGCGGCGAAGTTTATCGACGCCGACAAAGGCGTGGCGGACACCAAAGCCGCGCTCGATGGCGCACGCTATATTCTGATGGAGCGCTTCGCCGAAGACGCCGCCCTGCTCGCCAAAGTGCGAGATTATCTGTGGAAGAACGCCCACATCGTCTCCACCGTTGTGGCAGGGAAAGAGGAAGAAGGGGCGAAATTCCGCGACTACTTCGATCACCACGAACCGATTTCAACCGCCCCATCACACCGTGCGTTGGCGATGTTCCGCGGCCGCAACGAAGGCGTGCTGCAACTCTCGCTGAATGCCGACCCGCAGTTTGACGAGCCGCCGAAAGAGAGCCACTGCGAGCAGATCATTATCGACCATCTCGGCCTGCGCCTGAACAACGCCCCGGCGGACAGCTGGCGCAAAGGCGTGGTGAGCTGGACGTGGCGTATTAAGGTGCTGATGCACCTCGAAACCGAGCTGATGGGCACCGTCCGCGAGCGCGCTGAAGATGAAGCAATCAACGTCTTTGCCCGTAACCTGCACGACCTGCTGATGGCCGCCCCTGCTGGCCTGCGCGCGACTATGGGGCTCGATCCGGGCCTGCGTACCGGCGTGAAAGTGGCCGTCGTTGACGGCACCGGCAAGCTGGTGGCTACCGACACCATTTATCCGCATACCGGCCAGGCAGCGAAAGCGGCGGTTGTGGTGGCGGCACTGTGCGAGAAATACAACGTTGAGCTGGTCGCCATCGGTAACGGTACGGCGTCCCGTGAAACCGAGCGTTTCTATCTCGACGTGCAAAAACAGTTCCCGAAAGTGACGGCGCAGAAAGTGATCGTCAGCGAAGCCGGGGCATCCGTCTATTCCGCGTCTGAACTGGCGGCGCAGGAGTTCCCGGACCTGGACGTCTCCCTGCGTGGTGCAGTCTCTATCGCTCGCCGTCTGCAGGACCCGCTGGCGGAGCTGGTGAAGATCGACCCGAAATCTATCGGTGTGGGCCAGTATCAGCACGACGTAAGCCAGACGCAGCTGGCGCGTAAGCTGGATGCAGTCGTGGAAGACTGTGTAAACGCCGTCGGCGTTGACCTGAACACGGCCTCCGTTCCCCTGCTGACCCGCGTGGCGGGCTTAACCCGCATGATGGCGCAGAATATCGTCGCCTGGCGTGATGAGAACGGTCAGTTCCAGAACCGTCAGCAGTTGCTGAAGGTGAGCCGACTGGGGCCGAAAGCCTTTGAGCAGTGCGCGGGCTTCCTGCGTATCAACCACGGCGATAACCCGCTGGATGCCTCTACCGTTCACCCGGAAGCGTACCCTGTCGTGGAACGCATTCTGGCGGCAACCCAGCAGGCGCTGAAAGCGCTAATGGGCGACAGCAACGCGCTGCGCAACCTGAAAGCCTCAGATTTCACCGACGAGCAGTTCGGCGTGCCGACGGTCACCGACATCATCAAAGAGCTGGAAAAACCAGGCCGTGACCCGCGCCCTGAGTTTAAAACCGCGACCTTTGCAGACGGCGTCGAAACCATGAACGACCTGCTGCCAGGTATGGTGCTGGAAGGCGCAGTCACGAACGTCACCAACTTCGGCGCGTTTGTGGATATCGGCGTGCATCAGGATGGTCTGGTCCACATCTCTTCCCTCGCCGACAAGTTCGTTGAAGATCCGCACACCGTGGTCAAAGCGGGCGACATCGTGAAGGTGAAAGTGCTGGAGGTTGATCTGCAGCGTAAGCGTATCGCCCTGACCATGCGTCTGGACGAGCAGCCAGGCGAGACCAACGCGCGTCGTGGTGGCAACCGCGAGCCGCAACGTCCGGCTGCGAAAGCCGCCAAACCGCGCGGTCGCGACGCTCAGCCTGCGGGCAACAGCGCGATGATGGATGCGCTGGCAGCGGCAATGGGTAAAAAACGGTAATACGGTTAATGCCCGGTGACACTACGTTTGCCGGGCATTTAAATAAATAAAGATGTACTCACTCATTAATTAATAAATATGAAACCGATTGCATATCCATATTTAAACCATCAATTATCACTTCATTAACAAATAAATCCCCCTGTCTTCCCGCCATCAAATTCAATAAATATTGAGCAAGGTCAAACTGGCCGTAAATTAATACCATTAACAACATTCCGTCACATTTTTATTATTGCTGATAAAAACTATTCTCATTATCATCGCAGTGTAGATTATTTAACCTCTCGTAAAGTAGGCGCTATGCAATTCACTCCAGACAGTGCATGGAAAATTATCGGTTTTACCCGTGAGATTAGCCCGGCCTATCGGCAGAAGCTGCTGTCACTGGGCATGCTACCCGGCTCGTCATTCCAGGTTGTACGCGTTGCACCGTTGGGCGATCCTGTTCATATCGAAACCCGACGAGTGAATCTGGTACTGCGTAAGAAAGATCTCGCATTATTAGAAGTCGAAAACGTATCCCGATAACAAGCCAGCGGTTTCAGTGGGTCTAATACAATGAAAAAATTAACTATTGGCTTAATTGGCAATCCTAATTCCGGCAAGACAACTTTATTTAACCAGTTAACTGGCGCACGCCAGCGTGTGGGAAACTGGGCAGGCGTAACGGTTGAGCGCAAAGAAGGTCAGTTCATGACAACAGACAATCAGGTTACCCTGGTTGATCTGCCTGGCACCTATTCGTTAACCACTATTTCATCTCAAACGTCCCTCGATGAGCAGATTGCCTGCCACTATATTTTGAGCGGCGATGCGGATTTATTAATTAACGTGGTCGATGCCTCCAACCTGGAGCGCAACCTTTATCTCACGCTGCAACTGCTGGAACTGGGTATTCCCTGCATCGTGGCACTCAACATGCTCGACATTGCGGAAAAGCAAAAGCTGCGCATTGATATCGATGCCCTTTCTTCACGTCTGGGCTGTCCGGTGGTTCCGCTGGTCTCCACCCGCGCTCGCGGTATTGATGCCCTGAAGCTGGCGGTTGACCGACACGCGGGCAACACCGATGTTGAGCTAGTGCACTACGCGCAACCGCTGCTTCGCGAAGCCAACCTGCTGGCGCAGGAGATGGATAACACCATGCCTGCCCGACAGCGTCAGTGGCTCGGCCTGCAGATGCTGGAAGGTGACATCTACAGCCGTGCGTATGCAGGCGATGCGGCAGACAAACTGGACGTATCGCTGGCGCGCCTGAGCGACGAACTGAGTGACCCTGCTTTGCACATTGCGGATGCGCGTTATCAGTCTATCGCCGCGATTTGCGATGTGGCCAGCAACGCATTAACGGCTGAACCAAGCCGCTTTACCGCCGCCGTCGATAAAATCGTTCTGAACCGTTTCCTCGGCCTGCCGGTCTTCTTACTGGTGATGTACCTGATGTTCCTGCTCGCCATCAACATTGGCGGTGCGTTACAGCCTGTTTTCGATGCCGGTTCCGTCGCGATTTTCGTGCACGGTATTCAGTGGGTCGGTTACACCCTGCACTTCCCGGAATGGCTGACCATCTTCCTCGCCCAGGGGATCGGCGGCGGCATCAATACCGTTCTGCCGCTGGTGCCGCAAATCGGCATGATGTACCTGTTCCTCTCCTTCCTTGAGGACTCCGGCTACATGGCGCGCGCGGCTTTCGTCATGGATCGCCTGATGCAGGCGCTGGGCCTGCCCGGAAAATCCTTCGTGCCGCTGATTGTCGGCTTCGGCTGTAACGTTCCGTCGGTGATGGGTGCCCGCACGCTGGATGCGCCGCGTGAACGCCTGATGACCATCATGATGGCACCGTTTATGTCCTGCGGGGCACGTCTGGCGATCTTCGCGGTCTTTGCGGCGGCCTTCTTTGGTCAGCAAGGAGCGCTGGCGGTATTCTCTCTGTATGTGCTCGGTATCGTGATGGCGATCCTGACCGGCCTGATGCTGAAACACACCATCATGCGTGGTGAAGCATCGCCGTTCGTGATGGAGCTACCGGTCTACCACGTTCCCCATCTTAAAAGCCTGGTGATCCAGACCTGGCAACGCCTGAAAGGGTTTGTGCTGCGCGCCGGTAAAGTGATTGTCGTCGTCAGTATTTTCCTGAGTGCGCTGAACAGCTTCACGCTGAGCGGCCAGGCGGCGGACAACATCAACGACTCTGCCCTTGCCTCCGTCAGCCGCGTCATTACGCCGGTCTTTAAACCGATTGGCGTGCATGAGGATAACTGGCAAGCGACTGTCGGCCTGTTCACCGGGGCGATGGCAAAAGAGGTGGTTGTCGGGACGCTGAACACACTCTATACCGCTGAGAACATTCAGGAAGAGGAGTTTAACCCGGCAGAATTTAACCTCGGTGACGAGCTGCTCGGTGCCGTAGAGGAGACCTGGCAGAGCCTGAAAGACACCTTCAGCCTGAGCGTGCTGGCAAACCCAATCGAAGCCAGCAAAGGCGACGGCGAAATGGCGACCGGCGCGATGGGCGTGATGAGCGAGAAATTTGGCAGCGCGTCAGCGGCCTACAGCTACCTGATCTTCGTGCTGCTTTACGTTCCGTGCATTTCGGTGATGGGGGCGATTGCCCGCGAGTCCAGCCGCGGCTGGATGGGCTTCTCGGTACTGTGGGGGCTGAACATCGCTTACTCGCTGGCGACGGTCTTTTATCAGACCGCCAATTTCAGCCAGCACCCGCGTTATAGCCTGGTCTGCATCCTGGCGGTGATCCTGTTCAACGTGGTTGTCATTGGCCTTCTGCGCAGAGCGCGGAGCCGCGTGGATGTCAACCTGCTGGCGACACGTAAAACCGCCGCCACCTGTTGCAGCAGCCCGGCTGGCGACTGTCACTAAAAGGTAAACACATGGCATCGTTGATTCAGGTTCGTGATTTGCTGGCATTGCAGGGAAGAATGGAGGCAAAACAGCTAAGCTACAGCCTGCATACGCCGCAACCGATGATTGATGCCATGCTGCAACGGCTGGAAGCAATGGGGAAAGCCGTGCGCATTCAGGAAGATGCGGATGGTTGTTTGTCCGGCAGTTGCAAAAGCTGTCCCGAAGGGAAAGCCTGCCTCAGAGAGTGGTGGGCGCTGCGCTAATAAAGCCGGGCCATACCGCCCGGCTTTTTGGTATTACTTATAAACCTCTGCCGTTGCATGAACGTCTTTCGTATCTTTCTGTGCACTGGTAACAACGAAATATTTACCGCCCAGCTCATCCGCTTTTTTGGACAGTTCACGTTTCGCATCCATCGGAGCCGTGGTATCAGAAGTGGTGATTGTCCCCACTTTGGTCAGATTCATCTCTTTGACCTTATCTTTATCCAGCTCTTCTGCAGCAAATGCGCCAAATGACAGTGACCCAATAACCAGAGATGTAACAATACCTGTGACAAGTTTCATAGATCAGCCTCTCCTTAGATTGTTGTTTTGATCATCGTCGGCAGTTCAACCGCAACGACCTCTGAAGTATTGTTGCGGTATGAAACTTTTTCCAGGCTGGACGGGAAATAATCAGTTTACACGTTGACTTATCGCAACCAGTGCCGAGCAGAACTCAGCGGGATGGGAGATAAACGGCGCGTGCGCGGCTTTGGCAATCACCCGCGATTCACTTTCAGGCCACAGGGTGTCCAGCAACGGCACCACTTTGCGCGGCACCAGTCCATCCAGATAGCCATAAATACGCAGATGCGGCATCGTCAGCGACGCCAGCGGCTCACGCAGGTCGACCGTCTTCAGAATGTCCAGACCACCGTTAAGTACCTTAACGTCCGGCATCGGCAGGGAGAGCACCGTCTGTTTCAGCAATCTGGCATCCTGACGGGCGGTTTCGGTTCCCATCGTCTGCAGCGCCAGGAAACGCTCAACCGTTCGCTGGAAATCTTCGCTCAGTTGCTGCTGGAACCCGGTCAGCACCTCAGGCTTAATGCCCGGCCACGCTTCACGTGCGCTAAAGCACGGCGAAGAGGCCACCGTCACCAGCGCCTGCACGCGTTCGGGATGGCTCAGCGCAATCTGACTTGCCACCAGCCCGCCCAGGCTCCAGCCGAGCCAGATCGCTTTTTGCGGCGCAGCACCCAAAACCTGCTTCGCCATCGCGTCAAGCGTCATCGCGCCAAAGCCGTGGCTACGGCCATAACCCGGCAGATCAACCAGATGTAACGTAAATTGCGAGGCGAGTTCCTCACTTACGCAACGCCATACTTCAGCGTTCAGTCCCCATCCGTGCAGCAGCACAAGATGGCAATTTCCCGTCCCTACGGTCTGCCACCACAGTGTCTTCATCAGTTACTGTTCTCTTTTTTACATGGAGGTTGCACATGCTAACAGTGCCCGGCTTGTGCTGGCTATGCCGAATGCCACTTGCGCTGAGTGCGTGGGGAGTCTGTTCCGTTTGTACACGATCGCTGGAAGGCCGAATCAACGGCTGCCCGCAATGCGGTTTACCGGCCACAAGCCAGGTGATCCCCTGCGGGCGTTGCCTGAAGAAATCCCCGCCGTGGAACGCCCTGGTGGCGGTGGACGGTTATGCTCCTCCGCTGAGCGGCCTCATCCATAAACTGAAATTTTCTCACCAGAGTACGCTGGCGCGGCCGCTCGCCCGGCTACTTGTACTGGCGGTTTTACAGGCGCGACGTACCCGCGGGTTACCGGCAGTGGACATAATTATGAATGTGCCGTTGCACCGGCGTCGTCACTGGCGACGTGGCTATAATCAGAGTGACCTGCTCTGCCGCCCGCTCGCCCGCTGGCTCAGGTGCCGTTACGATGCCTCTGCGCTGAGGCGCGTGCAGGCGACAGCAATCCAGCATCAACTCAGTGCGCGCCTGCGCAAAAGGAACCTTAAAAATGCCTTTCGCCTTGAATTGCCCGTTAACGGCCTCCATATCGCGATTGTGGATGATGTCGTCACCACGGGCAGTACCGTTGCTGAACTTTCCCGACTGCTTTTGCGAAGCGGCGCTGCGTCGGTTCAGGTATGGTGTCTGTGCCGTACCTTGTAGCCCTTCTCCAATGGGCGTATTATTATACCCAGGTAATTTAGTCAACTATTAGGCCAAAGCTATGATCCGTATTTCCGATTCTGCACAAGCGCACTTTGCCAAACTGCTGGCAAATCAGGAAGAAGGGACGCAGATCCGCGTGTTTGTGATCAAT
Source organism: Enterobacter oligotrophicus (assembly GCF_009176645.1). NCBI lineage: Bacteria > Pseudomonadati > Pseudomonadota > Gammaproteobacteria > Enterobacterales > Enterobacteriaceae > Enterobacter > Enterobacter oligotrophicus. The sequence goes on from NZ_AP019007.1 coordinate 2,108,198, forward strand.
CCAGGCACTCCGAATGCAGAATGCGGTGTCTCTTATTGTCCTCCGGACGCCGTGGAAGCAACTGACACTGCCCTTAAATTTGACCAGCTCACCGCCTACGTTGATGAGCTGAGCGCACCGTATCTTGAAGATGCGGAGATTGACTTCGTCACCGACCAGCTCGGTTCTCAGCTGACGCTGAAAGCGCCAAACGCAAAAATGCGTAAAGTGTCGGACGATGCCCCACTAATGGAACGTGTAGAGTATTTGCTGCAATCGCAGATCAACCCACAGCTGGCAGGCCACGGCGGTCGTGTTTCCCTGATGGAAATCACCGAAGATGGTCTGGCGATCCTGCAGTTTGGCGGCGGCTGTAACGGGTGTTCCATGGTCGACGTGACGCTGAAAGAAGGGATCGAGAAGCAGCTGCTGAACGAGTTCCCGGAACTGAAAGGCGTGCGCGATCTGACCGAACACCAGCGCGGCGAGCACTCTTACTACTAATTCAATGCCCGTCTGTTTTGCCCGGTGGCGCTGCGCTTACCGGGCCTACAAAAACAGTTCATACGCATCGTAAGCCGGGTAAGGCGAAGCCGCCACCCGGCTTTTGTTTTCCTGCCTCCCCCCTCTATATGTTGACCTGCGTCTCATAATTCAAATTTAGCTGCCCTGGGTGATTCTCAATTACGCCATGTTACCCGTATCATTCTCATGGGCACTAAGCACCCACATAACAGCCGACTAAACTTAATCGTTTCACAGGCATCAGTATTAGTGCCGTTAACGCTCTGTTCCCTGTTGGGACAATCGGATTTTGTCGTTGAAACAATGACGTTACCCATAACAATTCAAAGGCCAGGTAAATCATGCCATTAGTCATCGTCGCTATAGGTGTTGTGTTATTACTGCTCTTGATGATCCGCTTCAAAATGAACGGATTTATCGCTTTGGTTCTGGTGGCACTTGCAGTCGGTTTGATGCAAGGGATGCCGCTGGTGAAAGTTATCAACTCCATTAAAGCCGGGGTCGGCGGTACGCTCGGCAGCCTGGCGCTGATCATGGGCTTCGGTGCCATGCTCGGTAAAATGCTCGCGGATTGCGGTGGTGCGCAGCGTATCGCCACCACGCTTATCGCCAAATTTGGTAAGCAGCACATCCAGTGGGCAGTGGTATTAACCGGCTTTACCGTCGGTTTTGCGCTGTTCTACGAAGTGGGCTTTGTGCTGATGCTGCCGCTGGTATTCACCATTGCAGCTGCAGCAAATATTCCGCTGCTGTACGTCGGTGTGCCAATGGCGGCGGCGCTGTCCGTGACGCACGGCTTCCTGCCTCCGCATCCAGGCCCTACCGCAATCGCGACCATTTTCCACGCCGATATGGGTAAAACCCTGCTGTTCGGTACGATTCTGGCGATCCCAACCGTGATTCTGGCAGGCCCTGTTTATGCGCGTTTCCTGAAAGGCATTGATAAGCCAATCCCGGAAGGTCTGTACAGCGCGAAAACGTTCACTGAAGAAGAGATGCCGGGCTTTGGCGTCAGCGTCTGGACGTCACTGGTGCCGGTCATTCTGATGGCCATGCGTGCCGTAGCAGAGATGATCCTGCCGAAAGGCCATGCATTCCTGGCCGTTGCCGAGTTCCTGGGTGATCCGGTGATGGCAACGCTGATTGCCGTGCTGATTGCGATGTTCACTTTCGGCCTGAACCGTGGCCGTTCGATGGATCAGATCAACGATACGTTGACCTCTTCCATCAAAATCATTGCCATGATGCTTCTGATCATCGGCGGTGGCGGTGCGTTCAAACAGGTACTGGTCGACAGCGGCGTGGACAAATACATCGCTGCCATGATGCATGAAACCAGCGTTTCTCCGCTCCTGATGGCCTGGTCCATCGCTGCGGTTCTGCGTATTGCACTGGGTTCTGCGACCGTTGCGGCCATCACCGCAGGTGGTATTGTTGCGCCGCTGATTGCAACGACGGGCGTAAGCCCAGAGCTGATGGTTATCGCGGTTGGTTCCGGTAGCGTAATTTTCTCTCACGTAAACGACCCAGGCTTCTGGCTGTTCAAGGAGTATTTCAACCTGACGATCGGTGAAACCATCAAGTCATGGTCCGCGCTGGAAACCATTATTTCGGTGTGCGGCCTGGTCGGGGTTCTGCTGTTGAATATGGTTGTCTGATGTAAAAAAGCCGGGTGGCGGCGACGCCTTACCCGGCTTACTTAAGCAATGTAGGCCCGGTAAGCGCAGCGCCACCGGGCAATAAAAAACCCGCCGATGGCGGGTTTTTTATCACGTCTTCCCGGCTGCTTTTCGCCGCTTATCCAAATCCTTAATCAGCCTGTTCACCCCGTCATCGGCAAACATCTTCTCAAGCGTTGTGGACAATTTACGACGCCAGTTCTTGTACTGATAGCTGGTGCCCGGAATGTTCACCGGCTCTGCCATATCAATCCAGTCTTCCGGCTGTAGCCCCAGCAGGGCGCTGTTGCTGTCGGCAATGTAGCGCTGCAAGCCGCGGTTGAGCGTAGACGTCATCGACATCAGCGACGCCTTATGTCCGGCGCGTTTCGGCAGGCAACCATGTTTATGCAGCGCATCAAGCAGACCCTGTTTCGCCAGTTCGCGATCCTGATACAGTCCACGCAGGACCTCTTCATCAGGATACAGCCCCAGCGTTTTACCGAGCGTCAGGTCGCCGCTTTCCCAGTAGCCTCTGAGCGTAGGAAGATCATGCGTCGTCGCGACTGCCATTGATTGTTCCGGATACGCTTTCGGCGCGCGGAAGGTTTTCTCATGGTCGTTCTCAAAATAGAGCACTTTGTAAGAGTACACCCCGCTGTCGCGGAGTTTACTGACAATCTCAACCGGTACAGTACCGAGATCTTCGCCGATCACCATGCACTGATGACGTTTACTTTCCAGCGCCAGGATCGAGAGCAGATCGTCAACCGGGTATTGTACATACGCCCCGTGATCGGCCGTTTCACCGTACGGTATCCACCACAGACGCAGCACAGACATCACGTGGTCGATGCGCAGCGCTCCACAGTTCTGCATATTGGCGCGCAGCAGGTCGATAAACGGCTCGTACGCGCGGGCGGCCATCACGTGCGGGTCCATTGGCGGCAGGCCCCAGTTCTGACCAAGCGGGCCAAGAATATCTGGCGGCGCACCGACGGAGGCTTTCAGGCAGTAGAGTTCACGGTCACACCAGGTTTCTGCACCACCTTCTGCGACACCCACAGCCAGATCGCGGTACAGGCCAATCGGCATTTTATACCCCTGGCTCACCTGCCAGCAGGCAGCAAACTGGCTGTAGGCCAGCCACTGCAGCCACAGGTAGAAGTCCACCTCATCAGCATATTTCTTACAGAAGGCTTTCACTTCAGGCGTATCAACGGATTGATACGCTTCCGGCCACACCGGCCAGCCCCAGCGCATTTCATCCTCTTTGACCTGATACGCATGCAGCGCGTCGAACGCCGCCTGCCAGTAAAGGCTCTCGCCCTCCTGCATGACAAACTGGCGGAAGGCCGACATCTGTTCGTCATCGCGTTTCGCGAAGCCTTTCCATGCCAGACGCAGCGCCGCCATCTTCAGCGCGGTGACGGTGGCATAGTCCACCCAGTCCGCATCGCGCGCCTGCTTCAGCGCCTGCTGCGTGGTACTGAGTTTCCACCACGCCTGCGCCTCTTTGCTGTTTTTGAAATCGTCTAACGCGTTAACGTCAATGTAAATCACGTTCAGCCAGCGGCGGGACGACGGGCTGTACGGGCTGGCGCTCTCCGGGTTCGCCGGATAGAGTGCGTGGATAGGGTTGAGTCCAATAAAGGCACCGCCACGCTCGCCGATGTCTGCCAGCATCTTTTTCAGATCGCCAAAATCACCGATGCCCCAGTTACTGTCCGAACGCAGCGTGTAGAGCTGCACGCAGGCACCCCACAGCTTTTTGCCTTCGAGCAACGCCTGTGGTTCATAGCAGCGTTTTGGCGCAACAATCACCCGGCAGTGATAACGCGCATCACCCTGGGTGAGCGTCAATGAGTGGTAGCCCTCCGGCAGCTTCGCCGGAAGATGCATTGTTTTTCCGCCAGTGGCGTGTCCCTTGTGCTGCTGCCCCTCTTCGGTAGTGAGCAGCCAGCTAAACTCGCCGCGCCCTGCCACCGCCAGCGGCATTTTTTTGCCCCCAGTAAAGACCTTCACATTGGGGACAGGAGCAACCGACGCTTTCGCGTCGGGTTTGTGCATGGCATCCAGCAAACGCCTTTTGGTGTCCGCACCAATAGACTGCGGTTTGCCGTGAGCATTAATGTAACTGAGGCTGATCCCCGCCGCCTGCGCGGCACTGTCCAGACGTTTACTCTCCATCGCGCTTCCTTAGCGTTTTGCCTGCCAGATACGGGCCTGATAATCACGGATTGAGCGGTCCGAGCTGAACATGCCACAGCGGGCGGTGTTCAGGATACACGCACGGGTCCAGGCGTCCTGGTCGCGATACAGGACATCGACCTGTTTTTGCGCGTCCACATAGGCTCTGAAATCCGCCATGACCAGATACGGATCGCCGCCCTGTTTGCCCATGCTGTGCAGCATCTGGTCAAACGCGTGCTTGTCGCCGTCGCTGTATTTGCCGCTCTCCAGCTCTTTCAGCACCGCATCAAGCACTTTGTCTTTCTTACGCCATTTCACCGGGTCGTAACCTTTGGCTTTGATGGCTTTCACTTCTTCCACAGTATGGCCGAAGATAAAGATGTTCTCTTCGCCGACCTTCTCCGCGATTTCGACGTTCGCGCCGTCGAGCGTACCGACGGTCAGCGCGCCATTCAGCGCCAGCTTCATGTTGCCCGTGCCGGAAGCCTCTTTACCTGCCGTGGAAATTTGCTCAGAGATATCCGCCGCCGGGATCAGCATCTCAGCGGCAGAGACGCAGTAATCCGGCAGGAACACGACCTTCAGCTTGTCACCTACTTTCGGATCGTTGTTGATCGCAGCAGCCACTTTGTTGATGGCAAGGATAATGTTTTTCGCCAGATAGTAGCCCGGTGCCGCTTTCGCGCCGAACAGGAACACGCGTGGAACGCGGTCAGCCTGAGGGTTCTCGCGGATCTCTTTGTACAGCGCCAGAATGTGCAGCAGGTTCAGGTGCTGGCGTTTGTACTCATGCAGACGTTTAATCTGGATGTCGAAAATGGCATTCGGGTTGATCTCAATTCCGGTACGCACTTTCACAAACTCCGCCAGACGAACTTTGTTCTCCTGCTTGATGGCGCGGTACTGCTCGCGGAATTTCGCGTTGTCGGCCTGTTTTTCCAGGTTGATGAGCTGGTCCAGATCGTTGGCCCACTCTTTTTTCAGGGTTTTATCCAGCAGGCCGGCCAGCAGCGGGTTGCACTGCTTAATCCAGCGACGCGGCGTGATGCCGTTGGTCACGTTGTGGAATTTGGTCGGCCACAGCTGGTGGTATTCCGGGAAGAGATCTTTCACCACCAGATCCGAGTGCAGTGCCGCCACGCCGTTCACCGCAAAACCGCTCACCACGCACATGTTCGCCATGCGCACTTGTTTATCGTGAACCACCGCCAGCTTCGCCCAGACGGCTTTATCGCCCGGCCAGGTTTTCTCCACCAATTTTTTAAACTGGTCGTTAATCGTGTTGATGATCTGCATATGGCGCGGCAGCAGGGCTTTCACCAGTTTCTCATCCCAGCACTCCAGCGCTTCCGGCATCAGAGTGTGGTTGGTGTAGGCGAAGGTGCGGCTGGTGATCGCCCACGCGTCATCCCAGCTCAACTGATGCTCGTCGATCAGCACGCGCAGCAGTTCAGGAATCGCAATGGTCGGATGCGTGTCGTTAAGCTGGATCACTTCGAAGTCCGGCAGTTGTGCCAGCTTGCGGCCCGCCAGGTGATGACGACGCAGGATATCCGCTACAGAGCATGCGCACTGGAAATACTGCTGCATCAGACGCAGTTTTTTGCCCGCCAGATGGTTGTCGTTCGGGTAGAGAACTTTGGTCAGCTTCTCGGCGTCGATACCCTGCTGCTCGGCGCGCAGGAAATCGCCGTCGTTGAATTTGGTCAGGTTGAACGGATGGGCGTGCTTCGCCTGCCACAGGCGCAGCGGCTGTGCCACGCCGTTACGGTAGCCGAGCACCGGCAGATCCCAGGCTTCGCCGGTAAAGGTGAACGCCGGCTCCCAAAGCCCCTGCTTCGTCACTTTCCCGCCAATGTTCACCTGCACATCCAGCTGCGCGTTGTGGCGGAACCACGGGTAGGTGTTGCGGTGCCAGTCGTCCGGCGCTTCCATCTGGTGCCCATCGGCAAACGACTGACGGAACAGGCCGTACTGGTAGTTCAGGCCATAGCCAATGGCCGACTGGCCGACGGTTGCCATAGAGTCCAGGAAACAGGCCGCCAGACGCCCCAGACCACCGTTACCCAGCGCCGGGTCAATCTCTTCTTCCAGCAGATCGGTAAGGTTAATGTCGTGCTCTTTCAGCACATCGCCTACCTCCTGATACCAGCCGAGGTTTAGCAGGTTGTTGCCGGTCAGACGGCCAATCAGGAATTCCATCGAGATGTAGTTTACGTGGCGCTGGCCTTTCACCGGCTTCGCCAGAGGTTGAGCATCCAGTTGCTCTGCGAGCGCCCCGCTCACCGCCTGCCACCACTGGTGAGGCGTCATTTCGTTTGCAGCACGAAGACCAAAACGCTGCCACTGACGCGTCAGGGCAGCCTGAAATTGAGCTTTGTTGAAGGTAGGCTGTGACATAGGGAATCGGCATCCTGTAGAGAGAAAAAACACATTAGCGCTAGTGTGCCTGGCTCATTCCGCCTCTTCCTCCTCCCGTGGGGGATTAGACAGGGAGGAGTAGCGGGGATGAGCATAAAAGTGTGATCGAGGCCACTCTGCGAGTGTGCTCTGAAGGAGAAAAGATATCCCGGAAGAGTGTCAAAAAAATGAAATGCAGTTTCGTAAGAAATTAATCGGCGCAGAAATGATTACTTACGTAGAATAATATTTCTGCAAATAAGGATTTCCCTGCGTCACTATTCAGTTTGCTGAACGTTACCGAAACTTTATTAACTTTGTCGTGATTATTCCTTGCTGAAACCCGTTTCAGTGATACCGCACTAAAAGCATACAATCCAGCATCCACGCGGGATGTGAGCCATTTTTAGAAAGTTCCGCATTTATGCGGAATGTTTTGTGACAGAGTGCAAATTCACAGCCACAAAACCCAGACATAACTTGCAATAGTCGTCTTATTGGCCGACCTTATATCTATTAATTACGAAGCGCAAAAAAAATAAATTCTCTCGTTCCCCACAGTGAAGTGAAAACTATGTTGATTCCGTCTAAATTAAGTCGCCCGGTTCGTCTTGACCATACTGTGGTCCGCGAACGCCTGTTGGCTAAACTTTCCGGCGCACATAATTTCCGACTGGCGCTGGTTACGAGCCCTGCAGGTTATGGAAAAACAACGCTCATTTCACAATGGGCCGCAGGTAAAAGCGATCTTGGCTGGTACTCTCTTGATGAGGGTGATAACCAGCAAGAACGTTTTGCCAGCTATTTGATTGCTGCTATTCAGCAGGCAACCAACGGGCACTGCGTCACCAGTGAGGTGATGGTGCAAAAGCGCCAGTACGCCAGCCTGTCTTCCCTTTTCTCACAGCTATTTGTTGAACTGGCCGAATGGCATCGTCCGCTGTATGTGGTGATTGACGATTATCATCTGATCACCAATCCGGTGATCCATGAGTCGATGCGTTTCTTCCTGCGCCATCAGCCGGAAAATCTGACCCTGGTGGTCTTGTCGCGTAATCTGCCGCAGTTAGGCATTGCCAACCTGCGCGTGCGCGATCAGCTACTGGAAATCGGCAGCCAGCAGTTGGCCTTTACCCACCAGGAAGCGAAACAGTTCTTTGACTGCCGCCTGACCTCGCCGATTGAGGCGTCCGAAAGCAGCCGCCTGTGCGATGACGTTGCAGGCTGGGCAACGGCGCTGCAGTTGATTGCGTTATCCGCCCGGCAAAATAATAGCCCGACACACCAGTCGGCGCGGCGTCTGGCAGGGATCAACGCCAGCCACCTTTCGGATTATCTGGTCGATGAAGTGCTCGACAGCGTCGATCTCTCCACCCGCCATTTCCTGCTGAAAAGCTCCCTGCTGCGTTCCATGAACGATGCGCTGATTGTGCGCGTGACGGGCATTGAAAACGGTCAGCTCCAGCTTGAAGAGATTGAACGTCAGGGTCTGTTCCTGACGCGCATGGACGATCCCGGTGAATGGTTTAGCTATCACCCGCTGTTTGGCAGCTTCCTGCGCCAGCGCTGTCAGTGGGAACTTGCGACCGAGTTGCCGGATATCCACCGCGCTGCGGCCGAAAGCTGGATGGCACAAGGTTTCCCGAGTGAGGCTATCCACCATGCACTGGCCGCAGGTGATGCCAGTATGCTGCGCGATATTTTGCTCAACCACGCGTGGGGGCTGTTCAACCACAGCGAACTAACGCTGCTCGAGGAGTCGTTAAAAGCGCTACCGTGGGAAAGCCTGCTGGAGAACCCGCGTCTGGTGCTGCTGCAGGCCTGGCTGATGCAGAGCCAGCACCGCTACAGCGAAGTGAACACCCTGCTGGCGCGTGCCGAGCAGGAGATGGAGAGCGAAATGGATGCCACTCTCCACGGCGAATTCAATGCCCTGCGTGCTCAGGTCGCGATCAACGACGGCGACCCGGAAGAGGCAGAACGCCTGGCGATGGTTGCACTGGATGAATTGCCGCTGGCGAACTTCTACAGCCGCATCGTGGCGACGTCAGTACACGGCGAAGTGCTGCACTGCAAAGGTGACCTGACGCGTTCGCTCTCGCTCATGCAGCAAACCGAGCAGATGGCGCGCCGTCACGACGTCTGGCACTACGCTTTATGGAGCCTGATCCAGCAAAGCGAGATTTTATTTGCGCAGGGGTTCCTGCAAGCGGCATGGGAAAACCAGGAAAAAGCGTTCCAGCTTATTCGTGAACAACATCTGGAACAGCTGCCGATGCACGAGTTCCTGTTACGTATTCGCGCTCAGCTGCTGTGGGCGTGGTCGCGTCTGGATGAAGCAGAAAGCTGCGCCCGTCAGGGCGTGGACGTGCTCTCCGGGTTCCAGCCGCAGCAACAGCTGCAGTGTCTGGCGCTGCTGGTACAGTGCTCGCTGGCGCGTGGAGATCTGGATAACGCGCGCAATCACCTTAACCGCCTGGAAAACCTGCTCGGTAATGGTCAGTATCATAGCGACTGGGTGTCAAACGCCGATAAAGTCCGGGTGATTTACTGGCAGATGACCGGCGATAAAAAATCCGCCGCCAACTGGCTGCGCCAGACGCCAAAACCTGAATTTGCCAACAACCACTTCCTGCAAAGCCAGTGGCGGAATATTGCCCGCGTGCAGATCCTGCTGGGCGAGTTTGAGCCTGCCGAGATCGTGCTGGAAGAGTTAAACGAAAACGCCCGCAGCCTGCGCCTGATGAGCGACCTGAACCGTAACCTGCTGCTGCTGAACCAGCTCTACTGGCAGGCTGGTCGTAAAAACGATGCCCAGCGCGTGCTGCTGGAGGCGCTGCAACTGGCTAACCGCACCGGGTTTATCAGCCACTTTGTGATTGAAGGTGAAGTAATGGCGCAGCAATTGCGTCAGCTTATTCAGCTCAATACGCTACCGGAACTGGACCAGCATCGCGCCCAGCGTATTCTGCGCGAGATTAACCAGCACCATCGCCACAAATTTGCGCATTTTGATGAGAACTTTGTTGAACGTCTGCTGAATCATCCAGAAGTGCCGGAACTTATCCGCACCAGCCCGCTCACTCAGCGTGAATGGCAGGTTCTGGGGCTGATCTATTCCGGATACAGTAACGATCAGATTGCCGGGGAACTGGCGGTTGCGGCGACCACCATCAAAACGCACATTCGCAATCTGTATCAGAAGCTGGGCGTGGCGCATCGTCAGGATGCGGTGCAGCATGCGCAGCAGTTGTTGAAGATGATGGGTTATGGCGTGTAAACCCTCTCGGTCTGATGCCCTCACCCCGGCCCTCTCCCACAGGGAGAGGGAGAAAATTTTGTAGGTCGGGTAAGCGCAGCGCCACCCGACACAACCGCTAGCAGAGTTCTAACTGTAGATTGTTATCCTTAATCACCTGCATCACCCCAGCCGGCGGCATCACGTCGGTGTAGACCGCATCCACCATGCTGATGCTGCCCATGTTTACCATCGCGTTACGGCCAAACTTCGAGTGATCCACCACCAGCATCACGTGGCGTGAGTTCTCAATAATCGCCCGCTTGGTTCGCACCTCGTGGTAATCAAACTCCAGCAGCGAGCCGTCACTGTCGATGCCGCTGATCCCCAGAATGCCGAAATCGAGGCGGAACTGAGAGATAAAATCGAGCGTCGCTTCACCGATAATCCCGCCGTCGCGACTGCGTAGTTCGCCACCCGCGAGGATGATGCGGAAATCGTCTTTCTGCATCAGGGTATTGGCAACGTTCAGGTTGTTGGTGACCACACGCAGGTTCTCGTGATCCAGCAACGCATGAGCGACCGCTTCCGGCGTGGTGCCGATATCAATAAACAGCGTCGCGCCGTTCGGGATCTGGCTTGCCACTTTACGGGCGATGCGCTCTTTCTCTGCCGTCTGCGTGGCTTTACGGTCATGCCACGAGGTGTTGACCGAGCTGGACGGCAGCGCGGCACCGCCGTGGTGGCGCAGAATACGGTTTTGATCGGCGAGGTCGTTCAGATCACGACGGATGGTTTGCGGGCTGACGGCAAACTGCTCCACCAGCTCCTCGGTGCTGACGTATCCCTGTTTTTTAACCAGTTCGATAATGGCGTCATGACGTTGTGTTTGTTTCATGAAATATCCCTGGGTATTATGTTCGTTTCCGCGCATGGAGCGTGTCGGCAAAGGCCATCACCAGCCCAACAACCAGCCCGGTGACGTGCGCACCGTTGGCGATAGACATACCAAACAGATCAAACCATCCGGCAATTAGCCATATTAATGCAAAGGTTATTAATCCGCGTTGCAGATAGATGCCGCTTTCAGGGTCGCGCTCGCCTCTGAGCCAGACGTACCCCATCAGGGCGTATACCACACCAGAAAGCCCACCAAACCACGGACCGCTGAATTTATGCTGCACATAGCCGCTTAACAGGGCACTGATAATCGTAATCACGACCAGCTTACCGGTGCCCAGGCGCTTCTCCACGATACCACCGAGATACCACCACCACAGCAGGTTAAAGAGGATATGCATCACCGAGAAGTGCATCAGCGTGTGGGTGAAGTAGCGCCAGACGTCAAAATCCAGAGACGGATCGTAGGGCCACGCCAGGGCAATCATCACGCTCTGGTCGCCCACCACGTTCATCAGGATGAAGACGATAATGCAAGCGGCCATCAGCAGTAGCGTAAAAGGCCCCGCACGCTCACGCAGGGTGGCGAGGAAAGGGAAACGCTGATAATGCAAGCCACTACCGGTCTGACCGGATTGCCAGCTTGCTGCCAGATAGCGCGGATCGGCTGGATTTTCCAGAAACCGCGCCAGCTCGGCATTGACGCGATCGGCCTGGCTTTCATCTGCCAGCCAGATATCGGTTTGCGTATGTTGCTGAACGGTCAGAATGACGCCCTGCGTTGCCATATAGTCGACAAACGCCTGGGCGACGCGCGGGTTGGTAAAGGAGGTGATCATCAACATGGGCGGCGGTCGCTTATTTCCACACAAAAGGGGACAGTATAGCGGGATTAGCGCTCAAACGCGTATTCAACTTCCGCCGGAAAATGCCGGTGCCAGGCATCGAAGCCGCCATCGACGCTGTATACCGCATCGTAACCCTGCTGGAGCAGATACTGCGCCGCGCCTTTACTGCTGTTGCCGTGGTAGCACATCACCATCACCGGCGTGTCGAAATCGTTATCGCGCATAAACGCGCCCAGCGTGTCGTTGGTCAGATGGAACGCGCCCGGCGTGTGGCCCATCGCGAAACTTTGCGGATCGCGGATGTCCACCAGCACCGCCGTTCCCTGGTGCATCTTCTGATGGGCTTCTTCTACGTTAATACATTCAAACTGATCCATGGAGTTCTCTTTCTGTTGTTCTGGTTGGGTGCGCTCTGGTGCCCTCACCCCAGCCCTCTCCCACAGGGAGAGGGAGAAAAGTTAGTCGCACTATTTTACCCCGTAGTGTACGTCCTGGCGGCGGGTAAACGCCATTATGTTATCCATATCACTCTAAATTGTTTTTTTGATGTTACCAAAGGCGCGTTCCTTTGCTATTATGAGCGATATCGAACATTTCTGAGCTTTAACGAAAGTGCGTGAGGGTGTTATGGAAACCAAAGATCTGATTGTGATAGGCGGTGGCATCAACGGTGCCGGTATTGCGGTCGATGCCGCAGGACGCGGTTTATCCGTACTGATGCTGGAAGCTAACGATCTCGCCTGCGCGACATCGTCCGCCAGCTCCAAACTGATTCATGGCGGCCTGCGCTACCTGGAACACTACGAATTCCGCCTGGTCAGCGAAGCGCTGGCCGAACGTGAAGTGCTGCTGAAAATGGCCCCGCATCTGGCGATCCCGATGCGCTTCCGCCTGCCCCATCGCCCGCACCTGCGTCCGGCGTGGATGATCCGCATTGGTCTGTTTATGTACGATCATCTGGGGAAACGCACCAGCCTGCCGGGTTCGAACGGTTTGCGTTTTGGCTCAGAATCGGTCCTTAAACCTGAAATCGTGCGCGGATTCGAATATTCCGACTGCTGGGTGGACGATGCACGTCTGGTGCTGGCGAATGCGCAGATGGTCGAGAAGAAAGGCGGCGAGGTGAAAACCCGTACCCGCGCGACCGCAGCCCGTCGTGAAAACGGCCTGTGGATTGTGGAAGCGGAAGACGTGGATACCGGCGAGAAATTCACCTGGAAAGCACGTGGTCTGGTGAACGCCACCGGCCCGTGGGTGAAGCAGTTCTTCGACGACGGCATGCATTTGCCATCCCCTTACGGCATCCGCCTGATCAAAGGCAGCCACATTGTTGTGCCGCGTGTACATACCCAGAAGCAGGCCTACATTCTGCAAAACGAAGATAAGCGCATCGTGTTTGTGATCCCGTGGATGGACGAGTTTTCTATCATCGGCACCACCGACGTGGAGTACAAAGGCGATCCGAAAAACGTCGAGATCGACGAGAGCGAAGTGAATTACCTGCTGAAAGTGTATAACGCGCACTTTAAGAAACAGCTCGCACGTGATGATGTGGTCTGGACTTACTCCGGCGTGCGTCCGCTGTGCGACGACGAATCTGACTCACCGCAGGCCATCACCCGCGACTATACGCTTGATATTCATGACGTGGACGGCCAGGCACCGCTGCTGTCGGTGTTTGGTGGCAAGCTCACCACCTACCGTAAGCTGGCCGAACACGCGCTGGAGAAACTGGCACCGTATTACAAAGGCATTGGCCCGGCATGGACGAAAGGCGCGGTACTGCCTGGTGGTGACATCGGTGACAATCGCGATGATTTTGCCGCGAAACTGCGCCGCCGCTATCCGTTCATCACCGAAGGCATGGCACGCCACTACGCCCGCACTTACGGGAGTAATACCGAACTGATTCTGGGCGAGGCAAAAGGGCTTGCCGACCTGGGCGAACATTTCGGCCACGAATTATATGAAGCCGAGCTGCGTTATCTGGTTGAGCATGAGTGGGTTCGCCGCTTGGAGGATGCTATCTGGCGTCGTACCAAAGAAGGAATGTGGCTAAACGCCGAGCAGCAGTCTCGCGTGGCGCAGTGGTTGCAGCAACATGCGGGAAAGCGTGAATTGTCGTTAGCGTCGTAATTGAAAAAAAGCCGGGTGGCGGCTCCGCCTTACCGGGCCCACTCGATCCCGTAGGCCCGGTAAGCGCAGCGCCACCGGGCAATGTTTTTACAACCGCACCGGATCAATATGCCAGATGGTATCGGCATACTCTTTGATGGTTCTGTCCGACGAGAAATAGCCCATATTGGCGATGTTACGCATCGCGACACTGGTCCACTTCTCCTGCTGACGATACAGCTCGTCCACCTTGTCCTGACAATCCACATAGCTGCGATAATCCGCCAGCACCTGATAGTGATCGCCAAAGTTAATCAGCGAATCCACCAGATCGCGGTAGCGGCCCGGCTCGTCAGAATTAAACACGCCGGTGGCAATCTGCGTCAGAACCTGGCGTAACTCTTCATCGTCCTCGTAATACTCGCGTGGCGAGTAGCCCTTCTTGCGAAGCGCCTCCACCTCTTCCGTCGTATTACCGAAGATAAAGATATTATCTGCCCCAACATGCTCCAGCATCTCGACGTTCGCGCCGTCCAGCGTGCCGATGGTCAGCGCGCCGTTCAGGGCAAACTTCATGTTACTGGTGCCGGACGCTTCCGTCCCCGCCGTGGAAATCTGCTCTGAGAGATCCGCCGCCGGAATGATCAGCTGCGCCAGGCTCACGCTGTAGTTCGGGATAAACACCACCTTCAGCTTGTCGCCGATGTCCGGGTCATTGTTCACCACTTTCGCGACATCGTTGATCAGATGAATAATGTGCTTCGCCATGTAGTACGCGGACGCCGCCTTACCGGCAAAGATTTTCACTCGCGGCACCCACTCGGCCGTCGGGTCGGCTTTGATACGGTTGTAGTGAGTGATCACATGCAGCACGTTCATCAGCTGACGCTTGTACTCATGGATGCGTTTGATCTGCACATCGAACAGCGCTTTCGGGTTCGCCACCACGTTCAGGTGCAGCGCAAGATACACCGACAGCCGCTTTTTGTTCAGCAGTTTGGCTTCACGCACGGCCTTGTTCACCGTCGGGAAATCAATGTGCTGTTCAAGCTCGCTCAGCTGGCTCAAATCGGTACGCCAGGTACGACCAATGTGTTCATCCAGCACGTCAGATAACGGCTGGTTCGCCAGCGCCAGCCAGCGCCGCGGCGTGACGCCGTTGGTCACGTTGCAGAAACGCGTCGGGAAGATCTTCGCAAAATCAGCGAACAAAGACTGCACCATCAGGTTCGAGTGCAGCTCAGACACGCCGTTTACCTTGTGGCTGATCACCACCGCCAGCCAGGCCATGCGCACGCGACGACCATTTGACTCATCGATGATCGACGCGCGGCTCAGCAGGCCGGTGTCGTTCGGGTACTGCTCCTGCAGCGTCTTGAGGAAGTAATCGTTAATCTCAAAGATGATTTGCAGATGGCGCGGCAGAATTTTGCCCAGCATATCGACCGGCCAGGTCTCCAGCGCTTCACTCATCAGCGTGTGGTTGGTGTACGAGAACACCTGGCAGGTCACCTCAAAGGCGTCGTCCCAGCTGAACTTATGCTCGTCGATCAGCAGGCGCATCAGTTCCGGGATCGAGAGCACCGGATGGGTGTCGTTAAGGTGGATCGCGGTTTTTTCCGCCAGATTGGCGTAGGTTTTGTGCAGCTGGTAGTGACGGCTGAGGATATCCTGAATCGTCGCGGAGACGAGGAAATACTCCTGACGCAGGCGCAGCTCGCGGCCAGAATAGGTCGAGTCATCCGGGTACAGCACGCGGGACACGTTTTCAGAGTGGTTTTTATCTTCCACCGCCGCAAAGTAGTCGCCCTGGTTGAATTTACCGAGGTTGATCTCGCTACTGGCCTGCGCACTCCACAGGCGCAGCGTGTTGGTGGCATCGGTGTCGTAACCGGGGATGATCTGGTCATAGGCCACGGCCAGGATCTCTTCGGTTTCCACCCAACGGGATTTTTTCCCTTCCTGCTGAATACGTCCGCCAAAGCGCACTTTGTAGCGCGTGTTGTGGCGTTTGAACTCCCACGGATTGCCGTATTCCAGCCAGTAATCCGGCGACTCTTTCTGCCGCCCGTCGACGATGTTCTGTTTGAACATCCCGTAGTCGTAGCGAATACCGTAGCCACGCCCCGGCAGCGCCAGCGTCGCCAGCGAATCCAGGAAGCAGGCGGCAAGACGCCCCAGGCCGCCGTTACCGAGGCCAGGGTCGTTTTCTTCGTCAATCAGCTCTTCTAAATCCAGCCCCATCTCTTCCAGTGCGCTTTTGACGTCGTCATAAATACCGAGCGACAACAGCGCGTTGGACAAGGTGCGGCCAATCAAAAATTCCATCGACAGGTAGTACACCTGACGCGTTTCCTGCGAAAGCTGGGCGCGGTTGGAGCGTAGCCAGCGTTCAACTAAGCGGTCACGCACCGCAAACAGGGTGGCGTTCAGCCATTCGTGTTTGTTGGCGATAACCGGATCTTTCCCGATGGTGAACATCAGCTTGTAGGCGATGGAGTGCTTTAACGCCTCAACGCTGAGTGTCGGTGAAGAGTAGCTAAAAGGAGCATTCATATCAGTAACTTCGCCTCGTTACATCAAGCGTTGATAGAGATCGCGGTATGACTGCGCCGCAACGTGCCAGCTAAAGTCCATGGACATCGCCTGGCGTTGAACGTAACGCCAAAGCGACGGACGGGACCACAAGACGAAAGCACGCCGAATCGCCCGAAGCAGCGACCAGGCATTACTGTCCTCAAAGACAAACCCGCTGGCGATGCCGTCCGCCAGATTTTCCAGCGAGCTGTCAGACACCGTATCCGCCAGCCCGCCCGTGCGACGCACCAGCGGCAGGGTGCCGTATTTCAGGCCGTAGAGCTGCGTAAGCCCGCAAGGTTCGAAACGGCTCGGCACCAGAATGACGTCCGCGCCGCCCATAATGCGGTGTGAAAACGCTTCGTGATAACCAATCTGTACGCCGACCTGCCCAGGGTGCTCCGCGGCGGCCGCCAGGAAACCTTCCTGCAACACCGGGTCGCCCGCACCGAGCAGCGCCAGTTGCCCTCCCTGCTCCAGTAACCCCGGCAGGGCCTCAAGCACCAGATCCAGCCCTTTCTGGCTGGTCAGGCGGCTGACTACGGCGAACAACGGCACTTTGTCATTCACCTTCAGCCCCATCGCAATCTGCAGCTGGCGTTTATTTTCAGCTTTGTCTTCCACCGAGTCGCGGCCATAGCGTGAGGGCAGCAGAAGATCGGTTTCCGGGCTCCAGATTTTTTCATCAACGCCGTTTAAAATCCCCGACAGACGACCTTCACGGTGACGCTGTTGCAGTAACCCTTCCATGCCGTAGCCAAACTCCGGCTGGGTAATTTCACGCGCATAGGTTGGGCTGACGGCCGTAATGTGATCGGCGTAGTACAGCCCCGCTTTCAGGAACGAGATCTGCCCGTTAAACTCCAGCCCGTGCATGTTATAGAACGACCATGGCAGATCGATGTCATTCATGTGATGGGCGTAGTACATACCCTGATACGCCAGGTTGTGTACGGTAAAGACCGATTTCGCCGGGTGGCCGCGCGCCGCCAGGTAAGCCGGGGCAAGCCCGGCGTGCCAGTCATGCGCGTGCACAATATTCGGACGCCAGAATGGGTCCAGCCCGACCGCCATCTCCGCCCCCACCCAGCCCAGCAGCGCAAAGCGCAGCACGTTGTCGGTATACGCGAACAGGTTCGTATCGTGATACGGGCTTCCCGGTCGGTCGTATAAGTGCGGCGCGTCAATCAGGTAAATTCCAACGCCATTGTAATGTCCAAACAGCAGGGTGATGCGTCCGGCGAAGGTCTCACGGCGGGTCACAACCTGAGCATCAGGAATGCCGCGCCGGATATCCGGAAAGGCGGGCAACAGGACTCGGGTATCCACACCTCCGGCGATTTGCGCCGCGGGTAATGCGCCAAGAACATCCGCCAGACCGCCCGTTTTTAATAACGGGAACATCTCTGAACATACATGTAAAACCTGCATTATCGCTCCTGTTTGACCTGCAGTTTCCGCAGCATTTCCCGTGTGACCAACACGATCCCTTCTTCTGAACGGTAGAAGCGACGTGCGTCCTCCTCCGCGTTTTCTCCTATCACCATGCCCTCAGGAATGACGCAGGCACGGTCGATTACGCAACGGCGGAGACGACATGAGCGCCCCACCCAGACATCCGGCAGCAGAACCGCCGAGTCGATGTTACAGAATGAATTCACGCGCACGCGTGGGAACAGCACCGACTGCACCACGACCGAACCGGAGATAATGCACCCGCCAGAGACCAGCGAATTCAGGGTCATGCCGTGGCTGCCGGAGCGATCCTGCACAAACTTCGCGGGCGGCAGGGACTCCATATGCGTGCGAATCGGCCAGTTCTGGTCATACATATCCAGCTCCGGCGTGACGGACGCCAGGTCCAGGTTCGCCTTCCAGTACGCTTCCAGGGTGCCGACATCGCGCCAGTACGGTTCAGAATTCGGGTCAGACTGTACGCAGGACAACGGGAAGGGATGTGCATACGCCATGCCAGCTTTGGTGATTTTCGGGATAATGTCTTTACCGAAGTCGTGGCTGGAGTTTTCGTCTTTGTCGTCCTCTTCCAGCAGCGCGTAAAGGTAATCGGCATCAAAGACATAGATCCCCATGCTGGCAAGCGATTTGGTGTCATCCCCTGGCATGGTCGGTGGGTTCGCCGGTTTTTCAACGAAGTCGATAATCTTGTCATCTGCATCCACGTGCATCACGCCAAACGCTGTCGCCTCCGCAACGGGCACCGGCAGACACGCCACGGTGCAACGCGCCCCTTTTTCGACGTGGTCGATCAGCATGTGGGAGTAGTCTTGCTTGTAGATATGGTCCCCGGCGAGGATCACGATGTATTCCGCGTTATAGCGGCGAATGATGTCGAGGTTTTGCGTCACCGCATCCGCCGTGCCGCGATACCAGTTTTCACCGTGAACGCGCTGCTGCGCAGGCAGCAGGTCGACAAACTCGTTCATCTCTTCGCTGAAAAAAGACCAGCCGCGCTGAATGTGCTGCACCAGCGTGTGCGACTGATACTGAGTAATAACGCCAATGCGGCGAATGCCGGAATTCAGGCAGTTGGACAGCGCGAAGTCGATAATGCGGAACTTACCACCAAAGTGAACGGCCGGTTTGGCGCGCTTGATGGTCAAATCTTTAAGACGGGTGCCACGCCCGCCTGCGAGTATCAGGGCAACAGTTTTTAATGGTAGCTGGCGTGCCAACATTAAGGGATCGTTCTTCTCTAATCTAACCATGACTAACTCCTTTTTTATCATCTTTGGAATACGCACACTCCGTGCGCAGGCCCGTGCCAGACAGCCATAACAACCGGATTATCCGCTCCGGCAAAGGGGGGAATGGCGCGCCACTCCCCGTCAGGTAAAACAATCTCAGCGACGTCATCCGTCGCATTCAGCGTCACCAGCCACCTGTCCGAAAGCAGGATTTGCAGGCAGGGTACGCCGTGTTGCCACTCTTGCGCGCTCAACGGTTGCGCGTCTTTGTTGAGCCAGCAGACGTTGCCGTCGCCCTCTTCCCACCAGCTGTCGGCGGTGAGGGCGGGGATCTGCTGGCGAAGGTGGATCAGCGCCGCGGTAAAATGGGTTAACCCGCTGTTCGCTTCCCCCCAGTCGAGCCAGGTTAAGGTGTTGTCCTGGCAATAGGCGTTGTTGTTACCGTGCTGGCTGTGGCCGTGTTCATCGCCCGCCAGTAGCATCGGTGTCCCCTGAGACAACAAAAGCGTCGTCAGCAGCGCATGAACGCTGGCGCGTCGCCGCTCAATGATGTCCAGACTTCCGCCTAACCCTTCTATACCATGGTTAAAGCTATGGTTATTGTTAGTCCCATCGCGATTCTCTTCGCCGTTTGCTTCATTGTGTTTCTGATTGAAACAAACGCAGTCGCGCAGCGTAAAACCGTCGTGCGCCGTCACCAGATTGATGGTGGCCGACGGGCGTTTGCCGTCGCGCTTAAAGAGATCGCTCGAACCGGCAAAACGTCCGGCAAATTCCCCCAGCGACAGGCTCCTCTCAAGCCAGAAGCGGCGCATGGCATCGCGATAATGATCGTTCCACTCGGCAAACAGCGGCGGGAAATTTCCCACCTGATAACCGCCTTCGCCAATGTCCCACGGCTCGGCAATCAGCTTCACCTGTGAAAGCACCGGGCAGTTTTTGATCGCCTCAAACAGCGGTGCCTGCTGGCTGAATGCCGGTGTCCGCCCCATCACCGGTGCTAAATCGAAACGAAAACCGTCCACGTGGAAGGTTTCCACCCAGTATTTCAGGCATTCGTATGCGTAATGCGTCACCGCAGGATGGCTGAGATTGAGCGTGTTACCGCAACCGGTCCAGTTGTCGTAATCACCATCCTCCCTGATCCAATAATAGCTACGGTTATCAATTCCGCGCTGCGAGAGCGTCGGGCCGTCGAGATCGCTTTCGGCGCTGTGGTTCAACACCACGTCCAGAATGACCTCAATGCCCGCCGCATGAAGCGCTTTCACCGCATCGCGAAACTCGTCCCGCGCCTTCTCCGGGTGCACCGCATAGCGCGGGTCGAGGGCGAACATCGCCAGCGGGTTGTAGCCCCAGTAGTTACTTAGCCCCAGGCGCTGCAGGCGCGGCTCGCTGGCGAAATGCGCCACCGGCAGCAGTTCCAGCGCAGTGATCCCTAAATGCTTCAGATAGGCCACCATCGTCGGATGCCCAAGCGCCATATAGGTGCCGCGCATCTCTTTCGGGATCGACGGGTGCAGGTACGTCAGCCCTTTCACATGCGCTTCGTAGATAACCGTGTTACCCCACGGCGTGCGCGGCGGGGCATCGTCTTCCCAGTCGTAGAGATCGTTCACCACCACGCTTTTCGGTGCGACGGATGCGCTGTCACGATGATCGGGTTCACCGTAGCCAACGTGGAAAATCGGATCGTCTTTAAACTCGCCGTCCACGCGGTGCGCGCACGGGTCGATCAGCAGCTTCGCCGGGTTAAACCAGTGCCCCTGCGAAGGCTCCCACGGGCCGTGAACGCGAAAACCGTAGTGCATGCCCGGACGCCCTCCGGCCAGGTAACCGTGCCAGATATCCCCTGTACGCGCAGGCAGATCGTAGCGGTGCTCGTTGCCTTCCCCGTCAAACACACAGAGTTCTACCCGCTCCGCGTGCGCGGAAAAGAGCGTGAAATTCACCCCCTTTCCGTCAACACTCGCCCCGAGCGGTTCGGGTTTCCCTGCCGTGAGTTGCGTCATTCTCCCTCCCGCACCAGCCAGATGGTGCCGAGCGGCGGCAGCGTCAGGCTCAGGGAATTCGGACGACCGTGACTTTCGATGGCATCGCTTTGCACCAGCCCACCGTTTCCGGCGTTGCTGCCGTGGTAATGCATGGAGTCGGTATTCAGAATTTCGCGCCATTTACCGGCCTGATTAATGCCGAAACGGTAATGTTCGCGCGGAACAGGCGTGAAATTGCTGGCGACGATAATCTCATTACCGGCCTTATCACGACGCACAAAGACAAACACCGAGCGTTCATGGTCATCCACCACCAGCCACTCAAAGCCGTAAGGGTCGAAATCCAGCTCGTGCAGCGCTTTGTGGTGGCGATAGGTCAGGTTCAGGTCGCGCACCAGACGCTGTACGCCGTGGTGCCAGTTGTCGCCACCCTCCAGCAGATGCCAGTCGAGGCTGGTGTCGTGGTTCCACTCGCGCCCCTGGGCGAACTCATTGCCCATAAACAGCAGCTTCTTACCAGGGAAAGCGAACATCCAGCCGTAGTAGGCGCGCAGGTTGGCGAACTTCTGCCACGCATCACCCGGCATACGATCGAGAATAGATTTCTTGCCGTGAACCACTTCATCGTGGGACAGCGGCAGCATGAAGTTTTCGGTGTAGTTGTAGAGCAGCCCGAAGGTGAGCTTATCGTGGTGGTACTTGCGATGAACCGGATCGAGCTTCATGTAGTCGAGCGTGTCGTGCATCCAGCCGAGGTTCCACTTGTACCAGAACCCCAGGCCACCCGTTGACGGCGGACGGGAGACGCCGGGGAAATCCGTCGACTCTTCCGCCATGGTGACTGCGCCTTCCACCTGCTCACCGAGAATGCGGTTGGTGTTGCGCAGAAACTCTATCGCTTCGAGGTTTTCACGACCGCCAAATTCGTTCGGTATCCACTCCCCTTCTTTACGGCTGTAGTCGCGATAAATCATTGACGCCACCGCGTCGACACGCAGGGCATCAATGCCGAAACGTTCAATCCAGTAGAGGGCGTTCCCCACCAGGTAGTTCGTCACTTCACGGCGACCGTAGTTGTAGATCAGCGTGTTCCAGTCCTGGTGATAGCCTTCGCGCGGGTCGCTGTGCTCGTACAGCTTCGTGCCATCGAAATCGGATAAGCCGAAATCATCGGACGGGAAATGGCCCGGCACCCAGTCGAGGATCACGTTCAGCCCGGCGGCGTGCGCGGCGTTGATGAAATAGCGGAAATCATCGCGCGTGCCAAAGCGCCGCGTCGGGGCATACAGCCCGGTTGGCTGGTAGCCCCAGCTGCCGTCGAACGGATGTTCGTTAACCGGCAGCAACTCAAGATGGGTAAAGCCCATCCATTTGGCATACGGCACCAGTTGATCGGCCAGCTCGCGGTAGCTCAGCCAGAAATTGTTATCGGTGTGGCGACGCCAGGAGCCGAGATGCACCTCATAGACCGAAATCGGGGCATCGAAACGGTTGGCCTGCTTGCGCTCCTCGCTCTGGACAACTTTTTCCGGCAGGCCGCAAATCAGCGAGGCGGTATCCGGGCGCATCTGCGCTTCGAAGGCATACGGATCAGCCTTAATGCGCAGCTTGCCGTTGGCGTCGATCATTTCAAATTTATAGAGCTGACCGTTGTGCGCGCCGGGGATAAACAGCTCCCAGATGCCGGTTTCACGGCGCAGGCGCATGGGATGACGGCGACCATCCCAGTAGTTGAACTGCCCGACCACGGAGACGCGCCGGGCGTTCGGTGCCCATACGGAAAAGCGCGTGCCGGTAATGCCGTCCATCGTATCCGCATGCGCACCCAGCGTTTCATAAGGCCGCAGATGGGTTCCTTCAGACAGCAGCCAGGCATCCATCTCTTTAAGCAGAGGGCCAAAGCTGTAGGGATCGTCAATCAGATTCTGCTGGCCGTGCCAGATAACGGCGAGCTGATAGCGAAAAGGGTTTTTACGACGAGGCATTACGCCCGAGAAGAAGCCACGGGAATCGAGGCATTCCAGATTACCCACCTTGCGGCCGGTTTTAGGTTCAATCACCCAGACTTCTGTGGCATCCGGCAACAGCGCCCGGACTTCCAGTCCAGCCTCTGTACGGTGCATGCCGAGCACCGAAAAGGGGTCAGCAAAATGACCCGCAATAAGCGCATTAATCACGTCTCTATCCACACGATCGGACATGGTATTCATCCTGTTTTTTATGTCGTCCTTTTTTAGCGCCTGGGACGACTTTAATGTGACCTGAACGGGCATCCTCTCAGCCCCGTCCTAACCTCAGGTAAGAAACAAATCTTCCTTAAAGCATAGCCAACGCTCTAAATGACTCCTGATAAAAAATAAGACATACGCGTTTTACTCCATGTAGTACGCAAAAAAAGGGGGTGAAAATCACCCCCGGTATTTAACAAAATATTACGCCAGCTGGCGTAGCATGCGGCGCAGCGGCTCGGCTGCGCCCCACAAGAGCTGGTCGCCGACGGTGAAGGCGGAGAGGTACTCCGGCCCCATATTGAGCTTACGCAGACGGCCAACCGGCGTGGTCAGCGTGCCGGTAACGGCTGCCGGAGTCAGTTCACGCATGGTGATATCGCGATCGTTTGGCACCACTTTCGCCCACGGGTTGTGCGCGGCCAGCAGCTCTTCCACGGTCGGAATAGACACATCTTTTTTCAGTTTAATGGTGAAGGCCTGGCTGTGGCAGCGCAGCGCGCCGATACGCACGCACAGGCCGTCAACCGGAATGGTGTTCGCGGTCGCGAGGATTTTGTTAGTCTCGGCCTGGCCTTTCCACTCTTCGCGGGTCTGGCCGTTATCCAGCTGTTTGTCGATCCACGGGATCAGGCCACCAGCCAGCGGTACACCAAAGTTATCCACCGGCAGCTCGCCGCTGCGGGTCAACTGAGTGACTTTACGTTCGATATCGAGAATGGCGGACGCCGGGTCTGCCAGTTCGGTCGCAACGCTGTGGTGCAACTGGCCCATCTGGGTCAGCAGCTCGCGCATGTGACGCGCGCCGCCGCCGGAAGCCGCCTGATACGTCGCCACGGAAACCCACTCCACCAGATCCTGCGCGAACAGGCCGCCCAGGGACATCAGCATCAGGCTGACGGTGCAGTTGCCGCCGACAAAGGTTTTCACGCCGTTGTTCAGGCCGTCGGTTATCACGTTCTGGTTAACCGGGTCGAGAATGATGATGGCATCGTCTTTCATACGCAGCGAAGAGGCTGCGTCAATCCAGTAGCCCTGCCAGCCGCTTTCACGCAGCTTTGGATAGATTTCGTTGGTATAATCGCCGCCCTGGCACGTAACAATAATGTCGAGTGCCTTCAGCGCTTCCAGATCGTAAGCATCCTGCAACGTGCCGGTGGTGCCGCCGAATGAAGGCGCAGCCTGGCCGAGCTGGGAAGTGGAGAAGAAGACCGGGCGGATGGCGTCGAAATCGCGCTCTTCAACCATGCGTTGCATGAGTACAGAGCCGACCATACCGCGCCAGCCGATAAAACCAACGTTTTTCATAGCATTTTTTCCTGCAGAGGGTGTGTGCTGATTGTGCAAGCCAGTATTGAACTGGGATATGCTTCACATTACAAAATGCTGCCAAAGTCGCAAGCGAAATTAATCGATGATTGCCCGGCAATCAGAAAAAGCGCTAATCATCGAAATAACCACAGTAAGTATCAGGGATAATTTAAGATGAGTGAAATCATTTCCGCAGCGGTTTTATTGATCCTGATTATGGATCCACTCGGAAACCTGCCTATCTTCATGTCGGTGCTGAAGCACACCGAGCCAAAGCGCCGTCGGGCGATCATGATCCGCGAGCTGCTCATCGCCCTGCTGGTGATGTTTATCTTCCTGTTTGCCGGTGAAAAAATCCTCGCCTTCCTGAATCTGCGCGCTGAAACGGTCTCCATTTCCGGCGGGATTATCCTGTTCCTGATTGCCATCAAGATGATTTTCCCAAGCGCCGAAGGCAGCAGCAGCGGCCTGCCCGCGGGTGAGGAGCCGTTTATCGTGCCGCTGGCGATCCCACTGGTCGCCGGGCCGACGATTCTGGCAACGCTGATGCTGCTGTCGCACCAGTATCCGAATCAGATGAGCCATCTGGTGATTGCCCTGCTGATTGCCTGGGGCGGGACGTTTATCATCCTGCTGCAGTCGTCGCTGTTCCTGCGCCTGCTGGGTGAGAAAGGGGTGAACGCCCTGGAGCGTCTGATGGGGTTGATTCTGGTGATGATGGCAACGCAGATGTTCCTGGACGGGATTAGGGCGTGGATGAAAGGCTGAGGATGTAAAAAAGCCGGGTGGCGCTTGCGCTTACCCGGCCTACGGAACCTGAGGTTTTTGTAGGTCGGGTAAGGCGAAGCCGTCACCCGACAAAATACGGTCTCTGCGGCCTGATGCCCTCACCCCAGCCCTCTCCCACAGGGAGAGGGAGAAAACCGGAGTGAGTTGCAGGTCGGGTAAGGCGAAGCCGCCACCCGACAAAATACGGTCTCTGCGGCCTGATGCCCTCACCCAGCCCTCTCCCACAGGGAGAGGGAGAAAACCGGAGTGAGTTGTAGGTCGGGTAAGGCGAAGCCGCCACCCGACACACATACGGCCTCGTTAGCTCAGCAGCGTAAACGCAATCATCCCGACAATCGCACCCGTCGTGCCGAGGATGGTTTCCATCAGCGTCCAGGTTTTCAGGGTTTGCGCTTCGGTCGCGCCGGTAAATTTGCCGAACAGCCAGAAACCCGCGTCGTTAACATGCGATACCACGATCGAACCGCCCGCGATGCAGATAGAGAGCGCCGCCATCTGCGCGCCGGAGTAGTTCAGCTGTTCAATCACCGGCATTACCAGACCCACGGCGGTTAAGCACGCGACGGTCGCGGAGCCCTGAATGATACGCACCGCCGCGGCCAGCACGAAACAGGTGACTGCAATCGGCAGGCCCATTCCGGTCAGTGCTTCGCCCAGCGCCGGACCCACGCCGGAATCGACCAGCACCTGTTTGAACACGCCGCCTGCACCAATCACCAGCAGAATGATGCCCGCAGGCTGCAACGCGTGACCGCAGATCTCCATCACTTTGTCTTTCGGCATGCCCTGACGCATCGCCAGGCCGTAGATCGCCACCAGACATGCGACCAGAATCGCAGTGAACGGGTGGCCGATAAACTCAAACCATTCGTAGGCAGTAGAGCCAACCGGCACAAAACGCGCAGCGATGGTTTTCAGCCCAACGAGCACCAGCGGCAGCAGGATCAATGACAGACTAAAACCGAAGGACGGCATTTTACCTTCGCCCAGATGTGGCTCGGTGATGTCGTCCGGAATGTGCAGCTCAACGTAACGGCTGATGAAATTACCCCACAGCGGACCGGCAATGATCATCCCCGGAACGGCGGCGCACAGGCCAATCAGGATCATCCAGCCAAAGTCAGCGTGCATCTGGGAGGCCAGCAGCATCGGCGCAGGCCCCGGCAGCAGAAACGCCGCAGCCGCCGCCACACCCGCAAACAGCGGAATAACCAGCTTCACCAGGTTGGTGCCGGTATGGCGCGCCATCGAGAACGCCACGCTAATCAGCAGCACAACCGCCACTTCAAAGAACAGCGGCAGCGCACAGATCAGGCCAGCCAGACCAATCGCGTAGTGCGCACGGCTGTGCCCGAAGGATTTCAGCATCTTGACGGCAATCTGATCGACCGCGCCCGTCTCATGCAAAATCTTGCCAAACATCGCGCCCAGCGCGACCACAATCGCCAGGAAACCCAGCGTGCCTCCCATCCCTTTTTCCATGGTCGCTGCGATCTTGTCGAGCGGCATACCGGAAAAGAGACCTGCACCAATAGACACCACCATCAAAGCAACGAAGGCATGCATACGCGCCTTCATCACTAAAAACAGCAGCAGCAAAACAGAGCCAACTGCTGTTAAAACAAGCGTTAATGTACTCAAAACTTACTGCCTTTTATTAATAACCTCGATGGTGCTGGCCACAACACCTTCCAGCGGCTGATCGATATCAACCACTAATACGTCCTGCTCGTCCGCGCCCGGCTCCTGCAACGCCTCGAACTGCGTTACCAGCATCTGAGTTTTAAAGAAGTGGCCTTTACGCGCCTTCAGACGGCTTTCAATGACCTCGAAATCGCCTTTCAGGTAGATGAAAGAGAGATTCGGGTTGCCGTCACGCAGCAGGTCGCGGTAGGTTTTTTTCAGCGCGGAGCAGACGATCAGGGACACTTTGTTGGTGCGCTGCATCGCAAACGCGGCGTCATTCAGCGCCTGCAACCACGGTTTGCGGTCGTCATCGTTCAGCGGCTCGCCGGAGGCCATTTTCATGATGTTGCTGCGCGGATGGAGGAAGTCGCCATCAAGAAACGCCGCATGGAGTTGATGCGCCACTTCGCTGGCGACGGCTGATTTACCGCTACCGGAAACGCCCATCAGGACGTAAACGTGGTGATCATGATTAGTCGTGCTCAAAAGGTGTCCCTCAGTCAATTGTTACGGGTAACAGTTATCGGTAACATTGTCCTGCCGGGGCATAAGAGAAGCAATATCCAAACGTGCGCGAAGTGAATAAGTGTGAGCTACTTCAAATTTGTCGGATTAAATAGATCCACCCGGTGACAAGGTGAAACCTAAATCTAACATTTTAGGGGTAACCACCTCGCCACGAATGCGCGCCAGCAGGCGTTCTGCACCAATGCGGCCCATGCGCTCACGCGGGGTCAGGACGCTCGCCAGACGCGGCTCCATCACCTGGCCAATGTCGTGGCCGTGGAAACCGGCAATCGCCATGTCATCAGGGATCTTCAGCCCCAGACGCTGGCATTCGAACGCGGCACCGACCGCAAGGTCATCGTTGGTACAGAAAATACCGTCCAGTTGCGGATACTCGCGTCGTGCCTGACGCATCAGCTCAATCCCCGACGTGTAGGATGATGACTGCTCAACCATCACGCTGTACGGCGTTAAGTTTGCGTCGAGCATCGCCTGCTCGTATCCCTTCTGTTTGATGATAGTACGTTCATCCAGACGCGCACCCAGGTAGGCTACGTGGCGATGACCACGGGCGATGATTGCCGCCGTCATCTGACGCGCCGCTTCAAAGTTATCAAAGCCCACGGCGATATCGAGGCACGGCGACTGGCTGTCCATCAGCTCCACTACCGGAATACCGGCGACTTCAATCATTTTCAGCGTGCGCGGCGTGTGAGTACGTTCCGTTAAAATCAGGCCGTCGATGTTCCAGGAAAGCATCGATTCAAGACGTTCTTCTTCCAGTTCCGGTTTGTAACCGTAGTGGGCGAGCATGGTCTGATAACCGAACGCATCAGTGACGCTTTCAATACCGCGCAGCACTTCGGCGAAAACCTGGTTGGTCAGGGAAGGAAGCAGGACGCCCACCGCACGGCTGGTCGCATTGGAGAGAATATCGGGTGCGCGGTTGGGGATATAACCCAGTTCATCAAGGGCGGCGGCAATCTTGCCACGCAACGCCACGGAAACCTGTTCCGGGTTACGTAAAAAACGGCTGACCGTCATTTTGGTCACACCGACGCGATCGGCAACATCCTGAAGTACGGGGCGTTTCTTTTTCATCGTCCTGAGAAATCTTGAAGTGAGAGATTTGCTCAGTTTATCACGGACAAAGCTCAACCTTCCCCGTTTAAGGGGAAGGTTGAGAAATTATTTATACTGGTGGCAAATCAAACAGCAGGATTTCGCTTTCGCTGTCGGCATGAACGGACAGCGCCTGCTCATCCCAGACGGCCAGGCCATCGGCGGTGGTGGCTTTGGTGCCGTTGATGGACACCTCACCTTTCACCACCTGAACCCACACGCGGCGGTTAGCGGCAATCTGGTGTACAGACTGTTCGTCTTTCGCCAGCGCCCAGCGGTACAGTTCCATATCCTGATGCACTTTCAGGGAACCTTCACGCGCATCCGGTGAGAGCACCAGCTGTTTGCCCTGTTTCGCGTCGAAGCGGCGCTGCTCGTAGCGTGGCGTGATGCCGGTCTCTTCTGGAATGATCCAGATTTGATACAGGTGCAGTTTTTCCGTTTTGCTCGGGTTGTATTCCGAGTGACGCACACCGGTTCCCGCGCTCATGATCTGGAACTCACCCGCCGGAACCTGCTCTTTGTTGCCCATGCTGTCCTGGTGCTCAACCGCCCCTTCCAGCACATAGGTCAGGATTTCCATGTCTTTGTGCGGGTGAGTGCCGAAGCCCTGGCCTGCATCAATCACATCGTCGTTAATCACGCGCAGTGCGGAGAAGCCCATAAAGTTCGGGTCGTAGTAGTCGGCAAACGAGAATGAATGCCATGAGTCCAGCCAGCCATGATTCGCGTGACCACGTTCGTTTGCTTTGCGTAAGTAGATCATTGTTTTCACCCTCAGTTCGTTTCGATGGAGTAAGTGTGGACGCAAACGCCCAGGGATCATAGAGGGTGAAAATTGACTCCTCTGTTCAAAAATTTAGAACAAGCCCAGAGGAGCCATTTTTACTTATTTCGCGAGGGTTACCGTGGCAGGAGAAGCCTGCTCAAAGGCCCGTTCGAGGATTTCCAGGTTAGTCAGTACGTCAGATTCCTTGACGTAATTCGGCGTGCCGTTGGTGAGGGTTTCAAACAGCGCATCGTAGACGCGGCCATAGTCGCCGGTTTCCGGTTTCAGTTCTTCTCTGACCGTCACACCTTCATCGTTCACATACTCCAGCACGCCCACGGAATCATCCGCCGCAAAGCCCGGCTCGCCCGGCATGATGTTGGCCTTCAGGCTGGTCTCCTGCTGGTCGATGCCGTACTTGATAAACGAGCCTCTGGTACCATGAACGATAAATTTCGGGTAATCGATTTTTACCAGATGGCTGGTTTTGACGATGGCTTTCAGGTCACCGTAAAACAGCTGTGCTTCAAAGGTATCGTCCGGGTTGGCTTTATTGCGCAGGCTGCGGATGTCATACGCCACATGGTCCGGGCGACCAAACAGGGAGATGATCTGGTCCATAGTGTGTACGCCCAAACCATAGAATGAGCCGTCCTGCGGCAGGCCAGGTTGGGTTTCCGCTACCGGGCGGTAGTAGTCGAAATGGCTCTCCATTTCGACGATCTCACCGAGCTTGCCGCTCTCAATCGCCTTTTTCGCCGTCAGGAAGCAGCTGTCAAAGCGACGGTTCTGATACGGCGTGACGGTTAACCCTTTGCTTTTCGCCAGCGCGAACAGCTCTTTCGCTTCGGCGATGGTCGGGGTGAACGGTTTTTCAACCAGCACGTTTTTGCCCGCTTCGAGCGCGCGTTTCGCGTAGTCGAAATGGCTGTCGGCATGAGTACAGACGACGACCAGCTTCACCTGCGGGTCATTTAACACTTCATCAAGATCGCTGGTGAAATGAATGTGCGAATACTGCGGGGACTGCTCTTGGGGCTTCGCGCTGCGGCGGTAGATATGGGCCACATGCCAGGTATCTTTACGGTTGAGAACATACGGAAGGTGATAACGCGTGGTGCTTTTGCCAAATCCAATAAATGCACAATGTAGTGTCATGGCTCAGTCCTTTTGGAAGGTTACTGGGTTTTACCATAGCGCATGTTTTGCCCTCACCCCAGCCCTCTCCCACGGGGAGAGAGAAAAAGGACAAAAAAAAAGCCAGCTAAAAGCTGGCTAAAATAATACTGGAAGCAATGTGAGCAATGTCGTGCTTTCAGGTTCCCGTAACGGTCTTCCTGAACGCAGAGCAATAATAATCATTCTCATTCGCACTTGTCCAACACTTTTTGCAAAAAATAGCAGTTGACGCAAATTTTAAAGTCAATGATGTTGGAAGGGATTTTTAACTGACAGAGGATGAAGGAATGAGTGAAATAGTGATACGCCACGCGGAACCGAAAGATTACGACGCCATTCGTCAGATCCACGCCCAGCCGGAGGTGTATCACAACACGCTACAGGTTCCCCATCCTTCAATGGAAATGTGGCAAATGCGGCTAGGCGAGCAGCCGGGCATTAAGCAGCTGGTTGCCTGCATTGATGATATCGTGGTCGGCCACCTCACCATTGACGTCGCCCAGCGACCGCGCCGCAGCCACGTTGCCGATTTCGGTATCTGCGTAGGCGCACAATGGCATAACCGCGGCGTGGCCAGCGCGTTGATTCGCACCATGATCGACATGTGCGACAACTGGCTGCGCGTCGACCGTATTGAGCTGACAGTGTTTGTCGATAACGCACCAGCGATTGCGGTGTATAAAAAGCACGGGTTTGAGATTGAAGGCACCGGCAAGCGCTACGCACTGCGTAACGGCGAGTATGTGGATGCGTATTATATGGCGCGTATGAAATAGTTTGTTGCCGGGTGGCGGCTTCGCCTTACCCGGCCTACGTTCATGCCGTTGCAGGCCCGGTAAGCGCAGCACCACCGGGCAACAAAATCAATATCCCGCCGTTAAATCATCCACCGAACGCGGATCGGACGCCCCGAACAGCGCACCGTCCGGCCCGACCATAATGCTCTGGGTGCTGCCCATCGCCTCTTTCACCGCCACCTTCTGCCCGCGCTGCTCCAGCAGTTTGATCGTGTCCGGGCTAAAGCCTTTCTCGACGCGCAATTCATCCGGCAGCCACTGGTGGTGGAAACGCGGTGCATTGGTCGCTTCGGCGACGTTCATTCCAAAATCGATGCTGTTCACCACCATTTGCAGCACAGTAGTGATAATTCGGCTCCCGCCAGGGCTCCCGGTCACCAGCCAGGTTTTGCCGTCTTTCACCACGATGGTAGGGGACATGGACGACAGCGGACGCTTCTTCGGCCCGACGGCATTCGCATCGCCGCCGACCAGCCCGTAGACGTTTGGTACACCTGGTTTGGCCGAAAAGTCATCCATTTCGTTGTTCAGCAAAATGCCGCTGTTGCCCGCGACAATCCCGGTGCCGAAGGTAGTATTCAGCGTGTAGGTCACCGCCACCGCATTCCCGTCTTTATCCACCACAGAGAAATGCGTGGTCTGGTTACTTTCATACGGGGCCAGCTTGCCGGGGCGGATCTCGCTGGACGGTTTGGCCTTGTTGATGTCGATCTCATCGGCAATCGATTTGGCATAGGCCTTGTTGGTCAACGCCTGCCACGGCACCTTCACGAAATCCGGGTCGCCAAGGTATTCCGAGCGGTCGGCATAGGCGCGTTTTTCCGCTTCTGCCATCACCTGCATCGCATCCGCGCTGCCGAAGCCGAACTTGTGCATATCGAAGTTTTCAAGAATGTTGAGGATCTGCACGATGTGAATGCCGCCGGAAGACGGTGGCGGCATGGAGAAGACCTCGTAGCCGCGGTAGGTGCCGCTAATCGGCTCGCGCTCCACCGCCTTGTACTCGGCCAGATCCGCTTTGGTGATAAGCCCGCCGTTCTTTTGCATCTCGTCGGCAATCTGATCGGCAATCGCCCCCTTATAGAAGGCATCCGGGCCGTTTTCGGCAATCAACTCCAGGCTTTTCGCAAGGTTCTTCTGCACCAGCTTGTCGCCCTTCTTCAACGGTTCGCCCTCTTTCCAGAAGATCGCCTTGCTGTTTTCATGATTGGGAATGACTTCACTGCCGTAGGTTTTGAGATCGTCGGCCAGCGCGTCGTTCACCACAAAGCCATCCCGCGCAAGTTTGATGGCAGGCTGCACCACTTTGTTCAACGGCATCGTGCCGTATTTCTCCAGCGCCAGCGAGAAGCCCGCAACGGTGCCCGGCGTACCGGACGCCAGATGCGAGGTCAGGGATTTTTTGCTGTCCGGGTTCCCCTGCTCGTCGAGGAACATATCGCGGGAAGCCTGACCAGGAGCCATTTCGCGGAAATCGATGGCTGTGGTTTTACCGTCTTTGGTACGCAGCATCATAAAGCCGCCGCCGCCGAGGTTACCCGCCTGCGGGTGCGTCACCGCCAGCGCGTATCCCACTGCGACCGCCGCATCCACCGCGTTACCACCCTGCTTGAGAATATCGACGCCCACCTGCGTCGCAAGCGCATCCACTGACGCCACCATGCCATGCGTCGCCCGCACGGGATGAAAAACATCTTCCTCCACGCCGTAGGACACTGGTGGAGCCGCGGGCGGGTTGGCCGCCACGCTAAATGTGCCGCCTGCCATCAACGCGGCGATCGCTACCCAGCGCAAAAACGTTGGTTTCATCATTATTGTTCTCCAGGTGAAGGGGCCCATATTCCCCGCTTAAGCCTGGTTCACAACTCCTAAAAAATCATCGTTATGGTTGAATCAGGGTAAACTTAAGAGAAGCCTCAAAAGGAGGAGATGACAATGAAACGCTTACTGATTCTTACGGCGCTGATCCCGTTTGCCGCGCTCGCACAGCCACTCAACACCATGAACAACCCTAACCAGCAGGGTTACGTCATTCCGAGCCAGCAGCGCATGCAGACGGAGATGATGAGCCAGCAGCAACAGCAGAAAGGGATGCTGAACCAGCAACTGAGAACACAGACGCAGGTACAGCAACAAAGCCTGCAAAACCAGATGAACGCCAATACGCAGCGCATCCAGCAGGGTCAGGTGCGTGAACAGCCGCTGCAGAATAAAAACGGCGGGATGCTGAGCGGTGGTAGCACGTTAAACAGCGGTCAGCAGCATATGCTGCCGTCGCAGTCTAACGGCAGTATGCTTAATAATCCGCAGAACTAAAGTTTGGGCCGATCCGGTCAATCGCATCGGTACAAATGCTGTCCACGCCCCAGCGCAGCAGCTCGGCCGCACGCTGGGGTTTGTTAACGGTATAGACCAGAATGTGCAGCCCCGCGTCTTTAAGCATTTTCACTCGTGCTTCATCCAGCAGCTTGTGATTCAGGTGGATCGACACGCAGGCTAAGCGGGTCGTCAGCGCGCGCCAGTCTTCACGCCACTCGTCCAGCAGCAGCCCACGCGGTAGCTCCGGCACAGCAGCCTGCGCGGCCTCCAGCGCGTCGATGTCAAATGACGACAGCAGCGGCGCGGTCATGCCTTCCCACAGTTCACGCGCGGCCAGCGCAATCACCTTACCCGTTAACGGCCCGGTGCCGGTGGTCGGTTTGATTTCAATGTTGGCCATCATCCCGTGATGACGACAACGGTCCGCCACGTCCGCCAGCAGCGGCAGCGGTTCGCCTTTGAATTCGCCGCTGTACCAGCTTCCGGCATCCACCTTCAGCAGGTCGCGCCAAGGTAGCTCACCCGCCACGCCCCAGCCGTTGCTGGTGCGCTCGAGATTATCGTCGTGGAGCAGAAAAATTTCGCCGTCTTTCGACAGCTTGGCGTCGAACTCGATCATCGTGTGGCCGTAACGCGCGCCAACATCAATCGCCGCCAGGGTGTTTTCCGGTGCCAGTTTACCGCCGCCACGGTGGGCGACGATGTGGGGATAAGGCCAGTTGCTCATACTCGTTGTCCTGTTTCACCGTCAAATAAGTGCAGGTGATTTTCCGGCAGATGCAGCCACAGCGTGCTGCCCGCTTTAGGGCGCTCCTGATGCGCCAGTCGCACCACCATTTTTTGCTCGCCCCAGCGTCCATGCGCCAGATTATCAGCGCCCAGCATCTCCAGCGTGTCCATCACCAGCGGCACGCCGCCGTCCGCCTGAGAGGTTAAAGCAATATGTTCCGGGCGGATACCGAGCGTCATCTTACGCCCGGCGTAGCCACGATAGTACCAGTTGATCGGTAATGCCATCCCGCTTTCCAGCTCAAAGTGGGTGCCCGCGCTGCTGATGCGCCCTTCCAGCAGGTTCATTGCCGGGCTGCCGATAAAGCTCGCCACAAAGCGGCTGGCCGGTTTTTCGTACACTTCCACCGGGGTGCCAATCTGCTCGGCGATGCCTTTGTTCATTACCATCACGCGCTGGGCGAGAGTCATGGCCTCGACCTGATCGTGCGTGACGTACAGCGAGGTGGTTTTCAGACGACGATGCAGCTGCTGCAGCTCAAGGCGCATCTGCACGCGCAGCTTGGCGTCGAGGTTAGAGAGCGGCTCATCGAACAGGAATACGGCCGGGTCGCGCACGATGGCGCGCCCCATCGCCACGCGCTGGCGCTGACCGCCGGAAAGCTCTCGCGGGCGGCGCTTGAGCAGGCCGTCCAGCTCCAGTATGCGCGCGGCCTCTTTCACGCGCTCGTCGATATGACCTTTGCCCATGCCGCGGATTTTCAGCCCCCAGGCCATGTTCTCTTCCACGCTCATGTGCGGATAGAGGGCATAGTTCTGGAACACCATCGCGATGCCTCTGTCTTTCGGCTCCATCTCGGTGACGCGCTGGCGGTCAATCCAGATATCCCCGGAGGTGACGCGCTCAAGCCCCGCCACCATGCGCAGCAGCGTTGACTTGCCGCAGCCGGACGGACCGACCATCACGATAAACTCTCCGTCCGCCACGTCGAGCGTTAATGGCTGAATGACCTGGGTTTTGCCATCCCAGCTTTTGGTGACTGCCTGTAATTTTAAGCCTGCCATCTTATTTCTCACTGTCCACTAAACCACGCACAAACGCACGCTGCATGGCTAAAACGATAACGACCGGGGGGATAAGGGTCAGCAGCATCGCCGCCATCACCTGGTTCCAGAGGGTGGTGCCTTCGCCAGTGGCGATCATGCCTTTGATGCCCGCCACGGCGGTGCCGAGGTTGACGTCCTGAATAATCAGCAGCGGCCACAGATACTGGTTCCAGCCGTAGATAAAGGTGATCACAAACAGCGCCGCGAGGTTGGTTTTCGACAGCGGCAGTACAATGTCGCGGAAGAAACGCATCGGCGACGCGCCGTCGATACGCGCGGCTTCAATCAGTTCGTCCGGCAGGGTCATAAAGAACTGGCGGAACAGAAAGGTGGCGGTCGCCGAGGCCATCAGCGGCAGGGTTAAGCCCGCGTAGCTGTCGAGCATCCTGAGGTTGGCGATCACTTCTACCGTCGGGAAAATACGCACCTCCACCGGCAGCATCAGGGTGATGAAGATCATCCAGAAGAAGAGGTTACGCAGCGGAAAGCGGAACCAGACGATGGCAAACGCCGAGAGCATCGACACCGTGATTTTGCCCACGGTGATGCCAAACGCCATGATGAAGCTGTTGAGCATCATCAGCCAGAACGGTGCGCTGTTGGCCCCCACGCCCTGGGTCCAGATGGTCTTCATGTTCTCGAAAAGGTGCCCGCCGGGGATCAGCGTCATCGGCGTGTCGAATACCGCTTTGGTGTCCAGCGTGGCGGCCACAAAGGCCACGTACAGCGGGAACAGGATGACGATGATGCCCAGAATCAGCATGGTATGGCTGAAAATCGTCAGCCCGCGACGGTTCTCAATCATTGGTAGCGCACCTTACTTTCAACATAGCGGAACTGCACCACCGTGAGGATGATGACGAGGAACATCAGCACGACCGACTGCGCGGCCGAAGCCGAGAGGTCCAGCCCCGCAAAACCTTCGCGGTAGATCTTATAAATCAGCGTTGTCGTTGCCTGTACCGGGCCGCCTGCGGTGGCCGCGTCGATCACCGGGAAGGTGTCGAAGAAGGCGTACACCAGGTTGACCACCAGCAGGAAGAAACTCACCGGAGCGATCAGCGGCAGCGATAATCGGAAGAAACGACGAATGGGACCTGCGCCGTCAATCGCGGCGGCTTCCACCAGCGAGCGCGGGATGGACTGCAACGCGGCAAAGAAGAACAGGAAGTTGTAGCTGATCTGCTTCCACACCGAGGCGAACACCACCAGGAACATCGCCTGGCCGCTGTTCTGGGCGTGGTTCCAGTCATAACCAAATTCTGCCAGGAAATGGGTGATCAGCCCGCGACCAGGGTTAAACAGGAAGATCCACAGTACGGCGGCCACGGCGGGGGCCACGGCGTAGGGCAGCAGCATCAGCGTCTGATACAGACGGCTGCCGCGCACCACGTAATCCACCAGCGCGGCGAAAAACAACGACGCGACAAGGCCGCTGACGGTGACGAGCGCGCTGAACTTCATCGTCGTCCAGAAGGAGTCCAGATAGTAGCTGT
This sequence comes from Enterobacter oligotrophicus, assembly GCF_009176645.1. Classification (NCBI taxonomy): domain Bacteria; kingdom Pseudomonadati; phylum Pseudomonadota; class Gammaproteobacteria; order Enterobacterales; family Enterobacteriaceae; genus Enterobacter; species Enterobacter oligotrophicus. The sequence goes on from NZ_AP019007.1 coordinate 2,145,369, forward strand.
CATGGAACAACGCGGTGAAATTGTCCAGCCCGACAAACTGGCTGGAAAGCCCGAACGGATCGACGCTTTGCACCGAGTACCACAGCGCTTCGCCCGCAGGCCAGATAAAGAAGATAACGGTGATGACCAGTTGCGGCGCGACCAGCAGGTACGGCAGCCAGCGGGAACGGAACACCGGACGGGATGATGACATTGAGATTTGGTTCCTGAACAATGCCGGGTGGCGGCTACGCCTTACCCGGCCTGGATGTGGCACGTCGTAGGCCCGGATCGCTACGCGCCACCGGGCAAATCACAGATTACGATTTGGTCGACTGCTCAAAGCGGCGCAGCAGCTGATTCCCGCGCTCTACCGCAGAGTCCAGCGCCTGCTGAGGCGTCTTCTTACCGGTCCACACGCTCTCTAACTCTTCATCCACGATGGTGCGGATCTGCGGCATGTTGCCGAGACGCAGGCCTTTGGTGAACGGCAACGGCGGCTTGTTCAGCATCTGGCGCGTGGCGATATCGGCTCCTGGGTTTTTGCTGTAGAAGCCCTGCTCACGGGTCAGGTCATACGCAGCTTTGGTGATCGGCAGATAGCCGGTCTTCTGGTGCCATTCGGCGGCATTTTCCGGCTTCGCCAGGAAGTCGAGGAACTCGGCCACGCCTTTGTAGGTGCCGTTGTCTTTGCCCTGCATCACCCACAGGCTCGCCCCGCCGATGATGGCGTTCTGCGGCGCGCCTTTCACGTCAGCGTCGTATGGCATCATGCCCACGCCGTAGTTGAATTTAGCGTAGTGGCGGATGTCTGCCAGCGAGCCGGAAGAGGCGGTGGTAATGGCGCAGTCGCCGTTGTAGAACTTCTCGGTGGATTCGTCTTTACGGCCAAAGTAGCTGAAGTCGCCCTTCTTGTTCAGATCGGCAAGCAGCGCGATGTGCTTCACCTGCTCTGGCTTGTTGAACTCCAGCACGGCATCCGTACCGTCGAAGCCGTTGTTTTTGGTGGCGACCGGCAGACCGTGCCAGGCGCTGAAGTTTTCAATCTGAATCCAGCCCTGCCAGCCGCTGGCGTAGCCGCACTTCATCCCCGCCGCTTTCAGCTTCGCGGTGTACTCCGCCAGATCCTGCCAGGTTTTTGGCGGCTGCTCCGGGTCTAAACCGGCTTTTTTGAAGGCGTCTTTGTTGTAGTACAGCACCGGCGTGGAGCTGTTAAACGGCTGCGACAGCATATGGCCGGTTTTAGAGTCGGTGTAGTAACCGGAGACGGTCGGCACGAACTGGGATTCGTCGAAGTTAATGCCTGCGTCTTTGAACACTTCGTAGACCGGTTTGATGGCTTTAGAGGCCATCATGGTGGCGGTGCCCACTTCATAAACCTGCAGAATGGCAGGTGCGTTACCGGTACGGAAGGCGGCGATACCCGCGCTCAGGCTCTGTTCGTAGTTGCCTTTGTACACCGGCACAATTTTGTAATCCGGGTGGGCGTCGTTGAAACGTTGCGCCAGGGAGTCAACCTCTTTACCCAACTCCCCTTCCATGGAATGCCAGAACGGAATGGTGGTGACAGCCATTGCGTTCGTCGCAAAAGCCAGACCGATTGCCAGACCCAAAGCTGTATGTCGTAACGATGTCATTGTCATCTCTCTTATTGTGCCGGATGCGCGATATCACGCGTTTTGTGCTCGCGAGGTAACATGACATGCTCGAATGACAGAAAAATAACTGTTTGTTTACAGATAAGTGACAACAAAGCGTCAGGGGGATGATGGTTGTGTGAAGGGGGTGGGGGGTAAAAAAAGCCGGGTGGCGGCTACGCCTTACCCGGCCTACTCGATCCCGTAGGCCCGGTAAGCGTAAGCGCCACCGGGCGATACAGACGGCTTAGCCACCCAAGTACGCACTCCGCACCGCTTCGTTCGCCAGCAGCGCGTCGCCGGTATCGGAGAGCACCACGCGACCATTCTCCAGCACGTAGCCGCGATCGGCGAGCTTCAGCGCCTGGTTGGCGTTCTGCTCGACGAGGAAGATGGTCATCCCCTCTTTGCGCAACTGTTCGATGGTGTCGAAAATCTGCTGGATGATGATCGGTGCAAGACCGAGCGACGGTTCGTCCAGCAGCAGCAGGCGCGGCTGGCTCATCAGCGCGCGGCCAATCGCCAGCATCTGCTGTTCACCGCCGGACATGGTGCCCGCACGCTGAATACGCCGCTCCCACAGGCGCGGGAAGAGTTCATATACCCACTTGATGCGGGTCTGGAACTGATCGCGATCGGCAAAGAAACCGCCCATCGCCAGGTTCTCTTCCACCGTCATACGCGAGAACACGCGACGCCCTTCCGGGACAATCGCTACCGCCTCACGCATGATCCTGGCAGTCTGCCAGTCGGTGATGTCTTTGCCATCAAACACTATTCGCCCGCTGGTGGCGCGCGGGTCGCCGCACAGCGTGCCGAGCAGCGTGGTTTTCCCCGCGCCGTTGGCCCCAATCAGGGTGACGATTTCACCCTGATTGATATGCAGGCTGACGTCGTGCAGCGCCTGGATCTTGCCGTAATGGGCATTCACCTTGTCGAACGTTAACATCGCTTTTTCCATCTTATGCCTCACCAAGGTATGCGCGGATCACGTCCGGGTTGTTACGGATCTCTTCCGGTGTGCCGTTCGCCAGCGGCGTGCCCTGGTTTACCACGTAGATACGGTCAGAAATGCCCATCACCAGCTTCATGTCATGCTCAATCAGCAGGATGGTGGTGTCGTGATGATCGCGCAGCTCGGCAATCAGCTCGTCCAGCTCTTTGGTCTCTTTCGGGTTGAGGCCCGCCGCCGGTTCGTCGAGCATCAGGATTTCCGGCTGCGTCACCATGCAGCGCACAATCTCCAGACGACGCTGGTCGCCATAGGCCAGGTTGCTCGCCTGACGGTTGGCATGTTGCAGCAGGCCAATACGGTCGAGCCAGGTCGCCGCGCGGTCAAGCGCTTCCTCCTGCGCGCGGCGGAAGGCCGGGGTTTTGAGCAGGCCAGAAAAGACGCCGGTTTTAAGCTGCTGGTGTTGCGCCACCAGCAGGTTCTCAATCACCGTCATCTCGCGGAACAGACGCACGTGCTGGAAGGTACGCACCACGCCCATGCGGGCAATCTGCTGGCCCGGCAGCCCTTCCAGATGCTGGTCGCGCAGCATGATGGTGCCGCCCGTCGGCTTGTAAAAACCGGTCAGGCAGTTAAACACCGTGGTTTTCCCCGCACCGTTCGGGCCAATCAGGGAGACGATCTCTTTTTTGTGCAGATCCAGATTGACGTTATTGACCGCCAGCAGGCCACCAAAACGCATCATCAGGCCGTTAACAGATAATAAAGGCTTCATGCCTGCTCTCCTTTTGCTTGCCCGTTCTTCAGCTTCAGCTGTGGACGGGTCATCGGCAGCAGGCCCTGCGGACGCCAGATCATCATCAGCACCATCAAACCACCCAGCATCAGCATGCTGTACTCGTTAAAGTCGCGCATCAGCTCACGCGAGACCACCAGCAGGATAGCCGCGAGGATCACGGCGAACTGCGAGCCCATCCCGCCGAGCACCACAATCGCCAGCACAAAGGCCGATTCGGCAAAAGTGAACGATTCCGGGCTGACAAAGCCCTGACGCGCGGCGAACAGTGTCCCGGCGAAACCGGCAAACGCGGCGCTGATGGTGAACGCGGTCAGCTTGATGCGGGTCGGGTTCAGGCCCAGCGAGCGACAGGCGATCTCATCTTCACGCAGCGCTTCCCACGCGCGGCCCAGCGGCATGCGCAGCAGACGGTTAATCACAAACAGGGTAATGACCACCAGCAGCAGCACCACCAGGTAGAGCCAGATCACGCGGTCGGACGGGTCATACTTGATGCCAAAGAAGTTGCTGAAGGTGTCCCAGCCACCTTCACGGGCGGAACGGCTGAACTCCAGGCCGAAGAAGGTCGGTTTCGGGATCTGACTGATGCCGTTCGGGCCGCCGGTCACTTCAGTGTTGTTAAGCAGCAGGATACGGACAATTTCGCCGAAGCCTAAGGTCACAATCGCCAGGTAGTCACCGCGCAGGCGCAGCACCGGGAAGCCGAGCAGGAAGCCCGCGGCGGCAGAAACCAGCCCCGCCAGCGGCAGGCAGGTCCAGAAGCCGAGGCCGTAATAGTGGTTCAACAGCGCAAAGGTGTACGCGCCGATGGCGTAGAAACCGCCGTAGCCCAGTACCAGCAGGCCAGACAAGCCCACCACCACGTTCAGACCGAGACCGAGAATGACGTAAATCATGGTCAGGGTGGCGATATCTACCGTGCCGCGCGACACCATGAACGGCCACGCTACAGCCGCCACCAGCAGCGCCACGAGGAACAGCTTCTGCTTCACGGTAGAGCCGTCGATAGCAGGCAGCACGAATTTCGGCCCGGAGACGCCTTTCAGCGTCTTCTGGAACACCGGACGCAGAAGCTGGAACAGGAATACCACGGCGGTGCCGATAAACACCCACTGCCAGCGGATGTCGGCGGCGGTATCCACCACCAGCTTAGTGCCATCCAGTTCTAACTGGACGCCCATAAAGACGCCCGCCAGAACGAAGAACATGGCGGCAGAGAGCAGCGCCATTGCAAAATGCATCGGTTTCATACTTTCTCTACCTCCGGACGGCCCAGAATACCGGTAGGCATCACCAGCAGAACCAGAATCAGCAGGGCAAACGACACCACATCTTTATATTCCGTACTCAGGTACGCCGAGGAGAGCGCTTCGGCCACGCCCAGGATCAGGCCGCCGATCATCGCGCCCGGAATACTGCCGATACCGCCCAGTACCGCCGCGGTGAAGGCTTTCATCCCGGCCATAAAGCCGATGTACGGGTTGATCACGCCGTAGAACTGACCAAGCAGCACGCCCGCCACTGCCGCCATCGCTGCGCCGATCACGAAGGTGAGCGCAATCACGCGGTCGGTGTTGATACCGAGCAGGCTCGCCATTTTCAGGTCTTCCGCGCAGGCGCGGCAGGCGCGTCCCATGCGGGAGTAGCGAATGAAAATAGTCAGCGCCAGCATTGCCAGGAAGGTCACGATCCAGATAACCAGCTGCATGGTGGTGATAGAGGCAGAGAAGTTTTCGCTGGCCCCCACAATCCACTGGCCGTTAAACAGGCTTGGCAACGCCACGTCGCGCGAACCTTCGGTCAGGCTGACATAGTTTTGCAGGAAGATAGACATACCAATCGCGGAGATCAGCGCAATCAGGCGCTTGGAGCTGCGCACCGGCCGGTAGGCCACGCGCTCGATACTCCAGCCGTAGGCGCTGGCAATCACAATCGCGCCGACAAACCCGGCGGCGACCAGCAACCAGCTACTGTCGATGCCCATCATCATCAGGGCGGCAATGATCATAAAGGAGACGTAGCTACCGATCATGTACACCTCGCCGTGGGCGAAGTTGATCATGCCGATAATGCCGTAAACCATCGTGTAGCCGATGGCGATCAGCGCGTAGGTGCTTCCCAGCGTGACGCCGTTAAACATCTGCTGCAAGAAATAGAGAAACTGCTCGGACATAAGGAAACCTTTTTATACCCGCCCGGTAATCCGGGCGGCGGGATAATTATCTGGCGACCGAGGAAGACCCGTCGGCGTGCCACTTAAAGACACCAAATTCAAATCCCTTCAGATCGCCTTTCTCATCCCAGTTCAGCGGCCCAATCACGGTGTTCGCCCCGTGTGCTTTTAAATCTTTCACCAGATCCAGCGGCTCTTTGCTGCCGGTACGTTCCAGCGCGGTGGCCAGAGACTGTACCGCGGCGTAGGTGATCCAGACGTAAGGACCACTTGGATCTTTCTTCTGCGCCTTGAGCGCCTCTACGATAGCCTTGTTTGCCGGCTCCTGGTCATAGCGTTTTGGCATTGTTACCAGCATGCCTTCGGCAGAACCGCCCGCGATATTAGACAGGGAAGCATTGCCCACGCCCTCTGGCCCCATGAACTGGGTTTTAAGACCAGTCGCGCGCGCCTGACGCAGCATCTGGCCCATTTCCGGGTAGTAGCCACCGTAGTAAACGAAGTCGATATTCTCTTTTTGCAGACGGGCAATCAGCGCGGAGAAATCTTTCTCGCCTGCGGTAATGCCATCAAAGAAGACGATATTCGCGCCGCCTTTTTTCAGGCCGTCCTGAACCGAGCGCGCCAGACCTTCGCCGTACTGCTGCTTGTCATGAATAATGGCGATGCGCTGCGGCTTGACGGCCTCAAGGATGTATTTTGCGGCCGTTGGCCCCTGAGAGGAGTCCAGACCAGCGGTACGCATGATGTGCTGATAGCCGCGCTGGGTCAGTTCCGGGTTGGTTGCGCCAGGGGTGATCATCAGAATGCCTTCGTCTTCGTAGATATCAGACGCGGGCTGCGTGGAGGATGAACACAAATGGCCGATGACGTACTGGATGCCATCGTTCACGATTTTGTTGGCAACCGCGACGGCCTGTTTAGGATCGCAGGCGTCGTCATACTCTACGCCGACCAGTTTGTCGCCCTTAATACCGCCTTTGGCATTGATATCTTTGATGGCCTGACGCGCGCCGTTGAACTCCATGTCGCCCCACTGGGCAACCGGACCGGACATGGCACCGACAACGGCAACTTTAATATCGTCCGCCATGGCTGCCTGCGAAATCGACAGTGCAACCATTCCCGCGATTAATGCTTTCGCGTTCCTTTTCATCTCTGAATCCCCATTCGTGACGTGATGTTTATATTTTGTTTTATTATGGTTAAAAAGCATTCTGTACTTTTATTGAACAACGCTATTTTTACCAGTGCCTTTAATGGTTTAGCGCAGTTTTTTGTCAAAAACCAGACTAAAATCTCTATTTTTCAGGCGATTAAGCAAAGATAATATTCTGAAATCAGGCAGAGATAAACAAATAAAAGCACAGTTGGCAGCATAAAATAACGGTACAATGCGCCGAATAAATCACTACCATTTAGGTTAAAATTCTGCTTATTTTTCGATCCATGTATTTTCGAACTACACATGGCGTTACCAAAAAACTAATCACCTGGTATATGGATATAAAAAGAGGAAGCCGCTGGCGGAATAAATTGAGTACACTGCCCTTACTCTTTTTGATTTGGACAAGCAGCTAATGAAACTGACTATCGTTCGTCTGGTGACCTTTAGCGACCAGGATCATATCGACCTGGGCAAAATCTGGCCGGAATACTCCCCTTCATCACTGAGCGTTGACGAGAATCACCGCATTTATGCCGCACGCTTTAACGAGCGTTTACTGGCCGCCGTTCGCGTGACGCTGAGCGGCACGCAGGGCGCGCTGGATTCACTGCGCGTGCGTGACGTTACCCGTCGCCGTGGCGTGGGGCAGTATTTGATTGAAGAAGTGATCCGCGAAAACCCGAGCGTCACCTCCTGGTGGATGGCCGACGTGGGCGTGGAAGACCGCGGCGTGATGGCAGCATTTATGCAGGCGTTAGGGTTTACGGCGCAGGCGAACGGGTGGGAGAAGCGTCAGAGTTGATGTGTGCGGCCTGTTGCCCTCACCCCAGCCCTCTCCCACGGGGAGAGGGAGAAAACATTAAAAAAGGCAACTTACGTTGCCTTTTTGCTTTTATTTGGCGTCTGTAGCAGTCCCGTTCGCATGCCAGTCAAACACACCAAACTCGAAGCCTTTCAGATCGCCCTTCTCATCCCAGGACAGCGGCCCCATAGCGGTGTCGACGGAGTTCGCTTTCAGCCAGGTGGCAATCTCAGCCGGATCGGCTGACTGGTTCAGGCCCGCCTGCAGAGACTGCAGCGCAGCGTAGGTGGTCCACACGAACGCACCGCTTGGGTCCTGCTTCTTCGCCTTGATGGCATCTACGATCGGTTTGTTCGCAGGCACCTGGTCGTAATTCTTCGGCTTGGTCACCAGCAGGCCTTCAGCAGATTCACCTGCGATGTTAGACAGGGAGACGTTCGCCACACCTTCTGGCCCCATGAACTGGGTTTTCAGGCCGGCCGCACGTGCCTGACGCAGGATCTGGCCCATTTCCGGGTGATAGCCACCGTAGTAAACGAAATCGATATTCTCTTTCTTCAGACGCGCCACCAGGGTGGAGAAGTCTTTCTCACCGGCGGTGATACCATCGAAGAACACCACGTTAGCGTTGCCTTTCTTCAGGTTATCCTGCACCGCACGCGCCAGACCTTCACCGTACTGCTGTTTGTCATGAACGATCGCAATACGCTGCGGTTTCACTTTATCCAGAATGTATTTCGCGGCAGTCGGGCCCTGATCGGAGTCCAGACCCGTGGTACGCAGGATCAGCTTATAACCGCGCGCGGTCAGTTCCGGTGCAGTCGCAGCAGGCGTGATCATCAGAATGCCTTCGTCTTCATAGATGTCAGACGCAGGCTGCGTGGAGGAGGAGCACAGGTGACCGATAACGTATTTGATCCCGTCGTTCACCACTTTGTTCGCCACCGCGACCGCTTGTTTCGGGTCACAGGCATCATCATATTTTACGATCTGCAGTTTTTCGCCTTTGATACCGCCCTTAGCATTAATGTCTGCAACCGCCTGTTCCGCGCCCGTAAACTCCTGATCGCCGTACTGCGCTACCGGACCGGACATCGCCCCAACAACAGCCACTTTGATATCTGCCTGAGCCATGGTGCTGAATGCCAGCGCGATACATCCTGCCAGTAACGCTTTACCCTTCATGTTCATCCTGAGATTCCCCATTATTATGGTTATTACGATTGTTGTGATGTTGTTGTGTAGCGCTTTATTTCGTTTATAGGTGTGCCACTCGCGCTTTTTCAGCACACTCTGCTAAAACATACCCCATTTTTATGATTTTGGAATAGCTAATTTGAAATGTATATATGCTAAGCCCGACAGAGATTTCCGTCGGGCTTCTGGCTTTAACGAGTCAGCGCCGCAGAGATAATATCCAGTGCCTTGCGGAACTGAACCTCAGGGATGGTGAGCGGATACAGGAAGCGGATGACGTTGCCATAGACGCCGCAGCTCAGCAGCAACAGCCCTTCCTGCAATGCACGCGCTTGTACTTCACGGGTGAACTCCGGTGACGGCTGGCCGGTTTGCGGATCGTTAAACTCCACCGCGACCATTGAGCCTTGCGCACGAATATCCGCGATATACGGGCAACCGTCTTTCGCTTTGTTGAGGACTTCCACCAGGTGGTGACCGAGATGCGCCGCACGCGTGCAGAGGTCCTCTTCGTCAATCACGTCCAGCACCGCATGAGCTGCCGCAATCGCCAGCGGATTGCCCGCATAGGTTCCACCCAGCCCGCCGGGCGCGGGCGCATCCATCACCTCTGCGCGGCCAGAGACCGCAGAGAGCGGCATCCCACCTGCCAGGCTTTTCGCCATGGTGATCAGGTCCGGCTTCACGCAGTGGTTTTCCATCGAGAAGAGTTTGCCGGTACGCGCGAAGCCAGTTTGTACTTCGTCGGCGATCAGCAAAATTCCGTGGGTATCGCACAGGGCCCGTAACGCCTGCATAAAATCAGCGGGGGCGACGTTGAACCCACCCTCACCCTGCACCGGCTCAAGAATGATGGCCGCTACCTGATCCGGCGCGATATCCGCCTTGAAGATACGCTCCAGGCTTTTTAACGCCTCTGCTGTGCTGACGCCGTGCAGTTCATTCGGATAGTGCGCGTGATACACCGAGCCGGGGAACGGCCCGAAGCCGAGCTTGTACGGCGCGACTTTGCCCGTCAGCGCCATGGTCATAAAAGTGCGCCCGTGGAAGGCACCGCCGAAGGTGATAAGACCGGGGCGTTTGGTATATGCGCGGGCAATTTTAACCGCGTTCTCAACCGCCTCTGCGCCGGTGGAGAAGAACGCCGTTTTCGCCGGGCCGTCAATCGGGACGCGGGCGTTAATGCGCTCAGCGAGCGACACATAGCCTTCGTACGGCACAATCTGGTACGCCGTATGGGTAAACGCATGGAGCTGTTTTTCGATGGCAGAGATAACTTTTGGATGGCGATGGCCGGTATTCAGCACGGCGATCCCGGCGGCGAAGTCGATGTACTCGTTGCCTTCCACGTCCCACACCGTGGCGTTTTCGGCTTTATCGGCATAGAAGTTACACATCACGCCGATGCCACGCGGCGTCGCCTGTAAACGCCGGTCGTTCAGTTCGTTATTTTTCACCCTGTCCCCCTGAGAAAGTCGCCTGCTTAGCGCATCAGTAAGTGTTTGCCAGGGGGGAGAAATTCGCCAGAGCGGGCGCTAAAAAAACAAAACCCCCGAATTTGCATTCGAGGGTTCTCGGTGTACTTCGCGGAAATTACGCTTCGATAGCGGCGCGAAGTTTTTTCATGGCGTTCTTTTCAAGCTGACGCACACGTTCAGCGGAGACGCCGTAGCGGTCGGCCAGCTCCTGCAGCGTGGACTTGTTGTCTTCGTCCAGCCAGCGGGCGCGGATGATGTCCTGACTACGCTCGTCGAGGCCTTCCATCGCATGGGTCAGCTTGTTCGCCGCCTGGTCTTCCCAGTTGTCCTCTTCGATGCCGTCAGCAAAGTTAGAGGTTTTATCCTGCAGATACAGAACCGGTGCCATCGGCTGGCTGTCGGACGCGTCGTCGTCGGAGGACATATCAAATGTCATGTCCTGCGCGGCCATACGGGATTCCATCTCGCGGACGTCTTTGCTGGATACACCCAGCTCGCGCGCCACCATTTCCACTTCATCCTGATTGAACCAGCCCAGACGCTGCTTGGTTTTACGCAGGTTGAAGAACAGTTTGCGTTGCGCTTTTGTCGTGGCGACCTTCACGATACGCCAGTTACGCAGCACGTATTCGTGAATTTCAGCTTTGATCCAGTGCACGGCGAAGGAGACCAGTCGCACACCCACTTCCGGGTTAAAGCGACGTACAGCCTTCATCAGACCAATGTTACCTTCCTGAATCAAGTCCGCCTGCGGCAGGCCATAGCCCGCATAATTACGAGCAATGTGAACAACAAAGCGCAGGTGAGACAGGATCAGCTTCTTCGCTGCTTCCAGATCGCCCTGGTAATGCAGCTTTTCAGCAAGCTCCTTTTCTTCCTCGGCCGTTAACATCGGCCAGGTGTTCGCAGCCCGGATGTAAGATTCCAGGTTACCAACAGGGGCTAAAGCTAAAGTTTGCATTTCTTTGGTCATTCATTCCTCTCAATGTTTCTTCTGGTCCAGGTTGTCCCCGTCAGGCAACAACCATGCCAAAGCGTTTGAGCAACGAGATTAGCACTCACTCTTTTATCAGACAGTGATTTTATCCACAAGTTCCAGGTGCAACGGTGAATAAATTACGCACAAAATGTGACATGGAAATGATAATGCGGGGAAGAGGCAACAGGGACTCTTTCCCTGCAGAGCGAACATCTCGGTGCAGGGAAAGATTATACCACGCTTTTATTAGTCGGGAGTAAAGTGACGTAAATGTTGCACAGTTGCCAGCCATGCGGCTATCCAGCCAATCATGGAGCAGACCAGCAGCAACAACAGGCACTCATCGAACCCTAAGCCACTGATATCAAACTTCGTTCCGAAAACCTGCGCCACTTCGGTGACGGCAGACGAAAGCCGCATCACCAAAATTTCTGACAAAATCAATGAAAGAAATGCACCCGAAAAACCTAATAACGCACCACCGTAGAGGAACGGGCGGAGGATGAAACCATCCGTCGCACCAATCAGTTTCTGCACGTTGATGGTGTCGCGACGGGCGAAGATGCTCAGGCGCACGCTGTTACCGATGACGAGGAACACCGCCGCTACCATCAGTACGCCAATCATTGCCGCCACACGGCCCACCAGCCCGGTCAGGGCAGAGAGGCGCGCAAACCAGCTGTCGTCCATGCGCACTTCATCAATCCCGTTGATGCGGGTGATACGGTCGCGCAGGGTATTAAGCGAGTCGGTGCCCTGGAAATCGAGCTTCGGGATCACTACCGCCACGGCAGGCAACGGGTTCTCTTCGAGCATATCCAGCGCACCGCCAAAGCCGGACCAGTTGCGGAACTCACCCAGCGCTTCATCGCGCGAAAGATAGTTAACCTTCTCCACACCCTGTTCGGCCTGGATTTGCCCGACCACCTGCGCCGCCGCGTTATCGTCGAGCGCCTTGTCCAGATAAACGGTGATCTGCGGCGACGGGTAATACTGCGATGCCGCCTGATTCACGTTCTTGTAAACCATGTAGCAGACACTCGGCAGCGTCAGGGAGATGGCGATAACCATCACCGTCAGGAACGTCGCCAGCGGTTTGCTTTTCAAATCCTGCAGCGCGCCGTGGAAAGCGTAGCGCACCTGCTCGTTGAAGACGTTGGTCTTGCGGGAATTTGGCTTCGGCGCGGCTTTCGCACGCTTCGGCGCATTGCGATTGCTGTCACCGCCGCCCTGCGGCTTGCGGAAACGGTCAAACCGGTTGCTGAACTGCCGAATCTGGTTTATTGCATCACGCTTATTCACCGTGGCCTCCGTGCAAATGACCGTCGCTCAGGGTCAGCATGCGGTACGAACGACGGGAGATCAGCCCGATGTCGTGCGTCGCCATTAATACCGTGACCCCCACGCGGTTAAATTCCTCAAACAGACGCAAAATCCCTTCGGACAAGGCGTCGTCCAGGTTACCGGTCGGTTCATCCGCCAGCAACACGGCAGGCTTGTTCACCACCGCACGGGCAATGCCCACACGCTGCTGTTCACCGCCGGAAAGCTGGATTGGGAAGTTCTTCGCTTTGTCCAGCAGCCCGACCTTATCCAGCGCCGCAGAGACGCGACGGCGGATGTCATCATAGCTGGCACCGGCAATAATCAGCGGGATAGCGACGTTATCAAAAACGGTGCGATCCATCAGCAGGTGGTGATCCTGGAAAATCATGCCAATCTGACGACGCAGGAACGGCACTTCACGGTTTTTCAGGCGGCTGATGTCGTGGCCGCTGAAAAAGATTTTCCCGGCGCTGGGCCGTTCGATCCCACAGATCAGCTTGAGCAGGGTACTTTTCCCCGCGCCGGAATGGCCGGTCAGGAATGCCATCTCGCCTGGCTGCAGGTGGAATGTCACCCCCTGCAGCGCTTGTCTCCCACCGAGATAGGCCTTGCTGACGTGTTCAAAGCGAATCATTGTTAGTCCTCTCGGGCAAATAATGCCTCAATAAAGTCGTCCGCCTTAAACGGACGCAAATCCTCAATACGCTCGCCCACACCGATGTAACGGATAGGAATGCCGAACTGATCGGCCACGGAGAAGATCACCCCACCTTTGGCGGTGCCGTCCAGCTTGGTCAGCGTGATCCCCGTCAATCCTACCGCTTCATGGAACAGCTTCGCCTGGCTAACAGCGTTCTGTCCGGTGCTGGCATCAATAGTCAGCATAATTTCATGCGGTGCGTCTTCGTCCAGCTTCTTCATGACGCGGACGATTTTCTTCAACTCTTCCATCAGGTGCGCTTTGTTCTGCAAACGCCCTGCGGTATCGGCAATCAGCACGTCCACATTGCGCGACTTCGCCGCCTGGATGGCATCGAAGATCACAGATGCGGAATCCGCACCGGTATGCTGGGCAATCACCGGGATGTTGTTGCGCTGGCCCCAGACCTGCAGTTGCTCAACCGCCGCCGCACGGAAGGTATCGCCCGCCGCCAGCATCACCGATTTACCCTGCTGCTCGAACTGACGCGCCAGCTTGCCGATGGTGGTGGTTTTCCCCACACCGTTGACGCCAACCATCAGAATAACAAAAGGCGTTTTGCCTTCAATATTAAGTGGTTCGTCAACTTTTGCGAGAATTTCACCCATCTCGTCTTTCAGCAGGCCGTACAGCGCTTCGGCATCGCGCAGCTGTTTGCGGCTCGCCCCTTCGGTCAGGTTGGCGATAATCTTACGGGTGGTTTCGACACCCACGTCCGCAATCAGCAGTTGCTCTTCCAGCTCTTCAAACAGATCGTCGTCGATCTTTTTGCCGCGGAAAAGACTGATAAATCCGGAACCTAAGTTTTCTTTGGTTTTCAGCAGGCTACGTTTCAGGCGAGCGAAGAAACCTTCTTTGGTCGGTTTTTCCTGTTCCTGAACGATTTCCGCTTCGGCCTGTTCTTCCACCGGCACGACGATAACCGCTTCTTCCGCGGCTTCTGCCGCCAGCGCCTGGGCTTCCAGCTCTTCGTCGGTCAGCTCTGGCTCCAGGGCCGCTTCTTCTTCTACCGCCTCAACGATTTCAACGGTTTCCGCTTCGGCCTGCCACTCTTCGGCAGAAATTGCTTCGGCTTTCACCTCTTCCGGCAGCGGCAGCTCTTCGTGTTCGATAACGGCCTGCGGCGCTTCGGTAACGGCTTCGATGACGACCGGTTCTGGCTTCTCACTCTCCTGAACCTGTTCAGTGACCTCAACCACCTCTTGTGCAAAGGATTCAATCTCTTCTTTGCTGTGGGCAGGCTCTTCCGCTTCGACAACCGCAGCGGTCTCTACAGGCGTTTCAGGCTGTGACTGCTCTTCTACAACCTGTTGTTCTTCGGTTTTCTGTTCTGTTTCTTGCTCTTTTTCACCGAAACCCAGCCAGGAAAAGAAGCCACGTTTTTTTTGTTTTGCCATCTGCGACTACACTCCTCGCGGCGCTATATACATGGAAGCTAAAAAAATGATGAAATAGTCTAACACTTTACTTAATTGACATCACCGCCCGCAATCGCAGGCCAATTGTTAACAGAGCTTTCCTGAGATGAAGAAACCCACCCGCGCCCCGGCCGGTCAAATTCGAATTATTGGCGGTCAGTGGCGAGGCCGGAAATTACCGGTGCCGGACAGCCCCGGTTTACGCCCCACCACCGACCGCGTGCGCGAGACGCTGTTTAACTGGCTGGCCCCGTCAATGGTAGACGCCCATTGCCTGGACTGCTTCGCCGGAAGCGGCGCATTAGGGCTGGAAGCGCTGTCGCGCTATGCCGCCAGCGCCACACTTCTGGAGATGGAGCGCGGCGTTGCGCAGACGCTGCAGCAAAATCTGGCGACGCTGAAAGCCACCAACGCAAAAGTGGTGAACACCAATACGCTGAGTTTTCTCGCGCAAAAGGGCACGCCGCACAACGTGGTCTTTGTCGACCCGCCGTTCCGCAAGGGGCTGCTGGAAGAGACGTTATCCCTGCTGGAGCAAAATGGCTGGCTGGCGGATGACGCGCTTATTTATGTAGAGAGTGAAGTGGAAAACGGTTTACCGCCGGTGCCCGTGCACTGGGATTTGCACCGCGAAAAAGTGGCAGGCCAGGTCGCTTATCGTCTGTATCACCGTCAGGCACAAGGAGGCTCCGATGCCGGTACTGATTAACCTGGGACGTTTACTGATGCTGGGCGTCTGGGCGTTTTTGATTTTGAATCTGGTGCACCCGTTCCCGCGCCCGATGAACATTTTCGTTAACGTCGCGCTGATTTTCACCTCATTCATGCATGCCCTGCAGATGGTGATGCTGAAAAACGGCCTGCCGAAAGATGGCCCACAGATGACCGGCTGGCAGCAGCTACGGGTGTTTATTTTCGGCGTGTTTGAACTGCTGGTGTGGATGAAAAAGTTTAAGGCGCAGGTGAAGAAGTAACACCCTCACCCTAACCCTCTCCCAGAGGGAGAGGGGACGATTACACCCTCTCCCTCTGGGAGAGGGCCGGGGTGAGGGAAAATTACTGCTCCGATTCAAACCCTTCAAACCGCGATCCTTTATAGCTCAGCGTCCCTTTCTCTCCCACCGTCAGTTGATGGTACTGCTGCGCGTCCAGACGAAAAGTCATCTCCAGCCCGCCGGTTTCCGGCTTAAAGCTCGCGTCATAGCGCATCGTGGTTCCCGCAGGCGTCACCTGCTGCTGGCGGGAACGGCGGTCATTGAGCGCTTTCTCGCGTTTGTTCGTCACCACCACGCGCTTTTGCAGCAGCGGCGCGGCGTCATTGTCCGCTTTCTCGCGGCGCTGTTGCACGAAACGGAACGAGGCGGCAATGACGATGATCGCCACCACGATAATGAAAAACAGCGGCATCTTGCTCATTTAAAAATCCCATCAGATTATGCGGAAATCAGGATACCTTGCCTGCCCCGGCATTGCCAAACGCCCGCCCGCGTCACTACACTGGATCAGAAACTGATTTTCAGCCTTAACAGATACAGGGAGTTAATATGCTTTGGTCATTTATCGCCGTCTGTTTGTCCGCATGGCTTTTTGTCGATGCGTCGTACCGCGGCCCTGCCTGGCAGCGCTGGTTGTTTAAACCCGTCACGTTGCTGCTCCTGCTGTTGCTGGCCTGGCAGGCACCGATGTTTAACGCCATCAGCTATCTGGTGCTTGCAGGGCTGTGCGCGTCGTTGATTGGTGATGCCTTAACTCTGCTGCCGCGCCAGCGTCTGCTGTATGCCGTGGGCGCGTTCTTCCTGTCGCATCTGCTTTATACCATCTACTTTGCCAGCCAGATGACGCTCTCTTTCTTCTGGCCACTGCCGCTGGTGTTGCTGGTGATTGGCGCGCTGCTGATCGCGGTGATCTGGACGCGTCTGGAAGAGATGCGTCTGCCGGTCTGTACGTTTATCGCCATGACGCTGGTGATGGTGTGGCTGGCGGGCGAGCTGTGGTTCTTCCGTCCAACGTCGCAGGCGATGTCCGCCTTCTTCGGTGCAGCGCTGTTGTTACTCGGTAATATCGTCTGGCTGGGCAGCCATTATCGCCGCCGCTTCCGCGCGGATAACGCGATTTCCGCCGCCTGTTACTTTGCCGGACACTTCCTGATTGTGCGTTCGCTGTATATCTAAATAACGCTTGACTCTGGAGTCGACTCCAGAGTGTATGCTGCGGTTAATGAGAAAATTATCATTACCGGAGACTGCCATGTCGACTCCAGAAATACCTAAAAAAATCCCGCAATTCTCGGCACTTAAGCTCAACCCGGTTCCACCGAAAGAGGAATGCTGCTGCGACGGAGCGTGCGACACAAATAGTGCGCCGCTGCCTGAAAGCGGCAACCGCTACAGTTGGCTGGTCAACGGTATGGACTGCGCGGCCTGCGCCCGTAAAGTGGAAAACGCAGTCAAACAGGTGCCAGGCGTCAGCCACGTTCAGGTACTGTTCGCTACTGAAAAACTGCTGGTAAGCGCCGATACTGACGTCAGCCAACAGGTTGAAGCCGCCGTCAGCAAGGCGGGTTACGCCCTGCGTAGCGAAACCGCCCCCGCAGAGAAAACGTCATCTTTAAAAGAAAATCTGCCACTGATCACCCTCATCATCATGATGGCCCTCAGTTGGGGGCTGGAGCAGATTAACCATCCGTTCGGCAACCTGGCGTTTATCGCCACCACGCTGGTCGGGCTGTTCCCGATTGTCCGTCAGGCGCTGCGTCTGATGAAAAGCGGCAGCTGGTTTGCCATCGAAACGCTGATGAGCGTGGCGGCCATTGGTGCGCTGTTTATCGGCGCGACGGCGGAAGCGGCGATGGTTCTGCTGCTGTTCTTAATCGGCGAACGTCTTGAGGGCTGGGCGGCAAGCCGCGCACGTAAAGGCGTCAGTGCGTTAATGGCCCTGAAGCCCGAAACCGCCACGCGGGTCGTGAACGGCAATCGCGAAACAACCGCTATTTCTACCCTGCGCCCTGGCGATGTCATTGAAGTCGCCGCCGGCGGGCGTTTGCCTGCGGATGGCGCGCTGCTCACCGCCAACGCCAGCTTTGACGAAAGTGCTCTCACCGGAGAGTCCATTCCGGTAGAACGCGCGGCGGGTGAAAAAGTGCCTGCCGGAGCCACCAGCGTCGATCGCCTGGTGCAGTTGAAGGTACTTTCTGAGCCAGGCGACAGCGCCATTGACCGTATCCTGAAGCTGATTGAAGAGGCCGAAGAGCGCCGCGCGCCGGTCGAACGTTTTATCGACCGCTTTAGCCGGGTTTACACGCCTGCCATCATGCTGGTTGCCCTGCTGGTGGCGCTCGTCCCACCGCTGTTCTTCGGCGCGCCGTGGGAAGGCTGGATTTATAAAGGGCTGACGCTGCTGCTGATTGGCTGCCCGTGTGCGCTGGTGATTTCCACGCCAGCAGCGATTACGTCCGGCCTGGCGGCAGCGGCACGTCGCGGTGCGTTGATTAAGGGTGGCGCGGCGCTGGAACAGTTGAGCCAGGTTCAACATATTGCGTTCGACAAAACCGGCACGCTGACCGTCGGCAAGCCGCAGGTCACCGGTGTGTATCCGCAGGATATCAGTGAAAACGAACTGCTTACGCTGGCCGCCGCCGTGGAGCAGGGGTCAACCCACCCGCTGGCGCAGGCGGTTGTGCGTGAAGCGCAGGCGCGCGGGCTGAACATTCCGATGGCAACCGCACAACGAGCGCTGGTCGGGTCAGGGATTGAGGCCGAAGTCGCGGGTAAAAAAATAGTGATTGTCGCGGCGGGTCACTCCCCTGACCCACAGGTTGAGGCGTTAGAACAAGCTGGCCAGACGGTCGTTGCCGTCATACAGGACGATGTGGTGAAAGGGATACTGGCGCTGCGTGATACCCTGCGCGATGACGCAAAAGACGCCGTGGCGGCGCTGCATCAGCTGGGTGTGCAGGGTGTGATTTTGACAGGCGATAACCCGCGCGCGGCGGCGGCGATTGCCGGTGAACTGGGGCTGGAATTCAAAGCCGGATTATTGCCTGCGGATAAGGTTCGTGCCGTGACAGAACTGAACGCGCACGCGCCGCTGGCGATGGTCGGAGACGGCATTAACGATGCCCCGGCGATGAAAGCCTCCACCATCGGCATTGCGATGGGCAGCGGCACCGACGTGGCGCTGGAGACGGCGGACGCGGCGCTCACGCACAACCGACTGACCGGGCTGGCGCAGATGATTGGGCTGGCACGGGCAACCCGCACCAATATTCGCCAGAACATTGGCATTGCGCTGGGTCTGAAGGGCATTTTCCTTGTAACCACGCTGCTCGGCATGACCGGGCTATGGCTGGCAGTGCTGGCGGATACGGGGGCGACGGTGCTGGTCACGGCGAACGCGTTGCGGTTATTACGTCGGAAATAAAATCGTTATCGAACCGTAGTCCGGGTAAGGCGTAGCCGCCACCCGGCAATGGGTTGGGGTGCGGCTTGATGCCCTCACCCCAACCCTCACCCACAGGGAGAGGGAGAAGAGCGGCGTTACTGCATCCCTAACACCCTCGGCAACCATAAAGAAATTGCCGGGATATACGTCACCATCCCCAAGACCACCAGCAGCATGCCGTAGAACGGCAGCATGGCGCGGACTACCGTTTCGATCCGCTGTTTGCTCACCGCGCTCGCCACAAACAGCACTGACCCGACAGGCGGAGTAATCAGCCCAATCCCCAGGTTGACCATCATGATCATCCCGAAATGCACCGGGTCGATCCCCAGCGAATTAGTCACCGGCAGCAGCACCGGCGTCAGGATCAAAATGATCGGAGCCATGTCCATCAGCGTGCCAATCAGCAGCAGCATGATATTGAGATACATCAGGATCACGTATTTGTTATCCGACAGCGAGGTGAAGAACTCTGTAATGCGCGTCGGCAACTGCATATAGGTCATCACCGCGCCAAACGCCGCGGCAAAGCCGATCAAAATCATCACGATGGTGACGGTTTTGACCGTCCGGCACATTAGCTTTGGCAGTTCGTTCCACTTATAGTCGCGATAGATAAACATCGTGACAAAGAACGCCCACAGGCAGGCCACGGCTGCGGATTCGGTTGCGGTGAATATCCCGGACAAAATCCCGCCGAGGATAATTACTACCGTCATCAGCCCCCACAGTGCATCGAGCATGATTTTTAGCGCTTGCTTAAACGGAGTTTTTTCTCCTTTCGGATAGCCGCGTTTGCGGGCAAACCCCAGACACAGCACCATCAGGCTTACGCCGAGCAGCAGCCCCGGCAGCACGCCCGCGATAAACAGCGTGGCGATAGAAACCGTGCCGCCCGCCGCCAGCGAGTAAATCACCGAGTTGTGGCTGGGCGGGATTAAAATCGCCTGCACCGACCCGCTGGCCGTCACCGCCGCTGCGTATTCGCGCGGGTAGCCCTTCTTCTCCATCTCCGGGATCATCACGCTGCCAATGGAGGCCGTGTCCGCCACCGATGAACCGGAAATCGCCCCAAAAAACGTCGAGGCAACAATATTCACCAGCGACAGCCCGCCGCGTATAAAGCCGACAAATACGTAGGCGAAATTCACCAGCCGTCGTGCAATGCCCCCTTCTGCCATGATCGCCCCGGCAAGGATGAAGAACGGGATCGCCAGCAGGGTAAATTTGTTCACCCCGCTGGTGATCTGGATCATCAGCGCCTCCAGCGGCAGATCAATCCACAGCGCCCCTGCCACGGCGCTTAGCCCGACGGCAAAGGCCACCGGCATCCCCAGCGCCAGCAAAATGGCGAGGGTGAATAACAAAACAAATGCATCCATTGTTCACCCCTTAACTGTGGTTGCCGATCAGCACGACGGGACGGTTTTCCTGCGAGCCAAACAGCAGGCGTTCAACAACAAACAGGATCAGAATGGCGGACCCAACCGGCAGCGGCAGATAGCTTTCACCGGAGGTCAGGATCGGGAATTCCGCGACAGGCTGCTCCCAGAGATCGACGCACAGCCAGAGGCTGTACCAGAACATCAGAGCGGAGATCAGCAACATCAGCAGGTCGACCACGCGGGCGCAGAGGTTTTTCAGCCCTTCTGGCAGCCGGTCCGTGAGCATGTTTACCGCAATATGCGACCCGGCGCGGTAGCCTACCGCCGCGCCAATGAAGGTAAACGTCACCATGCAGATAATGGCAATCGGCTCCGGCCAGGACTCGCCGCGGTTAAGCACGTAGCGCGAGAAGATGCCAATCGGAATCACAACCGTCATCACCAGCAGGGAAATGCCCGCCACGGTCATGGCGAGCAGGTACAGACGGTCCATCCACTTCAGGTAGAGTTCGGACATACATGCTCCGGTTTACTGGACGTCAGCGATGGCTTTCATCAGATCCTGATGCTTTTCGCCATACTGGGCGCGCACCGGCTCTGTGGCTTTGATGAACACCGTTTTGTCGATGTCGTGGAACTGCACCCCGCCCGCCTTCATTTTCTCCAGCGCCTGGGCGTTATAAGCATCCCACAGCTTGCGTTGCTCAAACTGCGCTTCACGCGCCAGGGTCAGCACTTTTTGCTGCTCGTCGGCGCTGAGTTTGTCCCATTTCACTTTTGAGTAGAGCAGCATTTCCGGGGTGATAAAGTGGCCGCTCAGGGTGTAGTTTTTGGCGACTGGCATGTAGTTATGGGCGATAAAGGTCGGCGGGTTGTTCTCTGCGCCGTCAATCACGCCGGTTTGCATGCCGCTGTAAACCTCGCTGACGCCCATCGCCACCGAGTTCGCCCCCATGTCTTTCAGCGTGGCGAGCGCAACCGGGCTACCCTGCACGCGGATCTTCTTCCCTTTCAGATCCTCCGGTTTGACGATCGGCTCTTTGGTGATCAGGTTACGCGTACCGGAATCCATCCAGCCGAGGAAGACCAGCCGGGATTTCGGGTTGGCGGTCAGTTTATCGCCGATTTGTTTGCCGATATCCCCGTCGATAACTTTGTGCATATGGTCTTCATCGCGGAACACATAGGGCAGCGTAAAGACTTCAATATCCGGCAGGATGGCGGCAACAGGTGCCATCGAGACACGGATCATGTCGATAGCCCCCATCTGCGCCTGTTCAATCATCTGTTTTTCATCACCCAATACACCGCCAGGAAAAACCTTGATCTCCAGTTTGCCATCGGTTTGTTGTTTGAGTTTTTCACCCATATGCTGCACCGCCACCACGTTCGGGTAGCCTTCAGGGTGAACATCAGCAGCTTTAATGGTTTGAGCAGAAACGGAGCAGGCAAAAGCAGACAGACACAGAGCGGCCAGTAACGGCTTGAGGGTCGTTTTCATCGAGTCAACTCCAGGGTAGTGAGGTAAGCGTTAAAACGGTGTTTTAGTTTTATACGCTTAAAAATTAGACTACGGCTGGAAAAGCGGAGGTGAAGCGCCTCACAAAAGCGCGAAATTTTGAAACGATGGTTTAGAAAGGTTTTCTCCCTCTCCCTTTGGGAGAGGGCCGGGGTGAGGGTTTACCCCTTACGGATCACATACCGGTACGGTAATGCTTCTGTTTCCTGCGCTACCAGCTCATGTTCCATAAAGGTACAAAAACCGGGGATATCGCGCGTGGTCGCCGGATCGTCAGCAATAATTAACAGCGTTTCGCCGGTCTGCATAGTGCGCACGGTTTTGCGCACCATCATGACAGGTTCCGGACAGCGGAGGCCCTGGGCATCAAGGGTGTGGTCTGGGCTGGAGAACAGGTCGGTCATTTTCTTCTCGATCATAATAAAACGGCTGTAGTTTACGCCCCGTTGCCATCAATGCAAACCAGGTTAACGATTGCGTGAAAATTAGCCATTGCAAAGTCCAGTCAAAGCAGTATTATGCGGCGGTTTTTATTGGGTTCCCTCACCCCAACGTTCAAAAAGGTCACAATATGACGCAGTTTTCTCAATCGCAGCGCGTAAAGGCGTTGTTCTGGCTTTCGCTATTTCATCTGCTGGTGATCACCTCCAGCAACTATCTGGTGCAGCTCCCGATATCCATTTTTGGTTTCCACACCACCTGGGGCGCGTTCAGTTTTCCGTTTATTTTCCTCGCCACCGATTTGACCGTGCGGATCTTTGGCGCACCGCTGGCGCGGCGCATTATTTTCGCGGTGATGCTCCCGGCGCTGTTCATTTCGTATGTGATTTCCTCCCTGTTTTACATGGGAAGCTGGCAGGGCTTTGAGGCGCTGACGCACTTCAACCTGTTTGTCGCCCGTATCGCCGCCGCCAGCTTTATGGCCTACGCGCTGGGACAGATCCTCGACGTTCATGTGTTCAACCGCCTGCGTCAAAACCATCGCTGGTGGATGGCACCAACCGCCTCCACGCTGTTCGGTAACGTGAGCGATACGCTGGCCTTCTTCTTTATCGCCTTCTGGCGCAGCCCGGATGCCTTTATGGCCGAACACTGGATGGAAATCGCCCTCGTGGACTACTGCTTCAAGGTGCTCATCAGCATCGTGTTCTTCCTGCCGATGTATGGCGTATTGCTCAATATGCTGCTGAAAAGGCTGGCAGATAAATCTGAAATCTCCGCATTGCAGGCAGGTTAAGGGTTCGCTTTATCAGTTGTGATAAGATGAACGAATGAGCCGTTATGGCCGTTTATCGAAAGGAAGAAGTCAATGCGCAATCTGGTTAAATATGTCGGGATTGGCCTGCTGGTTGTTGGCCTTGCAGCCTGTGATAACAGCGACACCAAAACGCCTGCTCAGGGCGCGTCCGCAGAAAGCAACGCGACCGGTCAGCCGGTGAACCTGATGGATGGCAAACTCAGTTTCTCTCTGCCAGCAGACATGACCGATCAGAGCGGCAAGCTCGGCACTCAGGCGAACAACATGCACGTCTATTCCGACGCAACCGGACAAAAAGCGGTGATTGTGATTGTTGGCGACGATACCAGCGAGGAGCTGGGCGTGCTGTCCAAACGTCTGGAAGATCAGCAGCGTAGCCGCGACCCGCAGTTGCAGGTGGTGACCAATAAGTCCATCGAACTGAAAGGCCACACGCTCCAGCAACTGGACAGCATCATCTCTGCAAAAGGCCAGACGGCTTATTCGTCTGTGGTGCTGGGCAAGGTGGATAACAAACTGCTGACTATCCAGATTACGCTGCCAGCAGACGATCAGCAGAAAGCGCAGACCGCCGCGGAAAACATCATTAACACCATCGTGATTCAGTAATTTTTCACGATGATGACGTGGCCTCCGGTGCTTGCGCCGGGGGCCATTTTTTTAGCCGCCACGTCAGCAAGAGCGCCATCACCACCAGCCCCGCCGCCGCAAGATAGATAACCGGCACGCCCGCCCACGCCATCACCAGCCCTGCCAGCGGCCCGGTAATGCCCAGCGACATATCCATAAATACCGTATAGGTTGCCAGCGCCGCCCCCTGGTTTTGCTGCGGCACGGCTTTTACTGCCACCACGCCCAGCGCCGGGAAGACCAGCGAAAAGCCTGCGCCCGCGAGGAATACGCCGATTTTCGCCATCCACGGCGCGCTGGCGAACCCGGTGAGCAGCAGCCCGACAAACTCCACAGCAAAGCAGATCATCGCCACGTTCAGCCCGCCCAGACGGTTAATACCGTTCGGGAAGAGCAAACGTGCACCGACAAACGCACAGCTAAACAGGGTTAAGGCAAAGGCCGCGCCGTCCCAGCCTTTGGCGTCGTAGAACAACGTAATGAAGGTGGCTATCACGCCAAAACCGGTGGTTGCCAGCGCCAGCGCCATACCGTAGGGCCAGACGCGCCCCAGCACCGCGCGAAACGGCAACGGCTTGCCCTTGCTGGCTTTCACTTTCGGGCGCGGCAGTGCCAACAGGATCGCCAGCAGCGCGACCGCCATAATGGTGATGGACAGCCCGTACAGCCCGCCATACGCGTAGCACACCACCCCAAGCGGCGCGCCAATCGCCATCGCGCCGTAGGTAACAATGCCGTTCCAGGAGATAACCCGGCCAATATGTGGCGCACCAACGACGCCTACGCCCCACAGCGTCGAGCCGGTTCCCGCCAGGCTTTGCCCGATGCCGAGGATCACACGCCCCAGGCAGAGCAGCACCAGGCTGACCAGCGGCCAGTGGCTGGCCGTCGCTGCCAGAAAGTAGCTCAGACCACTCAGGAAGCAGCCGCACAGCCCCACGACGACAATGCTTTTCGGCCCGAACAAATCCGCATAGCGCCCTGCGTGCGGGCGACTCATTAGCGTGGCAAAATACTGCAGGCTGATCACCAGCCCCGCCCAGAACGCGCTGAAGCCCATCACGTCGTGAACGTAACCCGGCAAGATCGCCAGCGGCAGGCCAATCGTCAGGTAACTGGCGAAGTTAAAAATGACAACAGAAACAATCCGCAGATTGAGGCGCAATCCGCTCAGCGCCGGTTCGACGGCAGGTTCGGGCATGGAGATCTACCTGGGTTTTTGCAACAGTGTTTCACTATTACCATGAAGAGAGGCGAAAATCAGCAGCGACTTTAAGATTAACAGTGCCAGACGAAGCGCATCCCGCACACTACACTTAACGGGCTACCGGTAAAAGGAATCCGTATGACACCCACCCAGCCCGATAAAGCGGGACTCCATATTTTGCTAAAACTGGCCTGTCTCGTGGTTATCCTTGCGGGTATCCATGCTGCTGCCGATATTCTTGTCCAGCTCCTGCTGGCGCTTTTCTTTGCTATCGTACTCAACCCGCTTGTGACCTGGTTTTTGCGCCGTGGCGTTAGCCGCCCGGTCGCCATCACTATCGTCGTCGCGGTGATGCTGATTGTGCTTACGGCGCTGTTTGGCGTGCTGGCGGCATCACTCAGCGAATTCTCCACCATGCTGCCGAAATACAACAGAGAGCTGACGCGGAAGATCGTAGACCTGCAGGAGATGATGCCCTTCCTTAACCTGCATATTTCGCCGGAGCGGATGCTGCGCAGAATGGACTCCGAGAAGCTAATGACCTACGCCACCACGCTGATGACCGGGCTTTCCGGAGCCATGGCCAGCATTCTTCTGCTGGTGATGACGGTGGTGTTTATGCTCTTTGAAGTGCGCCACGTACCGTACAAACTGCGCTTCGCCCTGACCAATCCGCAAATTCATATTGCGGGTCTGCACCGGGCCCTGAAAGGCGTGACCAAATATCTGGCGCTTAAAACGTTACTGAGTCTTTGGACCGGGGTCATCGTCTGGCTTGGCCTCACGCTGCTGGACGTCCAGTTTGCCCTGATGTGGGGCGTACTGGCGTTTTTGCTGAACTATGTTCCCAATATCGGCGCGGTGCTGTCTGCCGTGCCGCCGATGATTCAGGCTTTTCTGTTTAACGGATTTTACGAATGCATGCTGGTAGGCGCGCTTTTCCTTGTTGTGCATATGGTGCTGGGGAATATCGTTGAACCGCGCATGATGGGCCATCGACTGGGAATGTCGACGCTGGTCGTCTTTTTATCCTTACTGGTCTGGGGATGGCTGCTGGGACCGGTCGGGATGCTGTTATCAGTGCCGCTGACCAGCGTATGCAAAATCTGGATGGAGACCACCAAAGGTGGCAGCAAACTCGCCATTCTGCTGGGTCCAGGTCGGCCAAAAAGCCGATTACCGGGATAGTCGGCCTGACAGGATGAGGCATAAAGACAGGTTCGCTCCGACGCTCAATTTAAGACAACCAGATGAGCAATGTGGCGCTTTAGATTATATTATGGGGAAAGCCCGTCAGATTAATAGCGAGTGTTTGCAACGCAATCACGCTGTCTCTGGCGGCCTTCATACCTCGATAATCATCAAACGCCGGGCGTAACTATGTACCAGTTTCTACTGGGAAAAATCTCTACCCTTAGCGCGGACCCGCTGGCGTCAACGCTTGCAGATATGGCACCTCAGGGTGCGAGAAGCGCATCCTGGATTGCAGGACGGACGCTGCTCGCCAGCGCGTTATCGCCCTCTCCTCTGCCTGAAATCATCGTTGGTGAACAGGGGAAGCCCGCCTTCGTGGATGCGTATCCTTTCTGGTTTAACCTGAGCCACAGCGGTGATGATATTGCGCTTCTGCTGAGCGATGAAGGCGAAGTGGGCTGTGATATTGAAGTGATACGCCCGCACGAAAACTGGCAGGCGCTGGCTAACGCCGTTTTCAGCGTGGCGGAACATGCCGAGCTTGAGCGCGAAGATCCAGAGGCAAAGCTCGCCGCCTTCTGGCGCATCTGGACGCGAAAAGAGGCCATTGTGAAGCAGCGCGGCGGCAGCGCCTGGCAGATTGTCAGCATCGACAGCACCTCCCGATCCCACTCGGTGAGCCAGTTACGGCTTGGTTCGTTGAGCCTTGCCGTCTGTACACCGACACCCTTTACCCTGACCACCGGGTCGATTACACATCACGGAATGTCCAGGGTATAAGCCACTCTCTTCGTTAATGCCCTGTAGATGAAAGGCCTCCATCATCAACTGCTACGCTTTATGTCTGAACAGTGAAAAAGACAGGAGCGGATCATGAAAATCGATTTTACGGGGAAAGTCGCGCTGGTAACCGCCTCAACCGGCGGCATTGGGTTTGCCATCGCCAGAGGGCTGGCGGAAAGCGGTGCAGAGGTGATTATCAATGGCCGAAGCACCGACTCGGTGAATAAAGGTATTCAGGCGCTACAGCAGGTGGTGCCTGGCGTTCAGGTACGCGCGGCCATTGCCGATCTCAGCACGCAGGAGGGGGTAGACTCACTCCTGAAAGTGGCTTCCGACGTCGATATTCTGGTGAATAATGCCGGGATTTATGGACCACAGGATTTTTATTCTACCGACGATGACACCTGGGAGCGTTACTGGCAGACCAACGTGATGTCCGGCGTGCGCCTCTCCCGCGCGTTATTGCCAGGCATGGTGCAAAAAGGCTGGGGTCGCGTGGTGTTTATCTCATCCGAGTCGGCCTGCAATATTCCGGCTGACATGATCCACTACGGCGTGACCAAAACGGCGCAGCTCTCGCTGGCGCGCGGGCTGGCGAAATTCGTGGCGGGAAGCGGTGTCACGGTGAACAGCGT
This sequence comes from Enterobacter oligotrophicus, assembly GCF_009176645.1. NCBI lineage: Bacteria > Pseudomonadati > Pseudomonadota > Gammaproteobacteria > Enterobacterales > Enterobacteriaceae > Enterobacter > Enterobacter oligotrophicus. The sequence goes on from NZ_AP019007.1 coordinate 2,173,028, forward strand.
GCTGCCTGGCCCGACAATGTCGGACGGATTCGCTGAAATGATGAAGGATGAAATCGAAAAAACCGGCAAGTCGCTGGAACAGCTGGCGAAAGAGTTTGTCATGACCAACCGCCCAAGCTCGGTTATCCAGCGTGCCGCAACGGTAGAAGAGGTCGCCAATATGGTGGTGTATGTCTGTTCAGCTCAGGCCTCCGCCACCTCCGGCGCGGCGTTACGCGTCGACGGTGGCGTGGTAGATGACATTATTTAATGTCATCAGGCCGTACTGCCTGCAACCCGGCGGGCAGTGATAAAGCGCGCCTGCCAGTAGTTGTCAGTCAGGGTTGATACCGTCACGCCCTGGCTGCTTGAGGCGTGAATAAACTGGCTGTCACCGATATAAACCCCCACGTGTCGGCGGTGCGGACCGGTCTGGAAGAACACCAGATCGCCCGCTTTCAGGCGATACTGCGCGACCCGGACACCTCGCCGGATCTGCTCGCCCGTGGTGCGTGGCAGGCTGAGATGAGCGGCATCACTGAACAGATGCTGCATCAGCGCAGAACAATCCACACCCCGGTGCGTCGTACCGCCCCACTGATACTGGGTGCCTTTCCACTTCTGGTATTGATCCAGAATACGCGAGCGAAGCGGACCGGTTTCCGGCTGCTCAAGCGCGGTTTTCGCCGGAGAGGCAAAAAACGCATTATGTGGCGCAAGCATTGAGGCAGGCAGTTGAAAGCTCAATGCAGAAAATGAGGCAAAACTTAACGAGAGTATTGAAATAAGCGATCTAAAAGTCATATCAAGAAAAAAGCAGTGAGTGAGTTTTTCCGTACCAGTGGAGGCCAATGTTCCTCCGAAATATCTTTCGATGTGGCGATAATATAGACAGTTCATTTTTTACCCAACGTTTATCGAGACCAAAAATGGACTCACTTTCAGGTCGCAAGATTGATAAAAAAATGCACGTGACAGAAGGACTCCAGAGGTAAAGCAGGTAAACTAATGAGCAGAATGTGTATTTCAGCTAAGACGTATTTATGACCAATATGATCGCCGACGAGGCAGTAGCCCGGTCCAACGTGCTCTCTGTCTTTGACTTTGATGGAACGTTGACCCATCACGACAGCTTTATCCCTTTCCTGCGTTTTGCCTTTGGTAAACGCTACTTCGCGGGCCGCCTGGTACGCATGGCGCTGCCAACGCTGCACTGTGTACGCCGCAAGCTAACGCGTGATGAGCTGAAAGAGGTGTTGATCAGAACCTTCCTGACGGGCGTGGACGAACACTGGTTACGTCAACAGGCGGAAGCATTTTGTGAAAAATACTGGGATAAATTGATGCGTCCGGCAGGCGTGCTGGCGGTAGCGGCTGAAGTGAATTCGGGTGCGGAAGTGACCATCTGCTCCGCGTCTCCGGCGCTGGTCCTGCAACCGTGGGCCGATAAGCTCGGCATTAAGCTGATTGGCACCCAACTGGAAGTAAAAAACGGCAAGCTGACCGGGCGTATCACCGGCCACAACTGCCGTTGTGCTCAGAAGGTGGCAAGGCTGGAAAAAGTCTATGGCAATCTGAACGATTACCACCTGCGCGCATGGGGCGATACCCGTGGCGATCATGAACTGCTGGCGGCAGCGCAGGACCCGCACTGGCGGCACTTCCACCACCCGCGCAAGCGCCGAAATTCACCCATCAAGTAGCCTTTTTGCCGGGTGGCGGCTGCGCCTTACCCGGCCTACATTCGAACCGTAGGCCCGGTAGCGAAGCGCCACCGGGCGATGAATCAGGCCTCTTTCCTGCCAGGGAACATCACGCTCGCAATAATCCCCAGCGCCAGCACGCCCAGCACCACAAACAGGCTCGCCGTCGCGCCGATATTGTAGCCGTGATGCCAGAAATGATCCGTCGCATTCAGACCGAGCTTGAACGCCACAAAGAACAGCAGTAACACTACCGCTTTCTCCAGATGCACCAGATACTGTTTCAGCGCTTCCAGTACGAAGTAGAGGGTACGCAGGCCGAGGATGGCGAACATCATCGCGCTGTAGATAATCAGCGGCTCGCGGCTCACCGCAATAATGGCTGGCACAGAGTCAAACGCGAACATCACGTCAGAGAGTTCCACCACCGCCACACAGAGCAGCAGCGGCGTGGCGTAGCGCTTTGCTTTCTTCACACGCCCCACCATCACGTCCTGGTTTTCGGGTTTCTCAAGCTCCGCATCCACCTCTTTCTGCGTCAGAATAAACGCGTGGCTGCTGATTTTCGGCCAGACCGGATAAAAACGCTTTACCAGACGATACGCCAGATGACCGGAGTAATCCTCGACTTCGTCGCTCTCTTCATTACGCCTGAGCATCATCACTGCCGTCCAGCCAACGACCAGCGCAAAAATCACCTCAACGTATGGCCCCAGGCTAAGCAGGCTGGTGCCGATAGCCACGAAAATGCCGCGGAAAACAATCGCCCCCAGCACACCCCAGTAGAGTACACGGTGACGATACTTATCCGGCACGCCGAACCAGGCGAAGATCGCCATCATCACGAACAGGTTATCAACGGAGAGCACCTCTTCAAGCGCATACCCTGTCAGGAACAGGCTCGCCATTTCGGCACCGTGGTGAACGTACAGGAACCCGGCGAAGGCCATCGCCATCATGACCCAAAAAATGGACCACATCGCGGCGCTTTTCAGCGAGATCGGTTTATCGTGGCGGTGCATAAAGAGGTCGATAAACATCGCCCCAACGGCCATCACAACAAAGACAACAACGGTTTCCGTGGGGAAACCGAGATGAGCAGCAGACATACACAACCCTTTTCTGGAGGCAAAACACAAAAACCATGCAGACTGGCCTGAGCCAGTAAATAAAAAGAGTGGGCCTTGTTAGGGGCACAGCACTCTAAAAAGTCAATATTAACCGTTCTTTTCGGCAAGCGCCTGCGCACACGCCCAGGCACTCGCCCATGCCCACTGGAAGTTATACCCACCCAGCCAGCCGGTAACATCCATCACTTCGCCGATAAAATAGAGCCCCGGCACGTTACGCGCTTCCATGGTGCGTGATGAAAGCTCATGAGTATCCACACCGCCGAGCGTAACTTCCGCCGTCCGGTAGCCTTCTGTCCCGTTTGGCTGGACGCGCCAGTTCGTCAGCGTCTCGACCAGCGTTTCCTGTTCGCGGCTGTTCAACTGCTTAAGCGCGACGTCCGGGATCTGCCCTAACACCTGCAGGCACTCCACCAGACGTTTCGGTAGCTGCATCGCCAGAGTGTTCTTCAGGCTCTGATTCGGGTGCGCGGTGCGTTGCTCATTGAGGAATGCGCCGAGATCGCAGTCCGGCACCAGATTCACCGTCACAAACTCGCCCGGCTGCCAGTAGCTGGAAATTTGCAGCACCGCCGGGCCGGAGAGCCCGCGATGGGTGAACAGCAGATTTTCGCGGAACACCGTACCGTCTTCGGCGGTAATGACTGATGGAACAGAAACGCCAGAAAGCGTCTGTAATTGTTCCAGCAGAGGTTTATGCAGCGTGAACGGCACCAGCCCTGCGCGCGTCGGCAGCACCTTCAGGCCGAACTGCTCAGCAATCTTATAGCCGAACGGGGAAGCGCCCAGCCCTGGCATCGACAGGCCGCCGCTGGCGATCACCAGGTTTCCGGCGCTGACGCTTTCACCGTTGAGCTGCAGCGTGTAGCCCTGTTCGTCGCGCGCCACGTCCAGCACTTCCGTGCGCAGGCGCATCACCACGCCGCCCTTCTCGCACTCAGCCACCAGCATATCGACAATCTGCTGCGCGGAGTCGTCGCAGAACAGCTGTCCCAGCGTCTTTTCATGCCACGCGATGCCGTGCTTGCCCACCAGCTCAATAAAATCCCACTGGGTATAGCGTGCCAGCGCCGATTTGCAAAAATGACGATTTTGGCTCAAATAGGCCGCAGGTTCGACATAGAGATTAGTGAAGTTACAGCGCCCGCCACCGGACATCAGGATCTTGCGGCCAGGCTTTTTACCGTTATCCAGCAGCAGCACACGGCGACCCGCTTGTCCGGCCATTGCCGCACAAAACATACCCGCCGCACCGGCACCAATTACCACGGCATCAAACCTTTCCACGTCAAAATCCTCTTCGTTAACTGCCGCGGATTGTAAAGTTTCCTCTGTGGTCACACCAGCGCAAATAACCCAGATATCAGTCATATATCTGAAATATAAAATATATTTCTTTACCTGCGCTAAACAAAGCCGAAGGAATATCAAAAAAAAGCTATATTTCACTTTGCCCGTTGCGCATTTGTCCTGGATAATGCGCCGCGTTCATGTCCTCAAAATGGCGTAACGTCCTATGCTACATTTGTTTGCTGGCCTGGATTTACATACCGGGCTTTTATTATTGCTTGCTCTGGTTTTTGTACTGTTTTACGAAGCAATCAACGGCTTCCACGACACTGCAAACGCAGTAGCAACGGTTATCTACACGCGCGCAATGCGGTCGCAGCTTGCGGTTGTTATGGCGGCGGTATTTAACTTTTTTGGTGTCCTCCTGGGCGGACTGAGCGTTGCGTATGCCATCGTGCATATGCTGCCAACGGATCTGCTGCTTAACGTTAGTTCTGGCCATGGCCTTGCTATGGTGTTCTCAATGCTGCTTGCTGCAATTATCTGGAACCTCGGAACCTGGTATTTCGGCCTGCCTGCATCCAGTTCTCACACCCTCATCGGCGCGATTATCGGTATCGGGTTAACCAATGCCCTGATGACCGGGACCTCCGTCGTTGATGCGCTGAACATCCCGAAAGTGCTGGGGATTTTCGGCTCACTGATCATCTCTCCTATCGTCGGTCTGGTGGTTGCAGGTGGATTAATTTTCATTCTGCGTCGCTACTGGAGCAACACGAAAAAACGTGCGCGTATCCACCTGACGCCAGCAGAGCGTGAAAAGAAAGACGGCAAGAAAAAGCCGCCATTCTGGACACGTATCGCGCTGATCATTTCCGCTATCGGCGTGGCTTTCTCTCACGGTGCAAACGATGGTCAGAAAGGCATTGGTCTGGTGATGCTGGTTCTGATTGGCGTGGCTCCGGCAGGTTTCGTGGTTAACATGAACGCCTCCGGTTACGAAATCACCCGTACCCGTGACGCCATTAACAACGTTGAAGTTTACTTCCAGCAACACCCTGAGTTGTTGAAGAAAGCGACCGGCGTTGACCAGCTGATTCCGTCTCCGGAAGCGGGTGCAACTACCGCACCAGGTGAGTTCCACTGCCATCCGGCAAACGCGATTAACGCGCTGGAACGTGCCAAAGGTATGCTGGGCGATATCGAAAGCTACGACAAACTGGCGGTTGAACAACGTGGTCAGCTGCGTCGTATTATGCTCTGCATCTCTGATATTACCGATAAAGTCGCGAAGCTGCCGGAAGTGAATGCTGACGACCAGCGTCTACTGAAGAAACTGAAAAGCGATATGCTCAATACCATTGAGTACGCGCCAATCTGGATCATCATGGCAGTCGCGCTGGCGCTCGGTATCGGTACGATGATTGGCTGGCGTCGTGTGGCGACCACCATCGGCGAGAAGATTGGTAAGAAAGGCATGACCTATGCGCAGGGTATGTCCGCGCAGATGACGGCGGCCGTTTCTATCGGTCTGGCGAGCTACACCGGTATGCCAGTATCAACTACCCACGTACTTTCCTCGTCCGTGGCAGGGACTATGATTGTTGACGGTGGCGGTCTGCAACGCAAAACCGTCACCAACATTCTGATGGCCTGGGTGTTCACCCTCCCGGCGTCTATCCTGCTGTCTGGCGGTCTGTACTGGATTTCGCTGAAGCTGATTTAATCGGTTGAAGGCGACAAAAAAGCGGGTCAGGAAACTGGCCCGCTTTTTTTATGGCTGCTATTTTCCCTGAAGTGTTTGATAACATGAGGATTTCCTGAACATTTTTTGTTCAATTTTAAAACACAGAAAAAACTATCATGGCGGCCAGAAGAAAAATCCAGACAAAGGAGAATGTATGGCTTCTGTCCCTATCTCAGGACCGGGTTCAATCGTTATAGCGAACAATATGCGTGAGGCACGCCTTAACGGAATGTCACGCAATATGGCTACGCCCTCAACGTATTATTGGTTCTACCAAAAAGTCCGAAATGGCGGTCCCTGGGATTATAAAAAATTCGACCCTTATTTTGCTGCATTTGGTAACTTCAATTTCGGCGCAGCTGGAACCGCCGCGGGCATCCCTGCAAACATCCTTCTTATGGGCGCAGGCTGGGCTCAAGGCCGGGCAGGCACCTCAAAACCAGAATGGGGAAAATGGTACGAAAAGCCGCCTTACGGAGACGACCCAACGGACCAACGCAACATCAGAGAAGGGATAGAATATGCCATTCAAAACGGCTATTAAATGGATTCATCGCCTTGTTACACTTTCGCTTCTGGCTCTGGTCATTGGATTTCTCTGGTTAAAGCAGCAGCCCAATCAGCGAAATAGCGATGAACTTCAACGCGTTTATAAATTATCTGACAGCGTCTGGCTCTATATGACCGTGAACAATCAGGGTGGCGCAACCGTGCCAACAGTCTACCGTTACTATCTCTCTGCAAAAATAGCGGGAAAAGACTCTGACATTATCCATCAGCTTGCTATGAAGCATCCGGTCATCGAAGGTACAGGCACGATTACCGCAGCCAGTATTGATACAAGCGGGGAAGTGAAAATTACCTATAGCGGGAAGGTTATCTCGATTGAGGACAATATTTCAGATCTTCAATTCACAGTTAATCCCTGAGCCTGATGAAACAAGGCGGGGCTTACCCCCCGCCTGCTGTGATGCTCAGTGCCAAATCATCAATGCAATCATACTGACCACGACCAGCCCGCACAGGGCGCTGGTCAAAATGAACTGACGACGCAGGCGCTCGCAACGACGGATAAACTCTTCATCATGATGATCGCGGTAGCGCTGGTAGTATATGTACCCCACCAGACGCATCTGTTTGCTGGGCTGTCCATGCGAGGTGAAGAACCCTCCACCGTCCACATACTGATAAAGCAACGGATCGCAACCACGAAGTACCACTAACAACGCGCGTAACGATGAGAAGTAGCGCGCCATATTCACTATGCAAACCACGCATAGCGCCCAAAACAATGCGACGGTGCTAATCATACATCCTCCCCGGCGTCCACCCACGAAGCAAGGCTTCTGAGCTACCGCACCCCAATGCCCTGACAGACAGTTCAGTGAAAGAATGACTAAAATTCGATCCGGTTCGCGTTTTAATATCCGAACGGCTCATTAAATAGTGTAGGAGATCCGTTAATTTTTTTGCCACAAGGTTAATCGTTATCAACACCAATGCTTGAAAAATATGTTTAACTGGGCCGTAATGAAAGTATCAGACGACGGCATTCTCTTTTAGTCATCGATAACTTAAGGAAGGAGTAACACTATGGCTTACAAACACATTCTCATCGCGGTAGACCTCTCTCCGGAGAGCAAAGTGCTGGTTGATAAAGCGGTATCCATGGCACGTCCATACAACGCGAAAGTTTCCCTGATCCACGTTGATGTGAATTACTCCGACCTCTACACCGGTCTGATCGACGTGAATCTGGGCGATATGCAGAAACGCATCTCCGAAGAGACTCACCATGCGCTGAGCGAACTGTCCACCAACGCGGGCTATCCGATCACCGAAACCTTAAGCGGCAGCGGCGATCTGGGCCAGGTACTGGTTGATGCGATTAAGAAATACGACATGGACCTGGTGGTATGCGGTCATCATCAGGACTTCTGGAGCAAGCTGATGTCTTCCGCGCGCCAGCTGATTAACACCGTTCACGTGGATATGCTGATTGTTCCACTGCGTGACGAAGAAGACGAGTAAGTGCAAAAAAGCCCGGTGGCGCTCACGCTTACCGGGCCTACAAGGTAAAAGCAAAACGGCAACAGGGTTGCCGTTTTTAATGTTTGTTCCCTCTCCCCGTGGGAGAGGGTTAGGGTGAGGGCACCAGACCGTACTATTCCGGCGTCCCCGAATATATATCAAACCGATGCCCTTTCGTGGTCACCGCGTTGGTGGTGGCAACGTCCGCCAGTGGTGGCGCATAGTCAGGCCGCTTCACCACAACCCGCTTCGTCGCGAGCTGGCGAGCGGGCTCCAGCAAACCATCCGCGTCCAAATCCGGCCCCACCAGCGACTGAAACACTCGCATCTCTTTCTTCACCAGCGCGCTTTTCTGCTTATGCGGGAACATCGGGTCGAGATAAACCACCTGCGGGCGCGGCGTGATATCCGTTAACGCCGTCAGGCTTGAGGCATGGATCAGCTGCAAACGCTCCTGCAACCACGGGCCGATTTCCGGGTCCGCATAACCGCGCGTCAGACCGTCGTCGAGCAGTGCCGCCACCACCGGATTACGTTCCAGCATCCGCACGCGGCAGCCCACCGAGGCCAGCACAAAGGCATCGCGCCCCAGCCCCGCCGTGGCATCCACCACATCCGGAAGATAACTTCCTTTAATGCCGACCGCTTTAGCGACTGCTTCACCGCGACCGCCGCCAAACTTGCGCCGGTGCGCCATCGCTCCGCCGACAAAATCGACAAAAATCCCGCCGAGCTTCGGCTCGTCGCGCTTACGCAACTCCAGATGCTCCGGTGTCATCACCAGCGCCATCAGGTTCTCTTCATCATGCTCCAGCCCCCAGCGGGCGGCCAGAACAGATAAGGCACCGTCTCCGGTGCCTGTTTCATCCACTAAGCAGATCTTCACGTAACAATCAGCCTTTGATCCCGTAATGCTCAAGCATGGCATCCAGCTGCGGTTCGCGGCCACGGAAGCGTTTGAACAGCTCCATTGGCTCTTCGGAGCCGCCGCGGGTCAGGATGTTATCAAGGAACGACTGGCCGGTTTCGCGGTTGAAAATCCCCTCTTCTTCAAAACGAGAGAAGGCATCCGCCGCCAGCACGTCGGCCCACAGGTAGCTGTAGTAGCCCGCCGCGTAGCCGCCTGCAAAGATGTGGCTGAACGCGTGCGGGAAACGGCCCCAGGTTGGACCTGGGATCACGGCAACCTGCTTTTTAATCTCAGCCAGGGTTTCGAGGATTTTCGCCCCCTGCTCCGGGCTGAACTCGGCGTGCAGACGGAAATCGAACAGGCCGAACTCCAGCTGGCGCAGGATAAACATCGCCGCCTGGTAGTTTTTCGCTGCCAGCATTTTATCCAGCAGTTCTTTTGGCAGCGGTTCGCCGGTCTCATAGTGGCCAGAGATAAACGCCAGCGCGTCCGGCTCCCAGCACCAGTTTTCCATAAACTGGCTCGGCAGCTCGACCGCATCCCACGGCACACCGCTGATACCGGCCACGCCTGCGGTTTCGATGCGGGTCAGCATGTGGTGCAAGCCGTGACCGAACTCGTGGAACAGAGTGATCACTTCGTCGTGCGTGAACAGCGCAGGTTTGCCATTCACCGGACGGTTGAAGTTACAGGTCAGGTAGGCGACCGGCTTTTGCAGAGAACCGTCGGCTTTACGCATCTGGCCCACGCAGTCGTCCATCCACGCCCCGCCGCGTTTGTTCTCACGGGCGTAGAGATCCAGATAGAAGCTGCCGCGCAGCTCGTTTTTCTCGTCATACAGCTCGAAGAAACGCACATCCGGGTGCCAGACGTCGATGTCGGTACGCTCTTTGGCGGTGATACCGTAGATGCGTTTCACCACTTCGAACAGGCCGTTAACGGCTTTGTTTTCCGGGAAGTACGGACGCAGCTGCTCGTCGCTGATGCTGTAGAGATGCTGCTTCTGCTTTTCGCTGTAGTAAGCAATGTCCCACGGCTGAAGCTCGTCAACGCCAAACTCCGCTTTGGCGAAGGCGCGCAGCTGGGCCAGCTCTTTTTCACCCTGCGGACGGGCGCGTTTCGCCAGATCGGTCAGGAAGTCGAGCACCTGCTGTGGGTTTTCCGCCATTTTGGTGGCGAGGGATTTATCAGCATAGCTGTCGAAGCCCAGCAGCTGTGCCAGCTCGTGGCGCAGGGCGAGGATTTCGGCCATCACCGGGCTGTTGTCCCATTTACCCGCATTCGGCCCCTGATCCGAGGCGCGGGTGCTGTAGGCACGGTACATCTCTTCACGCAGCGCCTGGTTGTCGCAGTAGGTCATCACCGGCAGGTAGCTCGGAATGTCCAGCGTTAACAGGAAACCGTCCTGCTCTTTCGCTTCGGCCTGAGCTTTCGCCGCCGCCAGGGCGCTTTCCGGCATACCGGCCAGCTCCGCTTCGTCGGTAATCAGCTTCGTCCAGCCCATGGTGGCGTCAAGTACGTTGTTGCTGTACTGGTTACCCAGCTCGGACAGACGCGCGGCGATTTCACCATAGCGGGTCTGCTTCTCTTTTGGCAGACCAATCCCGGACAGCTCGAAATCACGCAGCGCGTTATCAACCGATTTTTTCTGCGCCGTGTTCAGTTCGGCATAGTGGTCGCCGTCGCGCAGGTCGCGGTAGGCTTTGTACAGCCCTTCGTGCTGACCCACCCAGGTGCTGTACTCAGAGAGCAGCGGCAGGGTTTGCTCATAGGCTTCACGCAGTTCCGGACTGTTTTTCACCGAGTTCAGGTGGCTCACCGGAGAGAAGATACGCCCCAGCACGTCGTCCACTTCGGCCAGCGGCTGACACAGATTTTCCCAGGTGTACGGCGCGCCCTGCGCTACTACGCTTTCTACCGCCGCACGGCAATTTTCCAGCGACTGGGTAACGGCTGGAACGACATGCTCAGGGAGGATTTTAGAAAACGGTGGCAACGAAAAAGGCGTCAGTAATGGATTGGTCATAAACGCTGTCCTGTTGAAATAGTGAATGAAGCGCGCATCCGGCGCTGTGCATATTGTTTTCAGTAATGGGGTTAAGTGTAGAGGATTTCAATGCCGGACGTTGCGCTTTCGCGGCCGTGGAAACTTTTCTGTATACTGTGGCGATACGCTCTATTTTTGCCCGATGGCGCTACGCTTATCGGGCCTACGTTTACTACCTGGAACACATTCATCCATGCTTAGTTATCGCCACAGCTTCCACGCTGGCAACCACGCCGACGTCCTTAAACACACCGTTCAGAGCCTGATCATTGAAGCGCTTAAAGAGAAAGAGAAGCCGTTTCTCTACCTGGACACCCACGCGGGCGCGGGCCGTTATCAACTGAGCGGCGAGCATGCTGAGCGTACCGGTGAATACCTCGAAGGCATCGCCCGCATCTGGCAACAGGACGACCTGCCTGCCGAGCTGGAGCCGTACATCGGCGTGGTGAAGCATTTCAACCGCAGCGGCCAGCTGCGCTACTACCCTGGCTCACCATTAATTGCGCGCCAGCTGCTGCGTGAGCAGGACAGCCTGCAGCTGACAGAACTGCACCCGAGCGACTTCCCGCTGCTGCGTTCTGAGTTTCAGAAAGATAACCGCGCCCGTGTGGAAAAAGCCGATGGTTACCAGCAGCTAAAAGCCAAACTGCCACCGGTGTCCCGCCGTGGTCTGGTGCTGATCGACCCGCCTTACGAAATCAAAACCGACTATCAGGCGGTGGTGACCGGTATTAACGACGGCTATAAACGCTTTGCAACCGGCACCTATGCGCTGTGGTATCCGGTGGTGCTGCGCGCGCAAATCAAACGCATGATCAAAGATCTGGAAGCCACCGGTATCCGCAAAATTTTGCAGATTGAGCTGGCGGTACGCCCGGACAGCGACCAGCGCGGCATGACGGCCTCCGGCATGATTGTGATCAACCCGCCGTGGAAGCTCGAAGCGCAGATGAACAACGTGCTGCCGTGGCTGCACAAAACGCTTGTACCCGCCGGGACAGGCCATGCAACCGTTAGCTGGATCGTGCCTGAGTAATCGCAGCCATTGATGGAACCTATTGATTTCAGGTATACAATCGCGGCAATCAGACATTAAGGATAAGACCCATGAGCAAGCATTATGACTACATCGCCATTGGTGGCGGCAGCGGCGGCATCGCCTCTATTAACCGTGCAGCCATGTACGGCCAGAAGTGTGCGCTGATTGAAGCCAAAGCGCTGGGCGGCACCTGCGTGAACGTGGGTTGTGTACCGAAGAAAGTGATGTGGCATGCGGCGCAAATCCGCGAAGCGATTCATATGTATGGCCCGGATTACGGCTTTGATACCACGATCAATAACTTCGACTGGGACAAGCTGATTGCCAGCCGTACCGCCTACATTGACCGTATTCATACCTCGTACGACAACGTGCTGGGTAAAAATAACGTCGACGTCATTCATGGTTTCGCCCGCTTCGTGGATGCGAAAACGATCGAAGTGAACGGCGAGACAATCACCGCCGATCATATCCTGATCGCCACCGGTGGTCGCCCAAGCCATCCGGACATTCCGGGTGTGGAATACGGTATCGACTCCGACGGTTTCTTCGAGCTGCCAGCCCTGCCAAAACGCGTTGCCGTAGTGGGCGCAGGTTACATTGCAGTTGAACTGGCCGGCGTGATTAACGGCCTGGGCGCTGAAGCGCACCTGTTCGTGCGTAAACACGCGCCGCTGCGTAGCTTTGACCCGCTGATTGTCGACACTCTTGTCGAAGTCATGAACACCGAAGGCCCGACCCTGCACACTAACGCCGTGCCAAAAGCGGTGGTGAAAAATGCAGACGGCAGCCTGACACTGGAGCTGGAAGATGGCCGTAGCCAGACCGTCGATTGCCTGATCTGGGCGATCGGTCGTGAACCTGCAACCGACAACTTCAACCTGGCCGCGACGGGCGTGAAAACCAACGACAAAGGCTATATCGTTGTCGATAAGTTCCAGAACACCAGCGTACCGGGCATTTACGCCGTCGGTGATAACACCGGTGCCGTTGAGCTGACCCCGGTTGCCGTTGCGGCGGGCCGTCGTCTTTCCGAACGCCTGTTTAACAACAAGCCGGACGAGCATCTGGATTACAGCAATATCCCGACCGTCGTTTTCAGCCACCCGCCAATCGGCACCGTTGGCTTAACCGAGCCGCAGGCGCGCGAGCAGTATGGCAACGACCAGGTGAAAGTGTATAAATCGGCGTTTACCGCGATGTATACCGCCGTCACCTCCCACCGTCAGCCGTGCCGCATGAAGCTGGTATGCGTAGGGCCGGACGAGAAGATTGTCGGTATCCACGGCATTGGCTTCGGCATGGACGAAATCCTGCAGGGCTTCGCGGTGGCGCTGAAGATGGGCGCGACGAAGAAAGACTTCGATAACACCGTAGCAATCCACCCGACGGCAGCGGAAGAGTTTGTGACGATGCGCTGATCGTGTTACGGCCGAAATGACGAGCAGTTCGGCCGTAACAAATTTATTGACTTTTTAAAATCATGCTGAAATGATTTGTCCATAAATTGCAATTTGTGGACAGCGAGCCGTAAAGTCGATATGAAAGGGCAAGACCTACTCCTGCTTTCGAAAATTATCTGTCTGGGGCGGCTGACGGCTCGTGACCTGTTGGTTGCTTCAGATAACGATAGCATTGCCTGTAACACCCCCCTTCCTGATGCTCATTATTTTGACTCGCTGAACGCCGCGCAGAAGCATCTGGACTTTCTTTTTACAGTCAGAGGGCTTTCCGATTCGTTAGGCTTCAGTAAAAGCGAAGTCAATAATAGTTTTTATCGTTGCCTTGATGTGAACCTGATAAAAATCGATCGGAGCAGCAACAAACCGGCTGTGAATAAGAAAGTCTTATTCAATTTTATAAAATACGGTTTACGGCTGGTGTTCCCTGTTAAACCAGGGCGCATTGAAAGAGGGCTTCCGACAACCTTTGCCGCGCCGATTTTATCCGGAAGGCTGCTTTCGGGCGGCGAACTTATTATGGTCTGGCCCGATCCACTGGGTAAGGAGATGGGCCAGGCGATTACTCCTCTCTACAAATCAGTACCATATGCAGTAAAGCAAGATCCTGAACTCTATGCATATCTCGCGTTAATGGATGCGGTACGTTTGGGCAATCCCAGAGAAATGAAAGTAGCCCTGGAGCTGCTGGAGGAGAAACTATTCCATGCCGACATCTAATTTCGAAGAACTTAAGCAAATCTGGTTATCGACCGCCACAATGTAACACAGCATTGTTTTTATTCCGGAGATTGCCGGATTGGCACCCTGGCGAATGGAAGCATTGAATGGCTCAATCTGCCGCATAATCTGGTTGTGGCTAACGGGATACGTGAAGAGCAACCTGTATGTTCTTTGCCAGAACGAAATACCTTGTTTCAACGTCTTATTGGGAAGCGATATACACAGCCAGATTATCAACGATTGCAGTTAGATCTGGCGCTGCCTGTTATGCTGGCGACCGATGGCTTTTGGTGTAATTTTCCGTTATTACTTCCTGACACCCTTTCTGAGGATTCGCTTCGTGAACATCTCGGGAACCTGGCGTTACGCAATGATGACATGACGATCGTTGTTCGCCTTTTCATGCAATAAACCGGATATTCATAAATGGTTGCAAAACGAATGCTCTGAATTTCGTTTTGCGCCCCAACCCGCTGCCAGGCATTTTTAATAAATAATATCAGTCAGATAGTTAATTTTGATCGCTTAGACGTCGTCATGAAAACCGTGATCAACCGCACATTTCCCTCCACATCCACCGAAGCGAATGTCTACGCTTATAAGACGCCCGGAAAAACCTGTCTTTTAGAACACACAACCGGAGGTCCTTATTACCATGTTCAACCAGAAACTACAGGCAGCCGAGAACATCGAATTCGAGATTGCAGAAGAACTGCGCTACGAGACCGATCCCTGCGAGTTAAAACTGGATGAAATGATCGAGGCAGAGCCGGAACCGGAAATGATCGAGGGTCTACCCGCTTCCGACGCCCTGACCCCTGCCGATCGCTACCTTGAACTGTTTGAGCACGTGCAGTCCTCGCGGTTGTTTGCCGACAGCAAAACGTTTCCTGACTGCGCGCCGAAAATGGACCCACTGGATATCCTGATCCGCTACCGCAAAGTGCGCCGTCATCGGGATTTCGACCTGGCGCGCTTTGTGGAAAACCACTTCTGGTTACCGGAGGTGCTTTCCACCGAGTATGTTTCCGATCCCGGTCTGTCGCTTAAAGAGCATATCGATAGCCTGTGGCCGGTGCTGACGCGCGAGCCTCAGGACCATATCCCCTGGTCGTCCCTGCTGGCATTGCCGCAGGCTTATATCGTCCCTGGCGGACGATTCAGCGAGACCTATTACTGGGACTCCTACTTCTCGATGCTGGGGCTGGCCGAGAGTGGCCGGGACGATCTGCTGAAGTGTATGGCGGATAATTTTGCGTGGCTGATTGAGCGCTACGGCCATATCCCGAACGGTAACCGAACCTATTATCTCAGCCGTTCCCAGCCGCCGGTCTTTGCGCTCATGGTGGAGCTGTTCGAAGAGGATGGCGTGCGCGGTGCGAAGCGCTACCTCGATCACCTGAAAATGGAGTACGCCTTCTGGATGGACGGTGCGGAGTCGCTGCTGCTTAACCAGGCGTACCGTAGCGCAGTCCGTATGCCGGATGGTTCGTTGCTCAACCGCTACTGGGATGATCGTGATACCCCGCGCGATGAATCCTGGATTGAGGATGTGGAAACAGCGCGACACTCTGGCCGTCCACCGAATGAGGTCTATCGCGATCTGCGCGCCGGTGCGGCGTCCGGCTGGGATTACTCGTCCCGCTGGCTACGCGATCCGTCGCGGCTCGCCAGTATTCGCACGACCCAGTTTATTCCCATTGATTTGAACGCCTTCCTGTTCAAGCTGGAGAGCGCGATTGCCAATATCTCGGCTTCAAAGGGGGATAAAGAGACCGCCGACCAGTTCCGCCAGAAAGCCGCCGATCGACGTGCGGCAGTAAACCGTTATCTGTGGGATGAGGAGAACGGCTGTTACCGCGATTACGACTGGCGTCGCGAAGAACTGGCACTCTTCTCTGCCGCCAGCATTGTACCGCTGTATGTTGGCATGGCCACGCATGAGCAGGCGGAGAAGCTGTCTGACGCCGTCAAAGCACGCCTGCTGACGCCGGGCGGTATTCTGGCTACCGAGTATGAGACCGGTGAACAGTGGGATAAACCCAACGGCTGGGCACCGCTACAGTGGATGGCGATTCAGGGTTTCAAGCAGTACGGCAACGACTCTCTGGGCGATGAGATCGCCTGGAGCTGGCTGCATACGGTGAATCATTTCTATAAAACCCACCACAAACTTATTGAGAAGTATCACATCGCCAGCAGTACGCCGCGGGAAGGTGGCGGCGGGGAGTATCCCCTGCAGGACGGGTTCGGCTGGACCAACGGCGTGGTACGGCGATTGATTGGGCTGTACGGGGAGCCGTAGTCGCCCCCTAACGAATAACCTCATAAATGGCGGTCTGGATGGACTGCCATTTTTTTGTGCTGGCATCGGGCTGCGCCTGCGCGCGGCGCTTCGCCATCTCCACATCATGCTGCTGGCGTTTCACCACCGCCGGTACAGTACAAAATTCCCTGAGATACGCTTTACGCATTGAATTAAGGGACTCTCCGTTAGACATAGCGTGGCTGAGCGTGTTGATAAAGCGACGGCACGGTTTCTGCTCCACCATCTGCTGGCGGTAGCGCAGCATTAACTCCAGCACACCCTCAAAGCCCGCCGACATCGCCTCTTCTGTCCATGACAGTTTCCAGTCCATTCCCCCCTGCAGGAACAACAGCGCCACGCGCGTATCATTCCGGTTAATGGCCGAACGGAAGTTATTCTCGTCCCAGGTGATGCCCATGCGCGTCAGCGTTTCTCGCGAGGAGGGCGTTTCACGCATCTCCTGCGGCTGTGCGGGTTGCGCCGTACTCGCGACGGCCTGTTGCGGTTTACTGCTGGTCACCAGCCAGAATCCCCCCACCACAATGGCGATAACCATCACGCCAACGGCACCCCACAGCACGCCGGAGATCAGCTGTTCACGTTGTTCTGGGGTACGGGCCGCGCGCTGGGTCGGCTTCTCTATGGTGTCACGCACCTCAAAGAGATCGCCACCGGTCACACGGTCCATTTTCTGCGCCTTTTCCCAGAACGCATGCAGCTCGCTGGCATCTACCGCCATCAGCCCCGCCGGGTTAATACGCGTGCGTCCCTCTTCAAACGCACGCTGCACAGGGCGGGTAATTTGCGAATAGTAGCTATCCAGCAGCAGGATTTGAGCCGGGCTTAAAGATTGCTGCACGGTCAGGCAGTTGCGGATTTGCCGGATGTCATCAAGGAAAGTTTGCAGGGTTTTACGCGGCTCCACCAGCAGCGTCAGCATGCTCGGGTCACTGAACAACGAGGCGTAGTAACGGCTAAACTCCTTTTTATCTACGACCATCTGCGCCAGCTCGCTGAACATCATGCCACTCAGGACATCATTGATTTCACCCAGTTTCAGCCAGCGGCGAACGCGATCGGCATTAAACAATGTTTTCAGGTGGTTATTCAGCCGCGTCGGGTCAGGCCATGCCTGTTGAATCAGCCCTTTAAGCATCAGCTCAATCGCACGAACCTGCTTGTGTGCCTGCTGCTGTTGGATGTCGTTTCCCGACGCCAGTTCGGTGCTGTACATCAGAAGCGGCTGTTGCTGACGCAGATGCTCCAGCGCGGTGACAAAACGCATAGCCGCAATGAGCTGGTTTTCACTGACATCCTGCCCACTCTCATATTGCGGAACGCGCTGCTGCAGCAAGCGCAGCTGGAGCGTAAACTCCGACATTTCAGCATCGTTCAGGTTGAGCTGTCTGGCAACGGCTGTCCAGCCGCCCAGCCCCAGGCGGGCGCTATCCAGTTGTTCCAGGAACCAGCGTGGATCTTTTCCTTCCGAAACGTGGACATTCAGAAGAAGTAAAATTTCCACCGATGCCTGACGAATAACCGCCAGGCAGTGTTCAAACTGCTCGCGGATATGATGTGATGTGCTGAGCGTCATTGTTTTCCTTGAGAGACAACGAATACAACCAAATGGCCACCGACAGCCGTTTTTCTTTTTATTTATACGAGGTTAAACATACCTGACTTTCTGTTGAAATAAAGTGACAACTCTATAATGATTTAAAATGATTCAGGAGAATCTGAACACCTCGCTTTACAGCCACACCAGGGCAGCAGTCGTAACGGGCGCACCTCGCGAAAAAACGGCGAGCTACGGCCATTTGGCGGATATTTCTCGCACAACTTTTCCTCTACAGTAATGCAATTAAGAGGAAACGATTATGACCTTTCATACGCTCAAGACATCATCTGCTGCCATTGAGTTAATTAAAAAACAGCAAGGACTTTCGCTGGAAAAATATCGGGACGAAAGCGGTTTATGGGTAATCGGTTATGGCCACGTTATCCGTCAGTGGGAAACTTTTCGCGGCGTGATTACCCCCGTTCAGGCGGAATATTTGTTATATGACGATATTGAATTTTGCGAGGCACTGCTGCGGGAAAATATTACACGACCATTAACCCAACAGCAGCACGACACGCTGGTCGCATTAATATTCAATTTCGATGTGACAACCCCACTGCCGAAAGCGCTCCTTCAGGCTGTGGCCCGCGTGTAGAACATTGCCGCCTGGGTTCGGTTCTTGACGTCCAGCCGACGGAAAAGCGCTTCAAGGTGCGCTTTTACCGTTGCGGCACTGATGTTCAGATTGCGGCCAATCTCTTTATTCGATTCCCCGGCCGCCAGTAATTTCAACACCTCTCGCTGGCGTTCGCTCAGGGAGGAAAGCTCCTGCTGAGACGACGAAGCCATGCTTAACCACTCACATGGAAAACAGACCATCCCTTTTGATACGGAATCCAGAACCGAAGAGAACATCTCCGGGCTCGCATTACGCGGCACAATCGCCATCACATTACGCTGCATTAACTGCTCAACCCACCTGGCCTCTTTTTTTGCCAGGATCATCACCACGCGTAATGCCGGGAAGCGAGACATCATCTCTTCCAGCATCACCATGCCGTTGTCTTCCAGTAATGTCCCGTCAATCATCACGATAGCGGAAGGTGATGCTGAGAGCAGCGCCCATAATTCATCAGTCTGACTTGTCCCTGCCATATTTATTTCCGGAATTAACTTCTGCAGACTGTGTTTCGCTCCATGAATAAATATCGACTGCCTGTCAAACATGATTACTCGCATGGTTTTTCTCCCTCTGAGAATAGCGAGGGGGGATTCTACATAGGCCTTTTTTGAGAAAAAACTCAATGAACGGATACGTTACAAATCACCGAGCGATCTTTAATCTGCCAGGATTTCGACATATCTATCTTAAGGATTATCTGAAGAGGCTCCTTCCCCTTCAGATTTGACGTTACAGGAACATTCCGCCTGAAACCTCAATACGTTGTGCGTTCATCCAGCCCAGCTTGTCGCTGAGCAACGCCGCAATGGCATCGCCGATATCGTCAGGCAGGCCCACACGACCCAGCGCCGTTTGCGAGGCCAGCAACTGGTTAAGCTCCGCGTTGTCACGTACCCGTCCGCCACCAAAATCGGTTTCAATTGCGCCTGGCGCAATGATATTGACCGAAATCCCGCGCGCGCCCAGCTCTTTCGCCTGATAGCGGGTGAGCACTTCCATCGCACCTTTCATTGCCGCATAAGTGCCGGAGCCAGGTTGAGTAAAGCGGGCCAGGCCGCTGGAGACGTTCAGGATACGCCCACCGTCATTCATCATCGGCAACAGGCGCTGCGTCAGGAAAAACGGTCCTTTAAAATGAATGTTCATCGCTTCATCAAACTGGGCTTCCGTGGTCTCGGTATACGGGGCGTATAAACCGGTTCCGGCATTGTTCAATAAATAATCGAACGTCTCACGTTGCCAGACGCGCATAAGGGTTTCCTGCACATTTTTAGCAAACGCATCAAAGCTGGCAATATTCCCGACGTTAAGCTGTAATGCTGCCGCTTTCACGCCTTTTTGCTGAATTTCACGCACAACGTCGAGCGCTTCCTGCTCGCTGCTGTTATACGTCAGAATAATGCCTGTCCCTTCCGCTGCCAGCTTTAAAACCGCGTTTTTACCCAGGCCACGGCTACCACCTGTCACTAATGCAATACGTTCAGTCATAAGAAACCTCGTTTCGGCTGCTGTGGAGATTGAGAAAGAGCTTATTAGATGATAGAAAATCAATAAATAGCGTGAAAAACGCTTCACTGTTTCAGTTAAAGCAACAATGAGCTTTGCCTATGGATAAAATTCACGCAATGCAACTCTTCATTCGTGTCGCGGAACTGGAGAGTTTTTCCCGCGCGGCGGAAACATTAAGCCTGCCAAAAGGAAGTGTTTCGCGTCAGATCCAGGCGCTGGAAAACCAGCTGGGAACGCAGCTTTTGCACCGCACCACGCGCCGCGTCAGCCTCACGCAGGACGGAATGGTCTATTACGAGCGCGCAAAAGATCTGCTGACGAACCTCGACGAACTGGATGGTATGTTCCAGCACGACCCCTCCAGCATCAGCGGGCGGTTACGCGTGGATATGCCCGTTGGTGTTGCGCGAAATTTAGTCATCCCTAAACTGCCGGCGTTTTTACAACAGTATCCCGGTATTGAGCTGGAACTGAGCAGCAGCGACTGGCTGGTCGATGTGGTTCGCGAAGGGTTTGACTGTGTTGTGCGTGTGGGCACGTTGAAGGACTCAGGGCTGATTGCCCGTCCGCTCGGCAAATTGTCGGTAATAAACTGCGCCAGCCCTGATTATCTGGCGCGTTTTGGTTACCCGGAAACACTGGATGATTTGGGATCACACGCCGTCATTCACTACTCCGCCAGCCTCGGAACGCGTCCCCAGGGCTTTGAGTATTACACTGGCAGCACCACACGGTGGGTTAAAACCGGTGGCGTTTTAACCGTCAATAGCACCGAGACTTACCAGGCGGCCTGTATCGCCGGGCTGGGGATTATCCAGGTGCCACGCGTCGGGGTACGTGATTCTCTTCGCACGAAGAAGCTGGTTGAAGTCTTGCCCCAATATCGCGCGGAACCTATGCCCGTGTCGTTGATTTACCCGCATCGCCGTAACCTCTCTCGCCGGGTTCATCTGTTTATGGAATGGCTTACCGAACTCACAAAAGATTACGTGGACTAGCCGCGAGCTATAATTCAAAAACATATCCAGCTCAACGAAAAGGAAAATGCGCGTGACGCCGGAAAATAACCCGCAACGACCAACTCAACATTTAGATTACGATCCCATCAAAAAGATGGAAACCGGGCCTGAAGAGGTGAAATCGCCAGGAACCGCCAGCAAAGCGCTGAACACAGCCACCACCCTGGCTGAAAAAATTCAGCAATTGCCCATGATTGCGCACCTGATACGCGCCACTGAGCGCTTCAATGACCGTATGGGTAACCAGTTCGGCGCGGCGATCACCTACTTCTCATTTTTATCGATGATCCCGATCCTGATGGTGTCGTTCGCGGCGGCCGGTTTTGTCCTCGCGTCGCACCCGACGTTGCTGCAGGATATCTTCAATAAGATCCTGACTAATGTCAGCGATCCGACGCTCGCCACAACGCTCAAAAGCACCATCAATACTGCCGTGCAGCAGCGTACCACCGTCGGTATCGTCGGTTTGCTGATCGCGCTCTACTCCGGCGTTAACTGGATGGGTAACCTGCGTGAAGCCATTCGCGCCCAGTCACGCGATGTGTGGGAGCGTACCCCGCAGGACCAGGAGAAAATTTGGGTTAAGTATTTCCGCGACTTTATTTCGCTGATTGGTCTGCTCGTGGCTCTGATCATCACCCTTTCCATTACCTCTGTTGCCGGTTCCGCGCAGCAGATGATTATCTCCGCGCTTTATCTTGATTACATCGAGTGGCTCAAACCCGCCTGGCGCGGCATTGGGCTGGCAATATCCATCTTTGCGAACTACCTGCTGTTCTTCTGGATCTTCTGGCGTTTACCGCGTCATCGCCCGCGCAAGAAGGCGCTGATCCGCGGAACGCTGATTGCGGCAATTGGCTTTGAAGTGATCAAGATCGTGATGACCTACACCCTGCCGTCGCTGGTGAAATCTCCGTCCGGAGCGGCGTTTGGCTCGGTGCTGGGGCTGATGGCCTTCTTCTACTTCTTTGCCCGCCTGACGCTGTTCTGCGCCGCGTGGATCGCCACTGCCGAGTACAAAGATGACCCGCGCATGCCGGGGAAAACGCACCGCTAAACCTTATGTCGGGCTGAAAACGTCAGCCCGATCCAACTTTTCAGCATTAAAATCCAGTCCGTAACTTTTATTTAACCAAAAACCAGTTTTATTCTCTGATATTTAAAAAGTGTGAAGCATTTCATGGAAGGGTTTTTGCAGGTCTAAATATTATCCGCTTTTTGTTGGTTTTATCGCCAGCGCGTGGGTTTGTTACACATTGAAATGTCGCTTTTGCTATGCCTAATATGGCCGTTCGTTCGTCAAAAAATAAGAAAATATTATGCAAGCAACAGCCACCACACTCGATTCCGGGGCGGAAAACGTTCCGGTCAACTCGCGCAATAAAGTTGTCGTCGCATCGCTGATTGGCACCGCCATTGAGTTCTTCGACTTTTACATTTATGCCACCGCAGCGGTCATCGTCTTCCCGCATATCTTCTTCCCGCAGGGCGACCCGACAGCAGCTACGCTACAGTCGCTGGCAACCTTTGCCATCGCGTTCGTCGCACGTCCGATTGGCTCTGCGCTGTTTGGTCACTTTGGCGATCGCATTGGTCGTAAAGTGACGCTGGTTGCCTCTCTTCTGACCATGGGAATTTCAACCGTGGCGATCGGCCTGCTGCCAACCTACGATACCATCGGGATTTTAGCGCCGGTGCTGCTGGCGCTGGCGCGCTTTGGTCAGGGTCTCGGTCTGGGCGGTGAATGGGGCGGCGCGGCGTTGCTGGCGACCGAGAACGCTCCTGCACGTAAGCGTGCGCTGTACGGCTCCTTCCCGCAACTGGGCGCGCCAATTGGCTTCTTCTTCGCTAACGGGACGTTCCTGTTGCTCTCCTGGTTGCTGACGGATGAACAGTTCATGAGCTGGGGCTGGCGTATTCCGTTTATCTTCTCTGCGGTTCTGGTGCTGATTGGCCTGTATGTGCGTGTCTCCCTGCATGAGACGCCCGTGTTTGCCAAAGTCGCCGCGGCGAAAAAGCAGGTGAAAGTGCCGCTGGGCACACTGCTGACCAAACACGTCCGCGTGACCGTACTGGGCACGTTTATCATGCTGGCGACCTATACGCTGTTCTACATCATGACCGTCTATTCAATGACCTACAGCACCGCCGCCGCACCGGTTGGCCTGGGGCTGCCGCGTAACGAAGTGCTGTGGATGCTGATGATGGCGGTCATTGGGTTTGGCGTGATGGTGCCGATTGCGGGCCTGCTGGCGGATAAGTTTGGCCGTCGCGCAAGCATGATTGTCATCACCTCGCTGATTATTCTCTTTGCCCTGTTCGTCTTCCCGCCGCTGCTGGGTTCAGGCAGCCCTGCGCTGGTGATGGCGTATCTGCTGATTGGCCTGAGCCTGATGGGGCTGACGTTCGGCCCGATGGGTGCGTTGCTGCCGGAGCTGTTCCCGACGGAGGTACGGTATACCGGGGCGTCGTTCTCGTATAACGTTTCTTCTATTCTGGGTGCGTCTGTTGCGCCGTATATCGCCACCTGGCTGCAGGCGAATTATGGTCTGTTCTATGTGGGTGTCTATCTGGCAGCCATGGCAGCGCTGACGTTGATTGCACTGCTGCTGACGCATGAGACGAAGCATCAGTCGCTGTAAGCTAATGCCGGGTGGCGGCTACGCCTTACCCGGCCAACAAAACTCTCCAGCCCTGCAGGCCGGGTAAGCGCAGCGCCACCCGGTAAAAATTACTTCTTCATCTGCGTCAAAATGTTCCGGCACTGATTCGCATCACCTTCAGACGGCGAAATCAGCGCCAGCAGCGCCGCGGCTGGCGTGACCAGCGTGGCAAGAGCTGCCGCAACGGCACCACGCGCAATCAGTGGCCCGGCTTTCACACCCGCCTGCGGATTTTTGAAGGTGCCACGAACATAAAGCGGCGAGCGCAGGGTAATGATACGAATCCCCTTACTCTCCGGATCGATGGTCAGATCAAGCTGCTCAGAGGCCATGCTGGCGGTGCCGGTCACATTGATGACCGCGTTTTCCGTGTCGAAGGCGAAGATTTGCGGACGCGCCACGCCGTTGACCAGATCCAGATTCGCCGCCGCACAGTTCACGCGGACTTCATCGTCTCCGAAAATCTGACCAATGATAAAGTTACCCACGTTAAGCCCCAGGATCTCCATCAAATTCCGGCTGATTAAGCCGTCGTTCATGAGCAACTTCAGGTTCCCGTTACTGCTGCCCAACAGTGCCGCCACAGAGTTACCCACGCCACGAATATCAGCGTCGCCGTTCATTTCACCGAGCGTTTTCTGCATCAATTCAACGTTTGGCATCAGCTCTTTCAGCTTCAGCCTGCGCGCCTGAATATCTGCCCGTCCCTGCATCGGCTTTTTATCACCCTCCAGGTGAATATTTGACGAGATCGTACCGCCCGCCAGACCAAACTTCAGCGGCTGCAGACGCAGGTCAGCATTTTTGAGGATGATATGTGTTGAGAGGTTGCTGATGGGTAATGTATTGCCATGTTCAATTTTGCGCCCTTTAAAGCGTACATCGGCATCCATGACGTCCCATTTGTCGGTTTCAAAGCGATCATACGGCAGGACTTTATCCGCAGGCTGAGTGTCTTTTTTTACCTCTTTAGACTTCGTGCCTTTGCCGGAATCAACGCCAACCAGCGGGCCCAGATCGGCCAGACGAAGCTGGCGGGACTCAACATCCCCTTCCAGTTTCGGCCGCGGTTTTCCGGTGGTGTAGGTCAGCGAGCCGTGAATATCGCTATCACCAATGCGGCCATTGAAGTCGCGGTAATCAAAGACCGAGGACTTTTCCGTGTTGATTTTCGCAACAAGATGCCCGTCCGTTTCAAACGGTGGCGTATCCGGCAGCAGCACGCCAGTCAGCTCATACAGCGCGCCCAGTGAGTCACCGGCAAACTTCAGTTGCAGATCGACACCGCCCATCTTCATCGGGTCATTGACCGTCCCAACGAACGCCACGCGGGTATTCCCGGAACGGAAATCCGCCTGCACCGGGAACGGCGTGCCTTCACTACGCAGCGCCAGCATCCCGCCGATTTTACCGTTACCGGTCAGCGGCTGGCCGTTGTAACGCCCCTTCGCCGTCAGGCCGAAAACATAATCGCCCGCTTTGCTGCTGTCCCCTTTTGCTTTACTGCCCGTCACTTCGCTAAACGGCAGCGGTTTGCCCAGCGGATCGACCAGGATCTCAACGTCGGCTTTGCTGACCTTATCGTCAATGGCGATCCGCCCGCGATCGAACAAAATATTGTCGAGACGGAAAGACCATGACGAAGGCTGTGCATTGGGATCTTTTTCTTCGCTGCTGGCGAGATTAAACGTCCAGTTATTGTTTTTCTCGGACAGACGGATAAGGCGCGCATCAGGCTGCTGGAGCTTGATCCACGGCAGGTAAACCGTTTTGGTCAGCAACGCAAGCGGTGCCAGCGTGGCTTCGACGCGGGGCAAATGAACCATGGTGACTTCAGGAATATCCGGCGGATTACCGAGAATAATGTCGTCGGCATGGACGTGCGGCCAGGGCACCCAGCTTCGCCAGCCGGTCTCCTCTTTCTGGCGTTCCCATACCACACCCAAATCGCCGCGTATCGCGAAGGGTCGGTTCAGCTCGGTTGAGACTTTCTGGTTGATGGTCGGTTTGAGACGGTTCCAGTCAAACGTGGCGATAATGATGATTGCGACCACGATCAACAACAAGAAAATCCCTGCGGTCCAGGAGATGACCCTGGTTGTTTTTGTCATTGTTGTCCCCTTTCCTGTTGAACTTGCCTATAAAACTATAGTTCAGACAAAGGGAAACGGTCAGATCAGAGGGTGGTTATCACGTTTTCCAGCATATCCATCGGAACCGGGCGAGAGAGGAAATAGCCCTGTGCCGCAGCAGCCGGGGAATTTTGCACGTCGCGCCACTCTTCCAGCGTTTCAACGCCTTCCACAATGACGCCCTGGCAATACCGGTTCATTAGCTGCAGCAGCAGCGTGAACAGATTCCGCCCTTCCGGGGTCTGGCGTAGCATAATGAACAGGTCACGCGCGACTTTGATGTAGTCATAACGCACTTCACTGAGGGCGGAGAAGTTCGCCATGCCAGTGCCGAAGTCATCCAGCCACAACGGGCCGAATTCGCACATCGAGGCAAACGATGAGTCCTGCGGCAGACGAACATGCTCTACCAGCTCGAAACGCATCCACGGTAGCGTAGCGATGAGTTCCTGTAGTTTCGTATTCTGACGCAGCGCCATCAGGGTCGGGCCATCCACGTTCACCGACGCCAGAATATCGTGCTGCTCAAAGAATGCCCGCCTGGTTGCCAGCATTTTAAGCTGTTCTTCCAGCACGTCGATGCGCTG
Source organism: Enterobacter oligotrophicus (assembly GCF_009176645.1). NCBI lineage: Bacteria > Pseudomonadati > Pseudomonadota > Gammaproteobacteria > Enterobacterales > Enterobacteriaceae > Enterobacter > Enterobacter oligotrophicus. The sequence goes on from NZ_AP019007.1 coordinate 2,199,548, forward strand.
GCGAACGGCAACCTCGGCAAAATAGCGGTCCGGCGCAATACGCTGTGACGGGTTCGAGGGGTGTGTGACGACCGTTAAAATCTCAATCGCCATCAACCGGCCATCGGTGCGATAGATCGGTTGATAGGTGTACGCTCGCTCACATTGCAGCCAGTAGCGATGCTCCTGCAAGTTCTCAATACTTGCCTCAGGCGTAGTGTTCAGCCGCTGGATAACCTGCTCTGACTTCATTTCAGATGTCCTGTTGTATGGGGATGGCCTTTCTGGACTCGTCACTGGGTTATCGGCGCGCCAGGTGAGAACTTTATGTTCAGTTCGCCGGGAAAATGAAATTAAGATGACAGAAATTTGCCGGAACACGCGCTGGCTCAAGAAAAATAATGGAACGTCGTTTTAATATAGTTGACCACATAATCCACTCAGCGCACACTACCGTTAATTACTTTGTTCAGGTTCACGACTATGTCTAAAAAAATTGCCGTGATTGGCGAATGCATGATTGAGCTGTCCCAAAAAGGCGCGGAAGTCAGCCGCGGTTTTGGTGGCGATACATTGAATACTTCCGTTTATATAGCCCGCCAGGTGGCTGCCGATGCACTTAGCGTGCATTACGTTACGGCGCTGGGAACGGACAGCTTCAGCCAGCAGATGCTGGAAGCCTGGCAAGGTGAGAACGTCCAGACCTCACTCATTCAGCGCATGGAAAACCGCCTGCCGGGTCTGTACTACATCGAAACCGACAGCACTGGCGAGCGCACGTTCTACTACTGGCGTAACGAAGCAGCGGCCAAATTCTGGCTGGAAAGCGATGCCGCCGCAGCCATCTGTGAAGAACTGGCAACGTTTGATTATCTCTATCTGAGCGGTATCAGCCTGGCAATCCTGAGCCCTGAGAGCCGTGAAAAACTGCTGTCGCTGCTGCGCGAATGCCGTGCCAACGGCGGCAAGGTGATTTTCGATAACAACTACCGTCCACGCCTGTGGGCCAGCCGCGAAGAGACGCAGCAGGTTTACCAGCAGATGCTGCAATGCACTGATATCGCGTTCCTGACGCTGGACGACGAAGACGCCCTGTGGGGAGAGAAACCGGTTGATGAGGTTATCGCGCGGACGCTGGCTGCAGGCGTCAGTGAAGTGGTGATAAAACGCGGGGCTGACTCTTGCCTGGTGGCGATTGCGGGCGAACCGGTGGTCGAGGTTCCGGCGGTGAAATTAGCCAAAGAAAAAGTGATCGATACCACTGCGGCGGGTGATTCATTCAGTGCGGGATATCTGGCGGTGCGCCTGACGGGTGGAACACCTGAAGCAGCAGCACAACGTGGCCATCTGACGGCCAGCACCGTGATTCAGTATCGCGGGGCGATTATTCCACGTGAGGCAATGCCAGCGTAAGCCTCTAACCCTCTCCCGGTGGGAGAGGGTTAAGATGGAGGTTACTGGCCCTGCGGAATATCCGTCGCATCCTGGTGGAGATCATCTGCCGCCGCAGGCTGTGCCGCCTGCGATACCGGAGCCATAATCCCGTCCCAGGTTGCCTGTAACTCCTTCATGTCATACTCCGGTTCACCTTTCGGCTGCAGCAGAACCAGGGACATATCCTGAGACAGCTGCTGACGCAGATCCTGATTCAGCATATCAACGGTCAGACCACTGAGGAAATCCTGGCGCAGTTTCTGATACTGCTCTGGCGCGATGTCCACCACCTGATTTTGCAGCGAGCGAATACGCTGGCTGATCAGAATATCGGTATCGGCGCGGGCATACGTGGCAAACAGCTTCTGTAGCTCAAGTTTTTTCTGTGCCACCAGCGCGTTGAACTCTTCTTCAGAGAGGCCCTCTTCACGCACTTTTGCCAGTTCTTTTGCCACCACACCCAGGTTTGCGTTCAGCTTGTCGCCCGGCGATTCAACGTTAATGGCACACTGCGCACGCTGGAACAGCACGCGGCAGTCAAAGCCCAGACCAATATTCTTCACGTTGTTTTTACTGAGCGTTTGCTGAACGTGCCAGAACAGCGCTTCACGCGCCAGGTCCGCACGCCAGTAGCGCAGCAGCGCGGATGACTCGCGGATCGGCTGCCAGGCGGTATCCCACATCATGGAGAGACGGTCCTGACGCACGCTGTCCGTCATGATGCTGACAGGCTCCGGGCGCAGCGGCGACAGGGTTGGTACAGGGGCGGGGGTCTCACGTTTGCCTTTCAGATCGCCAAACGCTTTGTTGATCTGCTCTACCACGGCGCGGCTATCAACATTACCGACCACAATCAGGGTCATTGCGTCCGGGGTGTACCATTGCTGGTAGAAGGATTTGACCTGCTCAGGATCGACCGGCTGTTTCAGCGGTTCCGCCGGATCATGCCCCAGCAGGGTTGATCCTTTCAGGCGGTAGCGCCACCAGCCCTCTTTGGTGTCCACAGGCCAGGTGGCGACCATGTCGCTGTTGCTCAGCGCATAATTCACAGTTTCAGGCGTAATCGTCAGCTTGCCGGTGGCATCAGACAGGTAGGTCAGTGCTTCTTTCAGCAGATCGTTGCGGTTGTTCGGCAGGCTCAGGTTAAACATGGTGTAGTCGTAAGAGACCACAGCTGGAGGCAGAGGGCGTTTCGGATCAATCGCCTGTTGCCACAACGAACGTACCTGAACCGCCTGCAAACTGCCGCTCTGGGTGAGCGCCAGACGGGGAATAAAGTGGCTTAATCCGGTCTGCTGGGTGCTTTCAGTGAGGGAGCCTGTATTCACAGACAGGCGGATTTCGATACGGTCGCTTGGACGTTGCGGTGTGGCTAAAACCTGCCACTGAAAACCATTTGCCAGAGTCCCTTGTTGCCAGGCCGGGTCTGGCTGGAGCGCATCTGCCTGCACATAACTGGCTGCTGCCATCATCAGCAAACCGCCGGTTAAGAGTCGAATTTTTGTGCCCTGCATGTGAACCCCTGATCAACATTCCTGGTTAAAAAGAGTGTCTCGCGACGTGAGCACTCTAAAAGATGACGATGAAAACACTTCGATTAGACCGCGTGTTCAGCAAAACGTCACGGACGGAAGCGAAAAATACCCGAAAAAAATCTTGTCGAAGTATGACAGGTATGAACAGTTATTATGCGCAGGAGCCCGCATCCCCACAAGGGAATGCGGGCAATTGTGACAAGATTAGGAGGATAATCCCGGTGCTTTGCTGCCAGAATGGCGATTATTCAGCGTATCGTCGAGTTTTTTGTGATCCAGCTCTTTTACCCACTTCGCCACCACAACCGTTGCCACACCGTTACCCACCAGGTTGGTTAAGGCACGGGCTTCAGACATAAAGCGGTCGATGCCGAGAATCAATGCCAGACCCGCCACCGGCAGATGTCCCACCGCAGAGATGGTTGCCGCCAGCACGATAAAGCCACTGCCCGTCACGCCTGCTGCGCCTTTCGAGGAGAGCAGGAGCACCACCAGCAGAGTAACCTGGTGGAAAATATCCATATGGCTGTTGGTCGCCTGAGCGATAAACACGGCCGCCATCGTCAGGTATATCGAAGTACCGTCCAGGTTGAACGAGTAGCCCGTGGGAATAACCAGCCCCACTACCGACTTCCGGCAGCCCAGTTTTTCCATCTTATCAAGCATACGTGGCAGTGCTGATTCAGACGATGAGGTGCCCAGAACAATCAGCAACTCTTCACGGATGTAGCGGATAAACTTAAAGATATTGAAGCCTGCCGCGCGGGCGATTGACCCTAACACCACCACCACGAACAGAATACAGGTGATGTAGAAACAGATAATCAGCTGACCCAACTGCACCAGCGTACCGACGCCGTATTTACCGATGGTAAACGCCATCGCACCGAAGGCACCAATCGGGGCCAGACGCATGATCATATTGATAATGCCGAAGATGACCTGCGAGAAACTTTCGATAACGTTGAAAATCAGCTGGCCTTTGCTACCCAGGCGGTGCAACGCAAAGCCAAACAGCACAGCAAACAGCAGCACCTGCAGAATATTCCCGCTGGCGAATGCGCCAATGACGCTACTCGGGATAACGTCCAGCAGGAAGGCGACAACGCCCTGGTCTTTCGCCTGCTCGGCGTAGACGGCCACCGCTTTGGCATCAAGCGTGGCCGGGTCAACGTTCATGCCCGCACCAGGCTGCACGACGTTAACAATAATCAGGCCGATAATCAGCGCGATGGTACTGACCACTTCGAAATAGAGAAGGGCGACAGCACCGGTGCGCCCTACCGCCTTCATGCTTTCCATGCCAGCGATACCGGTCACCACGGTACAGAAAATTACCGGCGCGATGATCATCTTGATGAGCTTAACGAACGCGTCGCCAAGCGGTTTCATTTGTGCGCCCAGTTCAGGGTAGTAATGACCAAGCAGAATACCGATTGCGATGGCTGTCAGGACCTGAAAGTAAAGGCTCTTGAAGATTGAGGTTTTCATAGGGTGTCCTTGGGAAGAAAAACCACAGGCTTTGTAAGGTTATGGTTAACCTGCGGCTTTAAAATAACACCCACATAACAGGACAGAAATAAACCAGGTTCAAATTTGAAACACAAATGTTAAGAACTTTGAGCTGGCTCGCACAAGCCAGCAACAAAGTTACACTTTTGCGTTATTGCCAGGGTCGGCAAGATAGCGTTGTTCAAAGACATCCGCCGGCACCGCGCGGGCAAACAGGAAACCTTGCCCGCTCTCCACGCCCGCTTGCGCGAGCCAGTCACGCTGAGCTTCGGTTTCAATGCCTTCGGCAATAATGTGCAAATTCAGGCTGCGCGCCATCTGGATAATCGCCTGCACCATGTTGCTGTCATCCGGCAGCCCGTCGACAAAGGTTTTGTCGATCTTCAGCACATCAACCGGCAGCGTTTTCATGTGCTGGAGCTGGCGCAACCCGGCGTACCCCATGCCGAAATCGTCCAGCGCGATACGGATACCGGCATTACGCAGCGGCTTCAGAATGGCAACGGCTTCATTTGGGTCGTCGATTCGTCGACTTTCCGTCACTTCCAGAATCAGCGTGTCGGGCTGGATACGGTAACGATGGATAAGCTCCAGGACCTCCGACACCATCGTCGGATGCATAAGTTGTAGCGCAGACAAATTCACCGAGAGCGGCAGAGTGACGCCCCGCTCCTGCCAGGCCGCAAGCTGGCGGCACGTCTCTTCCAGTACCCAGTAACCGACGCTGACCATCAGGCCACAGGACTCAATCCGTTCAATCAGTCCCTCAGGCAGTTCCCACGAACCATCCGGCTGTTGCATACGCAGCAGCGCTTCCGCGCTTTTGACTTCACCCGTCAGCAAATTGACCTGCGGCTGGAGCCAGATCGCAAACTGACGGTTATCCATCGCGGTCAGGATGTCGCTCTCTTCGGTGAGACGCTGCTGCGCCTTTTCCATCTGCTCCGGGTCAAAGAACTGGATCTGATTTTTCCCTTTACGGCGGGCGGTGAAGGCCGCTGAGAAAGCACGGCGATAAAGCTGTTCCGCCGTCAGGTCGCCGTAGAACATTGCAATACCGATGCTGGCGCTCGGACGAAGCTGAATGCCCTGAATCGGCAGCCGCTCATTAATGACAGTGAGCACTTGCTGACCTAGCGTAATGGCATGCCACGGCTCTTTCACACCGTTCGCGATAATCACCAGGTCGTAGCCGCTGACCTGAGTAAGCACCATGCGCGGTGCCAGGACGGATTTCACCTTTTCCACCAGCGTCAGGAGCAGCATCTCGCGCTGGCTCTCTTTGAGCACGCCCGCCGTATCCTGCAGGGTTTCGCAGGCGATCACCATCAACGCCGTGGTCTGCTGGCGGGCAACGGTCTGTTCCAGCATTGCCATCAGGAACGCTTTGTTTGGCAGCTCGGAGACCGGGAAACGGGTTGCATTGCTGTTGAGTTCATCCTGCTGACGCATGATGCGCTGCTGATTGATATTGTAACTGCGCACCAGCATGCCGATCTCATCGTCATGATGCAGGCGCGGTAACTCAAGCTGGTGTCCCATCTGCTCCTGCGGAGAGAGGTCATTCAGCTCCCTGGCGATGCGGCGCAACGGATGCACAATCAACCGGTTAATACACCAGGTGAGCGCCACACTCAGGATCAGCGTCAAGAGTAAGTAAGTGGTCACTAATGTAGCAGCCCAGCTCATAACGAACTTATACATGCGGTACGAGTCCGCCTGCAGCACCAGATAGGCGAGCGGCTGAGGGTTAGCCGGGCGTTCGAGCGAATAAACAGGCAGAGAGATTTGTACCGGCAGTTCAAACAGACGCATTACCATCAGCGGAACAGGCCGTTCAGGGATAAAGCTCATCCGTAGCGCCTGGAACTGATTAGGGAGCACCACATCCGCACGGCTGACAATTCCTGCTGGCTGAATGCGTTTTAAGATGGTTTCCGCCTCCGGAATATCCCCTTTCAGGATCGCGGCTGACAGCGGTTCACGCACCGAGCGGGCGATGCTTTCTAATTGCGAAGCCGTGTTATAGCGATTCTGCTGTACGGAATGAAACAGCAAAATGACGCAGAAGAGGAATACAAACAGCATCGTGACGGCAGCAACCATCGCCATCTGTTTGATCGTTAAAGAACGGCTGACACGCAAAATGACTCTCCACAAAACTCGAAGCGCAGGGCGCACCAGGGTGTAAACCTGGTGCGCCTGAGTATACCCGATTGCTGTACTTTTAAGAGAGACTTACAAATGGATTAAGTAAAATCCGATCACCAGTCCGCATACGGAATGAGCGGCTGCGGCGGCAAGTCCATATCGCCTTGCCAGCCTGCAGCAGAATAGCGCACATAAAGAAGCGCATGGCTCGGGGTATAGTCTTTCGCTTCCTGGATATCCACCCCCAGACCCACGAACCAGTTGGACGTTACGCGGCGCTCCACAATCGCCCTTGCGGTATAACCCGTCCCTGAGGAGCTGCTACCGGTTTCCATTTCGCCTCTGTCACTATAGCGACCCGGCTCATCAGAAGGGATTAGCCCCTGAAGCGGATAACGCATCACATCGTCTGTTTTCGAATGCGACCAGGAGACAGAGCCGCCCAGTTCCCATGACCAGTTTTCGGTGCGTTTACGCCAGGTCACCGGCAGCGCAAAAGAGACATACTCCTGCGGGCTATAATAGCCACCCTGTCCCAGCGTATAGGCACTTAAATCTTTGTCGTAGTGCCACAGCATGTTGGAGACACCGACCGTCAGACGCTCGTTGTTTTTATTAATGAGCTTATAGTAATAACCGGTCATCCAGCGGACGCGCCAGTTATCTTCCACATTCTTCCCGGTCAGGCTGTCTGCATTCAGACTTGACCAGATGCCGTTTGCTTCACCCTTGTCGTAACTCACGCTGACGCCACCACCGGTTGCGCGCACGCCGCCCCAGGTGGTGTCGGTGTTGGGATCTTTCTGCCCGGCGAACGCCAGCATAGAGCTGGAGACTGGACGGCGGTGGGCGTTCAGAGTGTAGCCAATTGGCCCCAGGTCGCTGCTGTAGCTCACGCCGCCGACCACATCCACCACATCGAAGCCCATTGGCGTCGTACCAATGTCCCACGCCCAGGTTTTATTCTGCCAGCCCACCGCCACGCTCGCACCATTTGCCGTTTGACTGGTGCTGCCGTGACATGGCGTTTCAGCGCAGGTGCCCCACTTCGGATCGTAGGTTCCGTTATTGGTGGAAAACGAACCGGCGTCCATATTCACCAAATCGCTACGGAAGAACATGCGCCCATCGGACAGCGGCGCATCGACCTGTAACATGGTGGTGTGTGCTTTCAGGTCGGAATACCCGCCCGTGCCGCTGGAGCCCCAGTATTCATGCTGCAGCGTGACGTTAAGATCCTGCTGACGGTAAAGTTCGCCCGCATCGCTGCGCACGCCGCGCTTCAGCCAGTCATCTTTTTCATCATTACGCGTCAGGCGGGTAAAGCTGTCGTTATTCGCCGGACGCGTGGTGGTAATGCCGGAAGAGACCATCGCATCTTTCCAGGTTTCCAGCGCCTGTTGAGGCTGGCCGTTTTGCGTCTGGAAACGTGCCGCATCACGTAACACGAGCGCGTTTTCCAGCGACGCGGGCTGCGATTTGGCCGGAGGAATAATTTTGCTGAAGGTCTGTTCTGCGGCAGCGGTATCGCCCAGGCTCGCCTGCGCCATCGCAATCCGGCGCTGCATGTTAAGCGACTGCGGCTGGCCGTTTTGTGCAGCAGGCAATTTAGCCAGCTCTGCGCGCGCCGCATCCTTATGGCCTTGAGCAATATAGACTTCCGTCAGACCGAGGATCGCATCTTCATTTTGCGGTTCACGCTGCAACACGGTGGTGTAAGCCGTTTTCGCAGCGTCATGATCGCCACGCTGCTCTGCCCAATCCGCAAGTGTTAAATCGATACGCGTGGAAGCAGGCTGCTGGCGAAGTAAATTTTCGGCCTCCTGCTCTTTGCCGCTGTCACGCAGGCGGTTGGCGGTTTCCAGCACCTGGTTGCTCTGCAGACGGTCCGCCAGCTCCTGGATATTGCCGTTCCACTGATCGCGTGGCAGGGTGTTCAGATGCGCCAGTGCCGCGCGATCCTGATCGTTACCGGAGAGGTAAAGGCCGCTGGCGTAGACCTGATCCGGGTCAGACGGTTTCTGGCTTGCCAGTTGGCGCATGAGAGTATCCGCCTGGCTGCGGCGCTGCCCGGCGCTATAGAGATCGCGCGAAAGACGGTAGGTGATCCACACATCGCCAGGCGAGAGCGCCAGGCGGCGGCGCTGAATTTCCGCCGCCTGCGCGTAGTTCCCCTGGTTTTCCAGCTGTTCTGCCTGGGTAGCCAGTTGCTCGTTGGTCAGGCTACGTTCAATATCATCAATACTGCGGCGCTGGCTGGCGGAGAGCGACTGAATAAACTGTGCGGCCTTCTCCGGTGACTGCGCACGATAAATATTGGCAAGACCGCGCACGGCATTGCTGTTGCCACGGTCCATGCGCAACGCCTGACGGTAATAACGTTCGGCGGCTTCGTTATCTTTGCGCGCTGCCGCGGCATCCCCCAGCCCCAGCACCGCATAGCTGTCGGTGTTATCGATATTGCGCGCCTGCTGATAATAGCGTTCCGCCTGGGCGGTCTTATTCGCTTTCAGCGCGTTATCGCCCTGCTGGATCAGCAACCAGTAACGGTTCACCTTCAGCAGGCTGTCCCATTTACCGCGATTATCGCTCTGCGGATCGAGGGCGATCGCTTTTTCAAACTGCGCCACCGCACGGGCGCGATCGCCTTTTTGTGAATACGCCTGACCCAGCGCTCCCACGGCTTCACTGTCGGCATGATTGGCGCTGACCGCTTTCTGCAGCTCCGTTACGGCTTTACCGCCCTGCCCGGCATCGACTGCTGCCAGCCCTTCTGCTTTGGCGCGGAACGCCGGATCGGCAAGCTGTTTTTGCTGTGCGTCGAGCTGGGCACGCGCCGCCGTCACGTTATCGCCTTCACTGAATACGCTCAGGTATTTTTGCAGTGCGCTGACGCTGGCGCTGCTGGCAGGCTGGTCTTTAATCTGCTGATACCACATATCAGAGGCCTGATTGCGGCCATTGTTAGATTTGGCCATCTCCTGCAACACCGCAAATCCTTCATCACGACGGCCGCTCTGAAACAGAAGCTGTGCCAGCGTCGCCTGAAGCTGAGTATTGCCGGGGCCGCTGGCGTTAATTTTTTTCAGTTGGTTAATGGCCGAATTGCGACGAGCCGGATCTTTGGCGACGACGTTCCAGTATTCCGTCGCCAGATCGCCGCCCGGCGGGTTACCGTCAAAGAGTTTGTCGTATGCGGTGATCGCTTCCTGAGTGTGGCCTGTCGTGGCGAGTAATCGCGCCTGTTGCAATGCCTGTCGACCCTCCGGCGTGGAGAGCAGCATCGTATTGCGGGAGGACTGGTACACACTGGAGCCTGGCGCGATCCCTTTCAGACGATCCAGCTCTTTTTGCGCACCCGAGGAGTCGCCCTGGCGCAGCAAATAGCGGAAACGCGCGGCAATAACCTCAGGATTGTTCGGATCGATCAGCTCAAGGCGGTAGAGTGACTGCCGCACCAAATCCTCGCGCTGCGTTGATTCGCCAAGCCGTACCTGCTCAAGCAGTTGTCTCTGCTGCGGGGAATTCACGGCCAGAGCCACCGGCATCAGTGCCAGGCCAAGCGATAACGTGAGTAGATTTACTGTGAACTTGCGCATTCCTGGCCCCAATCCGGTATTAATTCACCCTGTGTGGTGAAGCGAAAACGATGCTGATCCCAGCCCTGTCCGAAGAGGGTCAGAACATAGCTGTAATAGGCGTTATTATCGGGAAAGTGATCGGCGACACGCTGGCGTTGTACCGCTTGTGCTTCACGATTTTGTAAAAAAGGGAGCAGTGAGGCAGAAAAACCGACCGGGCCTGTACGGGTGAGTTTTCCGGTTGCGACATCCACTTTCTCCGGCGGGACGCCCTGTTTTGTGGTCACCGTTGCCATCGGCTGGAAACGCGCCAGTAGCCGGGCTTTTTGCGGATCGTTGTCATTCATCATGCCCACCCAGAGATAAACACGGATAGCATCATAGCTCCCGACCAGAGAGGCATCCGGCTTCAACTGCCAGCCGCCGTTTTTCCGGTACTGCACCCAGTTCGGGGAAAAGCCTTTCGGTGCGGTCTCCAGTAACAAGCGCAGGTTGGTTTCGCGAAGCGTTGTCCAGGGCGCGCCAAAGCGGGTAAAATAGCTCGCTAGCTGCGGCGGGAGATAACTCGGGTTAAAACGCCAGACGTTCTCTTCCGCAAAGCCGATTTTACCCGGCAGCAGCATAGACCCCAGCCCCGGCACTTTCACCACTTCCTCGCTGGCAATACGCTTAAGCAACGCCTTACCTGTGCGGGTATAGTCCGGGTTTTTCCACAAGCGCCCTGCCTCCAGCAGCGACCAGGCAATCCAGATATCGGCATCGGACGCGGAGTTAGAATCGATAACCGCCCAGGTCTCCTGGTCTTTTTGTCCCCATAGCCAGGCTGGCAGGCGCTGCGTCAAATCGCCCTGAGCGAGATTATCGCGCGTCCATGCCAGCAGCAGATCAAACGCCTTACGGTCATTAGCGGCGAGGGCAAAGAACAGCGCATAGCTTTGCCCTTCGGAGGTGGTAATTTTACGCGCGTCACTGGGATCAATGACGCGCCCCCCCTCGCTGATATAGCCCTGTTTAAACTGCTCCCAGGCAGGCCAGCTGCAGGCGGCGCGCAGATTCGTCGCCGCCAGCATCAACGCGGCTAATACCCACCAGCGTAAGGCTTTCATCACGGCTTACTCATCATCCGGGTTCAGACGACGACGGCTGATGATACGCAGCAGACGCCACAGCACCCACGCCAGCAACACAACGCTGATAGCGGCCAGAACAGCCAGCAGCACCGGATGGTTCGCCAGTGCATACCACAGACGTTCAAACCACGGCAGATGTCCGACATAGTACACATCGCCTACGCGCAGGCTGTTCACGCCCGATTCACGGATCACCGACACCGAACCAAACATTGCCGCACGCTTACCGCTGTCGTTCATGGCGGTGTTTAACAACGCATAGCCACGCGGGCTGTCCGCCAGCAGCGCGATCACGCTGCGCTGTTCATTGTAAGGTGACTGGAAGCCGACAATCGCGGCCATCGGGCCAGACGAGCTGACGCTGGTTTTAACGTTGGCCTGCCGATCGCCGCTGTCCGGCATGATGCTCGGAAACTCCGTCTGACGCAGCGGCGTGTTGACCCAGGACTGGGCAGCCTGCACCAGCAGATCGATACGCTTGTCATCTTTCAGTTTTTCCGGAATGTTGCCGATGACCATGATATCGGCATCTTTGTTCTGGATCTGGCTGCCATCGTCAGTGAGCGTGACGTTAATGGCTGGCAAACCGGTTTGCGCACCGACAGTCCCCATCGTATCCAGCAGGGTTGTGACCTGACCTTCATTTGGCGCTTTTGGCATCACGACGATGGTGTCAGACAAGTCAGCCATGCGGCTGAACGGGAAGCTGGCATTGGCAAACGCGCGCAGATCCGGCATCGCAATAAAGTGGTAATACTTCGAGAAATCAATCGTGGATTCATCGCCAATCACCACATGATTTTGTACCGGCTGGAAGGTGATGCAGTTATCCACCGATCCGCCGGGCATCGGGTTCATATACTGGAAGTCAAAGCGCAGCTGGTTTATCGCGCCCAGCTTCAGCGCCGGAATAGAGACGTCGGTTTTGCCGTCCAGCAGCCCCTGCAGCACGGGCAGACGGAGCATCAGCCTGTTGGTCTCCTGATTGCTGGTCAGGCTGAAAGATTGCAGGAACTGGTTGTTCAGGCTGATATCCATGCGCGAACTGTCTTTCGTCGCTGGCGCGGTGTAACGGTAATTGAGGTTGATATCGATCCCGTTAGTGCGCAGCAGGTACAAATCAGGCGGCAGGTTCAGCGACAGGCTGATTGGCGACGGCTCAAGCCCCGTTGACTGCAGCTGCTCTTCATAGGTTTTCAGCTCGCCAAAGGTGATGGCTCGATCGGTGCGTACCCAGTTCGGCGCATCGTAAGGTTTGCGCGCCAGCAGCGGTTTCACCTCATCCACAACCACGCTACTGCCACGGAAAAGGATATTCCCCTGGGCAATGCCTTTTGCCGCCTGAATCAGGTCCTTCTCATCACGGCCAAAGACCACCAGCAGCTTGACGTAAGGGTTATCCGGGTGGCTGATCATTTCCACGGTCGGCGCTTTGACGTCCGGATGATCGCGCAGGAAAGAAGGACGTTTCGCATTAGTGGCGAACACGATGGTATTTTTATCCGGCATTTTGTCGTACATGACCGGGAAACGTTGTCCACGCCAGCCGGAGCGGGAACCAAACCACGACGCCACAATGGTGGCCGCCAGCTGTTCAGTCACATCCGGGGCACTTGCAAACACCACAGGCAGCGTTAACGGACGGTTATCGCGCGAATCAAAGAACGGCACCGGGAAGGCCGAGAGATCGTTTTTCAGCGCCAGCGACTGGTAAGTCATCTGCAGCGAGGAGTTACGGCCGACGTCCATCCACAGCGTGCTGCTGGCCGGGTTTTCACACACGTCACGGTAATGACCGACAAACTCCAGACGGACGCGGTTGAAGTCGGTGATGAACAGCGGGTTGATCGGCACCTGAGCCTGCGTTTTCTTACCCAGTTGCTCTTTGGTGACCGGCAGAACGTCCATCAGCTCATCATTGAGGTAAACCTTGAGCTGCGACTGAACGGGCAACAAAGACGGTGATGGCGTGTATTCCAGGTTCAACACCGCATTCGATACCACCTCATCGCTACGCATACCAAACTCAACCCCTCCGTTAGGGTTGATGCCACGCAGCACCATGCTGCCCGGAGGCGGCGCTATCTGGGCGAAGGTGAGCTTCACCTCCCGTGACGGTATATTTTCCGCCACGACAGGCGCACTGGCACCACGTACGCCCGGCATCACCTGCCCGACAACCTGCTGGTCGGGTGGCAAGGTATTCCCCGCCGTCGGCTGATTCGGGACAACGTTTTCCGTTTGCCCCGGCGCTGCAGTCACAACCGGGTCAGTCGCTTGCGCGACGACAGGCACCGTTGGAGCAGGCGTGGCCGCCGCGTTTTCAGGGGCTGCGTTAGCCATCATCGGGGGAAGCGCACTCATCCCCATTGCCACTGCACATAACCAGGAAAGTTTTGTTTTCATCGCGTTATCATCATTGTTGAGCCATAACCGGGTCCGCCTGCTTCGCTTCATCTCGCTCAGGACGACGCGGAATGAACGACACGACCCAGGAAACCAGTGAAGTAAGTGACCGGAAAATTAATTTCACCGACGACGGGGCAAATTCTGCAAGGTGACGATAGCCACGGAACCCCAGCTTCAGAATGTCCAGCAGGCTTTCCAGAGGTTTATCTTCCGGGAAGCTGTCCTGCCAGAGAGCCCACGTATCCGCGCGGGCAAACGTACACTGCACAAAATCAATATGTTGCTTTTTGGTCAGCGGCATCAGTTGCAGACCCACTTCATTACCTGACACACGCACAACCTGCGTCGGGAAGACATACTCCTGCTGGCCGCGCTTGAGCAGCAGGTTAACCTTCTGCCCCTCCAGCACCTTCGCCTGGCCGTTGATCTTGATGCCGACGCCACCATCCGAGAAGTCATGGACGGTACAGGAGAAGAGATGGCCGTCTTCACGGGCAATCGCCGCTGGCATGCTGATTTCAACGCGATGCGCGCGGCGAACCTGCTTACTCTCCACAGAAACCGCCACTGCGCCGCCGAGGATAATCAGGTTGTAGAACACCCATGCCATACTCACGAACACCGTCAGGATTTCGTTTTCAGGGCCATAGAAGTAACGCCAGATACCGGCGATCACGCCAACGATATTGAGCAGCACCAGGAAAATGTACGGACGGGAGATCACCCAGTCGACATACTCCTCTTCCACCAGCCCACCTTTCGCGGTGACGTTGAACTTGCCTTTGTGCGGGTTAATCAGCGCCACCATCGTCGGCGGCGCGATGTACCAGGCCAGCACCGTTTCGTAGATTTCACTCCAGAACGAATGGCGATACTTACCCTGAATCTTCGAGTTCGTCAGGCTCGCGTGGATCATGTGCGGCAGAACAAACAGCGCAATCATCAGCGCGGGCGCGTAGATGATATAGGCGTGAAGCAGCAGGAACGCCAGCGGCGCGGTGAGGAAGATGAGCCGCGGGATACCGGACAAGAAGTGGAACATGGCGTTGACGTAGCACAGACGCTGCGCCAGCTTCAGCCCTTTACCTAACAGCGGGTTATCAAGACGGAAAATCTGTACCATGCCGCGCGCCCAACGAATACGCTGGCCGATATGCGCCGAGAGTGACTCCGTGGCCAGACCCGCCGCCTGCGGAATGCGCATATACGCCGAGGTATAGCCAAGGCGGTGCAAACGCAGTGAAGTATGGGCATCTTCGGTCACCGTTTCGACGGCGATACCGCCAATTTCATCCAGCGGTTTACGGCGGATAACCGCACAGGAGCCGCAGAAGAAGGTGGCATCCCACATGTCGTTCCCGTCCTGCACCAGGCCATAGAACAGGGTGCCTTCGTTAGGCGTTTTACGGAAACGTCCGAGGTTGCGTTCAAACGGGTCCGGCGAGAAGAAGTGATGCGGCGTCTGCATCATTGCCAGCTGTTTCTCTTTCAGGAACCAGCCCATCGTCATCTGCAGGAACGAGCGCGTCGGCACGTGGTCACAGTCAAAGATGGAGACGAACTCTCCCGTGGCATATTTCAGTGCGTTATTGATGTTACCTGCTTTGGCGTGTTCGTGGCTGGTACGGGCGATATACTCCACGCCAACGCTTTGTGCGAACTGACGAAACTCTTCGCGGCCACCGTCATCCAGTATCCAGATTTTGAGTTTATCCTTCGGCCAGTCGATGCCCAGCGCCGCATAGATGGTATTTTTCACCACCGTCAGATCTTCGTTGTAGGTCGGCACAAAGAGATCGACCGAGGGCCACTGGGTGGTGTCTTTTGGCAGCGGAACCGGCTGACGGTTGAGCGGCCAGATAACCTGGAAGTAGCCCAGCACCAGGACGATCCACGCATAGGTTTCTGCGAACAGCAAAATCAAACCGCACACCAGGCTGACCGGGTCATCCCAGTTTAGCGTCGAGGTGTAACGCCACCAGATGTAGCGGCAGGAGACGGTGAGCGACAGCACAATCAGCATCAGGGCAGAAAAACGCCCCGGAATTCGCCGTACTAACAGCGCCACGCCCCACAGCAGGATCAGGAAGATGAACTGTGCCAGCGGGTTAAAGGGCTGCGTAATACACACCAGCGCCAGAATAAGCGAGAAGACGACAATCACCCCGAGAATAAAACGACGTAAGCCCGGATGCAGATGCCCGAGCTCTTTGTGGTTATCCAGATGACCGGTTTTATCGCCTACGCGATCGGGCAACCTGTCCAGCCACTGATGGTAGCGTTCGCGTAAATTCTGGGCACGATCAAAACTGCGCCAGCGGGGCCGGGATTTTTCCATTCGGGGCGATGTCACAACCAGCCAGACGGCCTGAATAGCATAGCGTGCGGGATCGAGAGGCCGGGGACGGTCAGGATTAATGTGCGGGTATAGCTCACCGTGCCGCGCACGAATGCGCTGCCAGCGCGGGTGTTCGAGGGGAATGAACATCCAGGCCAGGATCATCCAGAAGCAACCGAATGCGGCGCTCAACGACGATGCACCGTGCCGCCGGTAATGTCGATAGCGTTCGCTTAAACGCGAACTGACCGGGGGAATGAGCAACCAGGTCGACAGACGACTCATACCGCGCTCCCTGCTGGCTCCGGGTGTCCGGCGTAGTGCAGCAGACACCAGTTTGCCAGCGTCAGGATCTCTTCTGCTGCCAGCGAATCGCTACGATATTCACCCAGCGGTTGTTTGGAGGCGAGACATTCCGCCATCCCCTCATCTCGATGGATCACGATTGGCAGCAGACGGCGCTGGCTCTGTAACCAAATCTGATACAGATCGTCCTGGATCTGGCTGCTGATGCGGAGATCGTTAATCAGAATATGGGCATTTGCGGGCAATGCCTGCTGATGCAAGCGGATATGACAATTCGCATCCACATTCACGATAGAGAGGATATGGTCGCACTGGGCGATCAGCTGGCGAGTGAACGGGTCCACGCCGTGCGGCAGATCCAGCAGTATCCACTGGTAGTGGCCTTTTTCCTTCAGCTGCTGCAGGGCATGAGCGAATTGCGTAAGTACATGTTGATGTGTAAGCGCATTCTCGCGCTCTTCAGTGGTCAATTGACCAAAAGGCAGCAGATCGAGTTGAGATGTGTAACGCAGGCCCGCATCTTGCCAGTCTTTACCATCAAGCAGCGCGCGAGCCCATCCCTCTGAGCGTGAGAAATCAACGTTAAAAGACATGCGCAGCAAATTGTCGGAGCATGCATCAATCACCAGCACCGATTCGCCTAATAGCTGTAATGACCACGCCAGCGCCGCAGTGATGGATGTTGTACCCACTCCACCACGGACGCCCTGTAATCCTAGTATGGCCATCAATGGCTTCCTTATTGTTGTTGGGCAAATTCAGCTAATAGCGGCCAGCGTTTAATAGCCGCAGCCAACTGTTCCCGCTGGGAAATATCGGTATAGTCTATTTCAGGCAATGAGAAAGCCTGCTTAAGCGCCAGAAAATCGTTTTGGAATGTGTAACCCAGGCTAGAGTCGACCGGCGGTCCGGGTTCGTTATTATGCATTCTTATTTCATCCCTTTGAATAAAATCACACGCTCAGATGTAGCGAGGCGTCCTGCCCACGAAATTTCATTTACATGCTAAATCTGATGTTCTTTAATTTCAATGTTAGGTTTATTTCTACGCTTTCGCTAGTAAACTGAGATACAGCTAAATTCGACGAAAAGAGGGACACCGTGGACTCCATATTTTCTATTGGCATCCAGTCATTATGGGACGAATTGCGCCACATGCCAGTCGGAGGAGTCTGGTGGATTAATACGGATCGCAATGAAGATGCCATCAGTCTGGTTAACCAGACGATCGCCGCGCAGGATAAGGATTCCCGCGTGGCCGTCATTACAATGGGCGAAGCGCCGAAGAAAATCATCAGACTTGAAAATGATCGGGGGCCAAAGACGGTACGATTGTTTTCCATGCCAGCGGAAACAGATAGTCTATACTTTTTGCCCCGCGATATTCAGTGCTCAATTGATCCGGATCACTATTTACTGATTTTTAAATGCGCAAATAACGCCTTACAAAATATCCCTGCCGAAAAACTGCTGCACTGGTTAGGAAGGATCAATAAATGGGCAAGGAATCAAAATCTCACGCTTTTGATCGTTAACCCTGGCAGTAATAATGACAAGCATTTCTCACTGTTAATGGGTGAATATCGCTCTCTTTTCGGCCTGGCAAGTATCCATGACCAGACTGACAGTTATCTTTACGATATTGCGTTCTGGTGCAATGAAAAAGGAGTCAGTGCGCGACAGCAACTCACTCTCAAACATATCGAAGGCGAATGGCATGTCGCCCGACAGGAAGAAACGGTAGTTCAGCCACGCAGCGATGAAAAGCGTATTCTCAGCCATATGGCGGTATTAGAAGGTGCGCCTGCGCTTTCTGAAAACTGGTCACTGTATGAAACTAATGAAGCCTTATTTAATGAAGCCCGTACAACACAGGCGGCGACCATTGTTTTCTCTCTAATGCAAAATAACCAAATCGAAACGCTGGCGAGACAAATTCACACGTTACGCCGCCAGCGCGGTAGCGCCTTGAAAATTGTGGTGCGTGAAAACAATACCAGCCTGCGTGCGACAGACGAGCGTCTGCTGCTGGGCTGCGGGGCAAATATGGTTATACCGTGGAACGCGCCGCTGTCGCGCTGCCTGACGCTTATCGAAAGCATCCAGGGGCAGCTGTTTAATCGTCATGTTCCGGAAGAGATCAGCACCCTGCTCTCAATGACGCAGCCGATGAAACTGCGTGGCTATCAAAAATGGGACACCTTTTGCGATGCGGTCAGCAATATGATGAGCAATACACTGCTGCCCGCAGACGGAAAAGGCGTCATGGTCGCCCTGCGTCCGGTGCCGGGTATCCGCGTTGAGCAGGCGCTTACATTATGTCGCCCGAATCGTACCGGAGACATTATGACGATTGGCGATAACCGGCTGGTGCTGTTTTTATCCTTCTGCCGGGTGAACGATCTTGATACCGCCCTCAACCATATCTTCCCCCTCCCTACCGGAGATATCTTCTCTAACCGCATGATTTGGTTCGAAGATAGTCTGATTAGCGCAGAACTGGTTCAGATGCGCACGCTGGCACCAGAGCAGTGGGCGAAACCGTTACCCATGACGAGTGATTTCAACCCCATCCTCAATGCGAAGCACGACGGGCATGTCTGGCGTCGGGTTCCCGAGCCACTGCGCTTATTATCAGAGCAACAGGAGGGCGCATCATTATGAATATCAGCGATATTATTCAACTGGTGGTACTTTGCGCGCTGATTTTTTTCCCGCTCGGCTACTATGCTCGCCATTCACTGCGTCGTATCCGCGATACGGCAAGAGTGCTGTTTGTAAAACCTCGCTACATTAAACCAGCCGGAACACTGACACGCGATCCGAACGTCAAGGCAAACCGAAAACATGACTAATTCTACCTTTACCACTTCGGCACCATCGCCGCTCTGGCAATACTGGCGCGGCCTTTCCGGCTGGAACTTCTACTTTCTGGTGAAGTTTGGTCTGCTGTGGGCGGGCTACCTTAATTTCCACCCGCTCCTCAATCTGGTGTTTATGGCATTCCTGCTGATGCCTGTTCCAAACATCAAACTGCACCGTTTACGCCACTGGATCGCGATTCCGGTTGGCTTTGCCTTATTCTGGCATGACACCTGGCTGCCTGGCCCGGAAAGCATCATGAGCCAGGGTTCGCAGGTCGCGGGCTTCAGTAGCGATTATATTCTTGATTTAGTTGAGCGTTTTATTAACTGGCAGATGATTGGCGCGGTATTTGTGCTGTTGGTAGCCTGGCTCTTCCTGTCTCAGTGGATTCGCATCACGGTGTTTGTCGTCGCTATTATGGTCTGGCTGAATGTGCTGACGCTGGCTGGCCCGAGCTTCTCATTGTGGCCTGCCGGTCAACCGACCACAACGGTCACCACCACGGGAGGATCTGCCGCCGCAACCGTTGCGACTGCGGGTGATACGCCTGTTGTGGGAGATATCCCAACGCAAACCGCACCGCCGACCTCAACGAATCTGAATGCGTGGCTCTCCAGCTTCTACACTGCGGAAGAAAAGCGTCAGACCAAATTCCCGGACGCGTTGCCTGCCGATGCCCAACCGTTTGAGCTGCTGGTCATTAACATCTGCTCCCTCTCCTGGGCGGACGTGGAGGCGGCTGGTTTAATGTCGCACCCACTGTGGGCGCACTTCGATATTCAGTTTAAAGATTTTAACTCGGCCACCTCGTACAGCGGCCCGGCAGCGATTCGCCTGCTGCGTGCGAGCTGTGGTCAGCCTTCGCATAAAAACCTCTACCAGCCAGCGGGAAACCAGTGCTATCTGTTTGATAATCTGTCCCGACTCGGTTTCACGCAGCACCTGATGCTGGGCCATAACGGTCAGTTTGGTAACTTCCTGAAAGAAGTGCGTGAAGAAGGTGGTATGCAGGCACCGCTGATGGACCAGACCGGCCTGCCGGTTACGCTGTTGGGCTTTGACGGCTCTCCTGTCTACGATGATACTGCCGTACTGCAGCGCTGGCTTCAGACCATTGAGAAAGACAGTAACCCGCGCAGCGCGACGTTTTATAACACTCTGCCGCTTCACGACGGTAACCATTATCCTGGTGTGAGCAAAACGGCAGACTACAAAGTGCGCGCGCAGAAGTTCTTTGATGAGCTGGATGCGTTCTTTACCGAGCTGGAAAAATCCGGTCGTAAAGTGATGGTGGTGGTCGTGCCGGAGCACGGCGGTGCGCTGAAAGGCGACAGAATGCAGGTTTCCGGCCTGCGTGATATCCCAAGCCCGTCCATTACCAACGTGCCTGCCGGGATAAAGTTCTTCGGCATGAAGGCTCCGCATCAGGGGGCACCAATTGAGATTGAACAGCCAGGCAGTTATCTGGCGATTTCAGAACTGGTTGCCCGCGCGGTAGACGGCAAGCTGTTTGTGGAAGATAGCGTCAACTGGGACCAGCTCACCAGCGGCCTGCCGCAAACGGCAGAGGTATCGGAGAACGCCAATGCAGTCGTGATCCAGTACCAGAACAAACCTTATGTTCGCCTGAACGGCGGTGATTGGGTGCCGTATCCGCAGTAAGAGATTTAAAAAAGGGAGCCAGACTGGCTCCCTTTTTTATTCCGCGCTTCTTAGTGAGATTTCACCGCCCACCCAGGGCTTAATGGTTCCATCCTGCTCCAGAAGTAATGCACCCTGCGCATCAATGCCGCGGGAAATGCCATAAATTTCTTTATCGCCGATCAGCAGCTTCACCGGACGATTGATAAAGTTATCCAGTTTTTTCCAGCGAGACAGGAACGGAGCAAGCCCCTCCTGCTCAAAGAGCGTCAGTGAACTGCGCAACTCGTTGATCATACGAACTGCAAGGGTGTTGCGATCAATTGTGATCCCCGCTTCCTGCAAATTAGTCCAGGCCTGATTCACGACATCGTTCTGCACATTACGCATCACCATATTCAGTCCCGCGCCAATAACGATCTGAGCTGCATCACCCGTTTTTCCGGTAAGTTCGACGAGAATACCCGCAAGTTTACGATCGTTCAGGTACAGATCGTTTGGCCATTTAACCCGTACTTTTTCGGCTCCCAGATCCTGCAGCACTTCGGCCATGACAATGCCGATCACCAGACTCAGGCCAACAGCTGCGGCTGGCCCCTGATCGAGACGCCAGTACATGGAAAGATAGAGGTTGGCCCCAAACGGCGAGAACCACTTACGACCACGACGGCCGCGACCAGCCTGCTGATACTCGGCTACGCATGCGTCACCAGACTTCAGTTCGCTCAGACGGTCCAAAAGATACTGGTTAGTCGAATCAATGACCGGCAGGACGGCGACATTGCCATACCCAATCTGACTGCGAATCGTCTCTTCGTTCAGTAACTGAATGGGATCTGGCAGGCTGTACCCTTTTCCTGGCACCGTGAACACATCCACGCCCCAGTCGCGAAGAGTCTGAATATGCTTGTTGATAGCGGCACGACTCATACCCAATTGTTCACCCAATTGCTCGCCAGAATGGAATTCACCATCCGAAAGAATGCCGATCAGGGTTAAGGGGATAGTATTGTCCTTCACGCGATTGCCTCCACGGCATTGACTTCACCCGTGCGGCCAATAAAGCGAACTTCAGGCTCCAGCCACACGTTAAATTTTTCACCCACACGCTGGCGAATATGGTGTGCCAGCTGGACGACATCATCGCTGGTCGCATTGTTTTGGTTAATCAGTACCAGTGCCTGCTGGCGATGAACCGCAGCGCCACCCACTGTAGTCCCTTTTAATTCACATTGATCGATAAGCCAACCCGCAGCCAGCTTAACGCTGCCATCCGCCTGTGGATAATGCGGCGCTGTTGGCCAGCCTGCGAGAAGCTCGCTTGCAGTTTCGCTGCTGATAACCGGGTTTTTGAAGAAACTGCCCGCATTTCCGTTCACTTTTGGATCGGGGAGTTTAGTCATGCGCATATGACAAACGGAATCAAACACTTCGCGTGGAGTAACAGTTGCCGGATCGAGACGGACGAGATCACCGTAGGTGAGGATCGGTTTCCATTGCTTCGCCAGACGTAGGCCGACGGCCACAATGACGTAGCGATCCTGATATTCGTGTTTGAATATACTGTCGCGATAGCCGAAGCGGCACTGCTCAGCGGTTAAACGCTGAACGCTTCCCGTCGCTAATTCAATGCAGTCAACGTATTCGCAGACGTGTTTCAGTTCGATGCCGTAGGCACCGATATTTTGAATGGGTGACGATCCGGCGCATCCCGGTATCAACGCAAGGTTTTCCAGACCCGGCATCCCTTTTTCGAGGGTGTATTGCACCAGTTGGTGCCAGTTTTCTCCGGCTCCCACGTGCAGATGCCAGCTGTCTGCGCTCTCTTTAACATCAATTCCCATGATGCGGTTGACGATCACGGTCCCCGCAAAATCATCGAGAAACAGGACATTGCTTCCTTCGCCCAGAATCAGTACGGGTTCACCGTTTTCTGTTGCGTTTTGCCAGGCGTTCAGCAACTGCTGAGCATTATCGGCACGTACAATTTGATTAGCATTCCGTTGAATACCAAAGGTATTCCAGGGCTTAAGGGAGTGGTTCATAGACGCTATCCTGATGCAAAAACCGGGATAGTTTACCGTATATACGGTGGGATAGGTGATTAGTTTATGGAAACGAGGAATGTCCTGAAACGCAAAAAGGCCATCCTTGCGGATGGCCTCTTCACTTAATTGATGCCTGGCAGTTCCCTACTCTCGCATGGGGAGACCCCACACTACCATCGGCGCTACGGCGTTTCACTTCTGAGTTCGGCATGGGGTCAGGTGGGACCACCGCGCTACAGCCGCCAGGCAAATTCTGTTTAATCTGTATCAGGCTGAAAATCGTGTCTGTCTCTTCGCCAAAACACCTTCGGCGTTGTAAGGTTAAGCCTCACGGTTCATTAGTATCGGTTAGCTCAACGCATCGCTGCGCTTACACACCCGACCTATCAACGTCGTCGTCTTCAACGTTCCTTCAGGAGACTTAAAGTCTCAGGGAGAACTCATCTCGGGGCAAGTTTCGTGCTTAGATGCTTTCAGCACTTATCTCTTCCGCATTTAGCTACCGGGCAGTGCCATTGGCATGACAACCCGAACACCAGTGATGCGTCCACTCCGGTCCTCTCGTACTAGGAGCAGCCCCCCTCAGTTCTCCAGCGCCCACGGCAGATAGGGACCGAACTGTCTCACGACGTTCTAAACCCAGCTCGCGTACCACTTTAAATGGCGAACAGCCATACCCTTGGGACCTACTTCAGCCCCAGGATGTGATGAGCCGACATCGAGGTGCCAAACACCGCCGTCGATATGAACTCTTGGGCGGTATCAGCCTGTTATCCCCGGAGTACCTTTTATCCGTTGAGCGATGGCCCTTCCATTCAGAACCACCGGATCACTATGACCTGCTTTCGCACCTGCTCGCGCCGTCACGCTCGCAGTCAAGCCAGCTTATGCCATTGCACTAACCTCCTGATGTCCGACCAGGATTAGCTGACCTTCGTGCTCCTCCGTTACTCTTTGGGAGGAGACCGCCCCAGTCAAACTACCCACCAGACACTGTCCGCAACCCGGATTACGGGTCCACGTTAGAACACCAGCCATTAAAGGGTGGTATTTCAAGGGCGGCTCCACGCAGACTGGCGTCCACGCTTCAAAGCCTCCCACCTATCCTACACATCAAGGACCAGTGTTCAGTGTCAAGCTATAGTAAAGGTTCACGGGGTCTTTCCGTCTTGCCGCGGGTACACTGCATCTTCACAGCGAGTTCAATTTCACTGAGTCTCGGGTGGAGACAGCCTGGCCATCATTACGCCATTCGTGCAGGTCGGAACTTACCCGACAAGGAATTTCGCTACCTTAGGACCGTTATAGTTACGGCCGCCGTTTACCGGGGCTTCGATCAAGAGCTTCGCGTTGCCGCTAACCCCATCAATTAACCTTCCGGCACCGGGCAGGCGTCACACCGTATACGTCCACTTTCGTGTTTGCACAGTGCTGTGTTTTTAATAAACAGTTGCAGCCAGCTGGTATCTTCGACTGATTTCAGCTCCACCCGCAGGGGCTTCACCTACATATCAGCGTGCCTTCTCCCGAAGTTACGGCACCATTTTGCCTAGTTCCTTCACCCGAGTTCTCTCAAGCGCCTTGGTATTCTCTACCTGACCACCTGTGTCGGTTTGGGGTACGATTTCGTGTTACCTGATGCTTAGAGGCTTTTCCTGGAAGCAGGGCATTTGTCACTTCAGCACCGTAGTGCCTCGTCATCACACCTCAGCGTTAAAAGGTACCGGATTTACCTGGAACCTCCGCCTACATGCTTAAACCGGGACAACCGTCGCCCGGCCGACATAGCCTTCTCCGTCCCCCCTTCGCAGTAACACCAAGTACAGGAATATTAACCTGTTTCCCATCGACTACGCCTTTCGGCCTCGCCTTAGGGGTCGACTCACCCTGCCTCGATTAACGTTGGACAGGAACCCTTGGTCTTCCGGCGAGCGGGCTTTTCACCCGCTTTATCGTTACTTATGTCAGCATTCGCACTTCTGATACCTCCAGCAACCCTCACAGGCCACCTTCAACGGCTTACAGAACGCTCCCCTACCCAACAACACATAGTGTCGCTGCCGCAGCTTCGGTGCATGGTTTAGCCCCGTTACATCTTCCGCGCAGGCCGACTCGACCAGTGAGCTATTACGCTTTCTTTAAATGATGGCTGCTTCTAAGCCAACATCCTGGCTGTCTGTGCCTTCCCACATCGTTTCCCACTTAACCATGACTTTGGGACCTTAGCTGGCGGTCTGGGTTGTTTCCCTCTTCACGACGGACGTTAGCACCCGCCGTGTGTCTCCCGTGATAACATTCTCCGGTATTCGCAGTTTGCATCGGGTTGGTAAGCCGGGATGGCCCCCTAGCCGAAACAGTGCTCTACCCCCGGAGATGAGTTCACGAGGCGCTACCTAAATAGCTTTCGGGGAGAACCAGCTATCTCCCGGTTTGATTGGCCTTTCACCCCCAGCCACAGGTCATCCGCTAATTTTTCAACATTAGTCGGTTCGGTCCTCCAGTTAGTGTTACCCAACCTTCAACCTGCCCATGGCTAGATCACCGGGTTTCGGGTCTATACCCTGCAACTTAACGCCCAGTTAAGACTCGGTTTCCCTGCGGCTCCCCTATTCGGTTAACCTTGCTACAGAATATAAGTCGCTGACCCATTATACAAAAGGTACGCAGTCACACCACGAAGGTGCTCCCACTGCTTGTACGTACACGGTTTCAGGTTCTTTTTCACTCCCCTCGCCGGGGTTCTTTTCGCCTTTCCCTCACGGTACTGGTTCACTATCGGTCAGTCAGGAGTATTTAGCCTTGGAGGATGGTCCCCCCATATTCAGACAGGATACCACGTGTCCCGCCCTACTCTTCGAGTTCACAGCATATGTGCTTTCGTGTACGGGACTATCACCCTGTACCGTGCGACTTTCCAGACGCTTCCACTAACACACAAGCTGATTCAGACTCCGGGCTGCTCCCCGTTCGCTCGCCGCTACTGGGGGAATCTCGGTTGATTTCTTTTCCTCGGGGTACTTAGATGTTTCAGTTCCCCCGGTTCGCCTCACAGCACTATGTATTCATGCTGTGATGATGCACCGTAGTGCACCGGGTTTCCCCATTCGGACATCGCCGGGTCAAAGGTTCATATCACCTCGCCGGCGCTTTTCGCAGATTAGCACGTCCTTCATCGCCTCTGACTGCCAGGGCATCCACCGTGTACGCTTAGTCGCTTAACCTCACAACCCGAAGATGTTTCACTTCATGATTGCGAAAATTTGAGAGACTCGAACACACATTAACTGTGTGTCGTTTCAATTTTCAGCTTGATCCAGATTTTTAAAGAGCAAATATCTCAAACGTAACTCAGTGAGTCAGTTTTGAGATATCGGTTGGCTGTGTCTTTCACTCACACCCAGCAAGTGGCGTCCCCTAGGGGATTCGAACCCCTGTTGCCGCCGTGAAAGGGCGGAGTCCTAACCGCTAGACGAAGGGGACACGGAGTGTCTCGACTTCGCAGCCGTCTTGCTTCTCTACATTCATCAGACAATCTGTGTGAGCACTGCAAAGGCAGGTTCTTTAAGGTAAGGAGGTGATCCAACCGCAGGTTCCCCTACGGTTACCTTGTTACGACTTCACCCCAGTCATGAATCACAAAGTGGTAAGCGCCCTCCCGAAGGTTAAGCTACCTACTTCTTTTGCAACCCACTCCCATGGTGTGACGGGCGGTGTGTACAAGGCCCGGGAACGTATTCACCGTGGCATTCTGATCCACGATTACTAGCGATTCCGACTTCATGGAGTCGAGTTGCAGACTCCAATCCGGACTACGACGCACTTTATGAGGTCCGCTTGCTCTCGCGAGGTCGCTTCTCTTTGTATGCGCCATTGTAGCACGTGTGTAGCCCTGGTCGTAAGGGCCATGATGACTTGACGTCATCCCCACCTTCCTCCAGTTTATCACTGGCAGTCTCCTTTGAGTTCCCGGCCTAACCGCTGGCAACAAAGGATAAGGGTTGCGCTCGTTGCGGGACTTAACCCAACATTTCACAACACGAGCTGACGACAGCCATGCAGCACCTGTCTCACGGTTCCCGAAGGCACATTCTCATCTCTGAAAACTTCCGTGGATGTCAAGACCAGGTAAGGTTCTTCGCGTTGCATCGAATTAAACCACATGCTCCACCGCTTGTGCGGGCCCCCGTCAATTCATTTGAGTTTTAACCTTGCGGCCGTACTCCCCAGGCGGTCGACTTAACGCGTTAGCTCCGGAAGCCACGCCTCAAGGGCACAACCTCCAAGTCGACATCGTTTACGGCGTGGACTACCAGGGTATCTAATCCTGTTTGCTCCCCACGCTTTCGCACCTGAGCGTCAGTCTTTGTCCAGGGGGCCGCCTTCGCCACCGGTATTCCTCCAGATCTCTACGCATTTCACCGCTACACCTGGAATTCTACCCCCCTCTACAAGACTCCAGCCTGCCAGTTTCGAATGCAGTTCCCAGGTTGAGCCCGGGGATTTCACATCCGACTTGACAGACCGCCTGCGTGCGCTTTACGCCCAGTAATTCCGATTAACGCTTGCACCCTCCGTATTACCGCGGCTGCTGGCACGGAGTTAGCCGGTGCTTCTTCTGCGGGTAACGTCAATTGCTGTGGTTATTAACCACAACACCTTCCTCCCCGCTGAAAGTACTTTACAACCCGAAGGCCTTCTTCATACACGCGGCATGGCTGCATCAGGCTTGCGCCCATTGTGCAATATTCCCCACTGCTGCCTCCCGTAGGAGTCTGGACCGTGTCTCAGTTCCAGTGTGGCTGGTCATCCTCTCAGACCAGCTAGGGATCGTCGCCTAGGTGAGCCGTTACCCCACCTACTAGCTAATCCCATCTGGGCACATCTGATGGCAAGAGGCCCGAAGGTCCCCCTCTTTGGTCTTGCGACGTTATGCGGTATTAGCTACCGTTTCCAGTAGTTATCCCCCTCCATCAGGCAGTTTCCCAGACATTACTCACCCGTCCGCCGCTCGCCGGCAAAGTAGCAAGCTACTTTCCGCTGCCGCTCGACTTGCATGTGTTAGGCCTGCCGCCAGCGTTCAATCTGAGCCATGATCAAACTCTTCAATTTAAGTTTGATGCTCGTGAATTAAACTTCGTAATGAATTACGTATGTTCACTCAGAGACTTGGTATTCATTTTTCGTCCGAGGACGTTAAGAATCCATGTCACTTTGAGTGCCCACACAGATTGTCTGATAAATTGTTAAAGAGCAGTGCCGCTTCGCTTTCGCAGCGGCGCGGGGTGTGCATATTACGCTTTCCCGCTTCAGAGTCAAGCGTTTGTTTTCGCTTTTCCCTGCTGACCCGGCGGCGTGTGTGCCGTTGTTCCGTGTCAGTGGAGGCGCATTATAGGGAGTTATTCTGAGGTGACAAGCACAAAATACAAAAAACTTTTCGTTCGCTCACTTTTCAAACTTTACGCTTATTTAAACCGCGAATCGCCGGTTAAATGCGCAATTTCCCGCGCAAAATTGGCCACCTGCGACCAGTCGGTATAAACCACTTCTTTACGTGTATCCGTTTCCCCGCCGGTCATCTTCATAATCAGACGGATCATAAAGCGGTCATACCAGCGATATCGCGGATAACGCAGCGCCCCGGCAAAGACCGCACAAAGTTTTGGCTGCCAGGGAGAGTTCAGCAAAAACTTGCGCGTGTAGCTGTTAGTTTGTGGCGTACGCTTTTCTGCTTTACGGGCAACCAGATTGACCGAGTAGAACGCACTGGGCAGCTTATTGAGCACGTCCTTATGCTTCTTCACAAAACGATCCAGCGCGGGGTGGAAATGTCCATAACGAATAGACGCGCCAATCACCACGCGATCGTATTCCTGCCAGGCTATCAGCTCCGCCCGATTCAGGTTCACCACATCCGAGTAAATACCCAGTTCTTTTAATTCAGACGCCAGATAAGAGGCAATCTCACGCGTTTGTCCGTCTCGCGTAGAGAAAAGAATAAGTGTTTTCACCGACGACTCCTTACTCGCGCCAGAATGTTGGGGTGAACAGGACCAGTAGCGTAAAGACCTCAAGACGCCCGAACAGCATATTGGCAATCAAGATCCACTTCGCGACCGGGTTCATGCTGGCAAAGTTATCCGCCACCACCCCCAGCCCAGGCCCCAGGTTATTCAGCGTTGCTACAACGGAGGCGAATGCTGAGAAATCATCCACACCTGTCGCGATGATGGCCAGCATACTGACGATAAAGACCAGCGCATACGCCGAGAAGAAACCCCACACCGCTTCGAGGATACGTTCCGGCAGCGCTCGATTTCCCAGCTTGATGCTGTATACCGCGTTCGGGTGGACCAGGCGTTTCAACTCGCGATTACCCTGCTTGAACAAGAGCAGAATACGAATGACCTTCAGGCCCCCGCCCGTTGACCCCGCACAGCCCCCGATAAACGCAGAGCACAGCAGCAATACCGGCAGGAAGAGCGGCCAGCGCGCGATGCTGTCTGTGGTAAAGCCCGCCGTAGTTGCCATCGACACGACCTGGAAAAAGGCCTGGTTTAGCGTCGTTACCGCCGAGTTATAGACATCATGGAACCACAGCACCAGCGTACAGATAACTACCAGCGTCAACTGGACACCAATAAACATGCGAAACTCCGGATCGCGCCAGTACACCTTCAGGCTGCGCCCGCTCAGTAAAGAGAAGTGCAGGCCGTAGTTACAGCCGGAGATCAGCAGAAAAATAGCAATAATGGTGTTAATTGTCGGGCTGTCGAAATAGCCCACGCTGGCATCGTGCGTGGAAAATCCACCAATGGCGATAGTCGCAAAGCTGTGCCCGATGGCATCGAAAGCGGGCATTCCGGCAAACCACAGCGCCAGCGCGCAGGCCACCGTCAGCAACACATAGATCAGCCACAGCGTTTTCGCCGTTTCAGCAATACGCGGGCGCATCTTGTTATCTTTTAGCGGGCCAGGCATTTCAGCGCGATAGAGCTGCATCCCACCGACGCCCAGAATAGGGAGGATAGCCACGGCCAGGACGATGATCCCCATCCCGCCGAACCATTGCAGCATCTGGCGATAAAAGAGAATGGCGTGCGGTAGCGAATCCAGCCCCACCAGCGTTGTCGCTCCGGTGGTGGTTAAACCAGAGAAGGACTCAAAGAATGCATCGGTAATACTCAGATTGGGCTGTTCAGAGAAGATAAAGGGCAGCGAACCGACGCTTCCCAGCACCGTCCAGAACAGCACCACAATCAGAAACCCTTCGCGAGATTTCAACTCCCCCTTTTCCCTGCGGTTAGGCCACCACAGCAGCGAGCCAATCGCCAGCGCGACAAAAAACGTCTGGGTAAACGCGCGCCCCGCACCGTCCCGGTAGATAAGTGCCACCAGTCCAGGGAGAATCATCGTCCCGGAAAAGAGTATGACCAGCAGTCCAACGATTCGGGTAATGGCACGAAAATGCATCTCTGCCGCTTCCTTTGGTATTCAAAAGTGAGGTGGGGATTATTCTTCAATCGGCAGCAATTGCAACGAGCCGCGACTAAAATCAGCCAGTTTTGCTGAAAAAGCAGCCAGTTCCGCCTGAGGAAGCGCCACGCGTAATTGCACCATCGCCTCATATTCACTGTGTGCAATCACACCGTTAAATTGCTTAAGCAGCGTTTCTATACCCGAGAGCTGGGCGTAATCGCATAACAAAGTATATTCGGTAAGTGGCGTTTTGCGGGTTGTTATCAGCAGATTAAGTGCCTGCTGGACACCGCCACCGTAGGCTTTAACCAGCCCTCCCGTGCCTAACAAAATACCGCCATAATAGCGAACCACTACGGCGGTTATCTCGCCCACGCCGCTGCCCATCAGTTGAGAGAGCATGGGTTTACCGGCCGTGCCTGCCGGTTCACCGTCATCGGAAAACCCCAGCTGTTGTGAATCGTCCGGTGGCCCTGCCACCCACGCCACGCAGTGGTGACGGGCGTCAGGATGCTCAGCCCGGACGGACTCGACAAACGCCTTTGCCGCCTCTACGCCATCGGTATGTGCCAACAGCGTAATAAAGCGGCTTTTCTTGATTTCCTCAACAAAGGTGACCGGTTCAGCCGGTATCAGCCAGCTTTCCATCAGGCCAGCTTCAGGTCTCGCGTCATGTTCTCAGTACCGTTTTCGTGGATAACCACGTTATCTTCGATACGGATGCCGCCAAACGGCTTAAGCGCTTCAATTTTTTCCCAGTTGAAGTGCTTGCTGAACTGGCCTTCACGCCATGGCGCTAACAAAGATTCAATGAAGTAGATACCCGGTTCAATGGTCAGCACCATACGCGGCGCAAGGACGCGGGTGCAGCGCAGGTAAGGATATTTAGACGGTGCCGCCAGGTGCGTCCCGGTGTCATCCTGCATAAAGCCTGCAACGTCGTGAACCTGCAGACCCAGCGGGTGACCAATACCGTGAGGCATAAATGGCCCGGTCAGATCGTTCTCCACCATCGCCTCTTCGCTCATGTCTTTCACAATCTGATGCTTACGCAGCAGTTTCGCGATGCGCTGATGGAACTGAATGTGGTAATCCACATAGCTGGTGCCCGCTTTCATGGTGCTGATAAGCGCCAGTTGCTCATCGTTCACGTCTTTAATCAGGTGTGCAAAATCGGTGTCGCCATTCGCCGCCCAGGTACGGGTCAGGTCTGCCGCGTAGCCGTTGTACTCTGCACCGGCATCCAGCAGGAAGCTGCGCATTTCGGACGGAACCTGGTGATCCAGTCTGGTGTAGTGCAGAACAGATGCGTGTTCATTGAGCGCAACGATGTTGCTGTAAGGCACGTCGGTATCACGATGACCGGTGGCAGTCAGGTAGGCCTGGTTAATATCGAACTCGCTCATGCCGGACAGGAACGCTTCGTGCGCCGCGCGGTGGCCGGTAACAGCCGTTTTTTGCGCTTCACGCATGCAGTAAAGTTCGTAGTCGGTCTTATACGCGCGATAGTAATGCAGATAATCCAGCACCCCTTTCGGGTTGAGTTTGTCTGCCGGAATATCCAGACCCAGCGCACGCTCCGCCACCGGGCCAATATAGGCGATGTTACCGCGCGCAGCAGGCAGCTGGCTGCCAATGCCGTCGGCTTTTGGTAATGCAATGACGTCCACTTCTTCCGTCCAGAAGCTGGTTGGCAGCGGTTCCACGTTGTGCCAGTAATCCACCGGCAGATAGAACCACAGTTTCGGCTTATTCACGCCATCCACCAGCAGCCAGCAATTGGGAACCTGTGTTACCGGCACCCAGGCTTTAAACTGCGGGTTGACCTTGAAGGGATAGGCATGGTCATCAAGAAATGTATTCATCAGCTCGCCGGAGTGGATCAGCAGAGCATCCAGTTTAAAGCGCGCCAGTACATCGCGGGTACGTTCCTGTAGGGTAACGATATGATTTTTATAGAGCGAAGCCAGTGAGTCCATCATTCTTCCTTTCGTTTTTTTGACCTCAAGTCCTCGCATCTTAGCACACCTGACTCCGGCTGCGTGATTTCCACCGACCGTGATCAACGCAGCAATTTCTTAATGAGTAATTTGCATTTTATTAACATAAATTCCACACTCCGTCTCATCTGGTATGACCAGATCCACTTGCTGGATTCAGGAGACTGACATGCTCTACAAAGGCGACACCCTGTACGTAGACTGGCTGGAAGATGGCATCGCCGAACTGGTGTTCGATGCCCCCGGCTCAGTGAATAAGCTCGATACCGCGACGGTGGCCAGTCTTGGCCAGGCGCTGGATGTACTTGAAAAGCAATCTGATTTAAAAGGGTTGCTGCTGCGCTCCAACAAAGCAGCCTTTATTGTCGGTGCCGATATCACCGAATTCCTCTCGCTGTTCCTGGTACCTGAAGAACAACTGAGCCAGTGGCTGCATTTTGCCAATAGCGTCTTTAATCGCCTGGAAGATTTGCCCGTTCCTACGATCTCCGCCGTTAATGGCTACGCGCTGGGCGGCGGCTGCGAGTGTGTGCTGGCAACCGACTACCGACTGGCGACGCCAGACCTGCGCATTGGCCTGCCGGAAACGAAGCTAGGCATCATGCCGGGCTTTGGTGGCTCCGTGCGTATGCCGCGCATGCTGGGTGCCGATAGCGCACTGGAAATCATCGCCGCGGGCAAAGACGTCGGTGCGGACCAGGCGCAGAAAATTGGACTGGTGGATGGTGTGGTTAAGCCAGAAAAACTGATTGAAGGCTCCATCGCCATCCTGCGTCAGGCCATTAACGGCGATCTCGACTGGAAAGCCAAACGTCAGCCGAAGCTGGAGCCGTTAAAGCTCAGCAAAATTGAAGCCACCATGAGTTTCACCATCGCCAAAGGCATGGTGATGCAGACGGCGGGTAAACACTACCCGGCCCCAATCACGGCGGTGAAAACCATTGAAGCGGCGGCTCGTCTGGGCAGGGATGAAGCCCTGAAACTCGAAAACCAGAGCTTTGTGCCGCTGGCGCACACCAACGAAGCCCGTGCGCTGGTCGGTATCTTCCTTAACGATCAGTTCGTGAAAGGCAAAGCCAAACAGCTGACCAAAAACGTTGAGACGCCAAAACACGCAGCGGTACTCGGCGCTGGCATTATGGGCGGCGGAATCGCTTACCAGTCGGCATGGAAAGGCGTGCCGGTGGTGATGAAAGATATCAGCGATAAATCCCTGACGCTGGGCATGACCGAAGCGGCCAAACTGCTGAATAAACAACTGGAACGCGGCAAGATTGATGGGCTGAAACTTGCAGGCGTGATCGCCACTATCCAGCCGACGCTGGAATACAGCGGTTTTGACCGTGTGGACGTGGTGGTTGAGGCCGTCGTCGAAAACCCGAAAGTCAAAAAAGCGGTACTGGCGGAAACCGAAGACAAGGTTCGCCCTGATACCGTGCTGGCGTCTAACACCTCCACTATTCCGATTAGCGAACTGGCGAGCGTGCTGAAGCGCCCGGAAAACTTCTGCGGGATGCACTTCTTCAACCCGGTACACCGCATGCCGCTGGTCGAAGTGATCCGTGGTGAAAAAACGTCTGACGAAACCATTGCGAAGGTGGTGGCGTGGGCCAGCAAAATGGGCAAAACGCCGATTGTGGTGAACGACTGCCCTGGCTTCTTTGTTAATCGCGTGCTGTTCCCCTACTTTGCCGGTTTCAGCCAGTTGCTGCGCGACGGCGCGGATTTCCGCAAAATCGACAAAGTGATGGAAAAACAGTTCGGCTGGCCGATGGGCCCGGCGTATTTGCTGGATGTGGTCGGTATTGATACCGCACATCACGCTCAGGCGGTGATGGCGGCAGGCTTCCCGCAGCGTATGCAGAAAGATTATCGCGACGCGATTGACGCGCTGTTCGACGCCAACCGCTTCGGGCAGAAAAACGGTCTGGGCTTCTGGCGCTATAAAGAAGACAGCAAAGGCAAACCGAAGAAAGAAGAAGATCCGGCGGTGGATGGCCTGCTGGCCGACGTATGCCCGCCAAAACGCGACTTCACTGACGACGAGATCATCGCCCGCATGATGATTCCAATGATCAACGAAGTGGTGCGTTGCCTGGAAGAAGGCATCATCGCCAGCCCGGCAGAAGCCGACATGGCGCTGGTCTACGGCCTCGGTTTCCCTCCGTTCCACGGCGGCGCGTTCCGCTGGCTGGATACGCTCGGCAGTGCCCGCTATCTCGATATGGCTCAGCAGTACCAGCACCTCGGCCCGCTGTATGAAGTGCCGGAAGGTCTGCGTAACAAAGCGCGCCATAACGAACCCTATTATCCAGCAGTGGAGCCAGCCCGTCCGGTTGGCGAGCTGAAAACGGCTTAAGGAGTCACAATGGAAAAGGTTGTCATTGTTGATGCAATTCGCACCCCGATGGGCCGTTCAAAGGGCGGTGCTTTCCGGAACGTGCGTGCGGAAGATCTCTCCGCGCACCTGATGCGTAGCCTGCTGGCGCGTAACCCGGCGCTGGACCCCGCTGCGCTCGACGATATCTACTGGGGCTGCGTACAGCAGACCCTGGAGCAAGGCTTCAACATCGCCCGCAACGCCTCGCTGCTGGCGGAAATCCCACATTCCGTTCCGGCCGTCACCGTTAACCGTCTGTGTGGTTCGTCAATGCAGGCGCTGCACGATGCGGCACGCATGATCATGACCGGCGATGCGCAGGCATGCCTGGTGGGTGGCGTAGAGCATATGGGCCATGTTCCCATGAGCCACGGCGTGGATTTTCATCCAGGCATGAGCCGTAACGTGGCGAAAGCGGCGGGCATGATGGGGCTGACCGCCGAAATGCTCTCCCGCCTTCACGGTATTAGCCGTGAAATGCAGGATGCATTCGCCGCACGCTCACACGCTCGCGCCTGGGCTGCCACGCAGTCCGGTGCGTTTAAGAATGAGATCATCCCAACCGGTGGCCACGATGCTGACGGCGTACTGAAGCAGTTCAACTACGACGAAGTGATCCGCCCGGAAACGACCGTTGAAGCCCTCTCCACGCTGCGTCCGGCCTTTGATCCGGTGACCGGTACAGTGACAGCGGGCACCTCGTCTGCGCTGTCTGACGGTGCAGCCGCGATGCTGGTGATGAGCGAAAGCCGTGCCCGTGAGCTGGGCCTGACGCCGCGCGCCCGCGTGCGTTCGATGGCCGTCGTCGGCTGCGATCCTTCAATCATGGGCTACGGCCCGGTTCCGGCCTCGAAGCTGGCGCTGAAAAAAGCGGGATTAACCGCCAGCGATATCGATCTGTTTGAGATGAACGAAGCGTTCGCCGCGCAGATCCTGCCATGCATTAAAGATCTGGGGCTGATGGAGCAGATCGACGAGAAGATTAACCTCAACGGCGGCGCGATCGCGCTGGGTCACCCGCTGGGCTGCTCCGGTGCACGTATCAGCACCACGCTGCTCAACCTGATGGAACGCAAAGATGCCCAGTTTGGTCTGGCGACGATGTGTATCGGGCTGGGTCAGGGTATCGCGACGGTGTTTGAGAGAGTGTAAGGCTATAACGTAGGCCCGATAAGCATCGCACCATCGGGCTTTTGCCGGGAGGCGCTACGCTTTCCCGGCCTACGAGAGGTATCTCACCGCTGTTGGCGAAGAGAGACAGTTTAGTTGCCGTTCTTCCCGCCTGTCAGGGGCGGGTTTTTTATTTAAATGAACGCAAACGCATCACCGAACAGACGATCTTCACGTGCACCACGTTCGTTACAGAACAGGTCGCGGGCAATTTTCGCCATCTCAAAACGACCCGCGATGTAGATATCGTGTTCTGCCAGCGTACCGTAATCCTGCAATACTGCCGTCAGCACCGTTCCGCTACGCCCGCGCCAGCCCTCTTCCGGCTGCTCGACAACCGGCTCAACGCGCAGGTGAGGATGATTCACGCTCAGTGCTTCCAGCTCAGACAGATCGTAAAGATGTTTCTCTTCGCGGCCGCCCCAGTAGATGGTGATATCACGATTCGGGTTACGCGCCAGTGCAGTCAACAAAATGGAGCGCACATAGGAGAAACCTGTACCACCGGCAATCAGGATCAGCGGACGGTCCTCGTCTTCACGCAGCCAGGCTTCGCCGTGCGGAATATCCACCACGATTTCACGTTCTTTCAGAATGCGGTCCATCACGGCCATCGCGTACAGGTTAAGCTCAGACGCACCGATATGAAGCTCAATAAATTCCTGCTCTGCGGGCGTGGAAGCCATCGAGAAAGGACGCTTATCACGCTCATCCATCACGACCATCAGGTACTGACCAGCGCGGAAAGAGAATGCCGCTTCAGGCACTAAACGGACGCGATATACGGTGTCGGTAATAGCATCTACCGAGGTCACTTTACAGCTTAAGGTTGTCATTCGCTCTCTCTGTCGGGAAGTCTATAGGGCTTAACGGTCAGCTTCAGATTTACCGTTACTCATTATGGCCAGTTCGTCCCAGATCGCGTCAATTCGCGCGGTCACGGCAGGATCTTTTCTGATCGGGCGACCCCATTCACGCTCGGTTTCGCCGGGCCATTTATTCGTGGCATCCAGTCCCATTTTTGAGCCAAGACCGGAAACCGGCGAGGCAAAATCCAGATAATCTATCGGTGTGTTTTCCACTAACACCGTATCACGCGCGGGGTCCATACGCGTGGTAATGGCCCAGATAACGTCATTCCAGTCGCGGGCGTTGACGTCATCATCGCAGACGATAACAAATTTTGTATACATAAACTGACGCAGGAAAGACCATACGCCCATCATCACGCGTTTAGCGTGACCGGCATACTGCTTCTTCATCGTCACGACCGCCAGGCGATAGGAACACCCTTCCGGCGGCAGATAGAAATCAACGATTTCCGGGAACTGCTTTTGCAGAATGGGCACGAACACTTCGTTCAGCGCCACGCCCAGTACCGCCGGTTCATCCGGTGGACGCCCCGTGTAAGTCGAGTGGTAGATCGCATCTTCACGTTGCGTAATGTGCGTCACGGTGAACACCGGGAAGTGATCAACTTCGTTGTAATAACCTGTGTGATCGCCGTATGGTCCTTCCGGTGCCAGCTCACCCTGCTCAATATACCCTTCCAGCACAATCTCAGCGCTGGCCGGTACTTCCAGGTCATTAGAAATACATTTCACAACTTCGGTTTTGGTGCCGCGCAGCAGGCCCGCAAACGCATATTCAGAGAGCGTATCGGGGACAGGCGTGACGGCTCCCAGAATCGTGGCCGGGTCAGCACCCAGCGCCACGGATACCGGAAAACGCTCGCCCGGATGTGCCGCACACCACTCCTGGAAATCCAGCGCGCCGCCGCGATGGGACAACCAACGCATGATGAGCTTGTTTTTGCCAATCAGTTGCTGACGGTAAATTCCGAGGTTTTGCCGCTCTTTGTGCGGGCCACGCGTAACGGTCAGCCCCCAGGTAATGAGCGGTGCGGCATCTTCAGGCCAGCATTGCATAATCGGGATACGGGTCAGGTCAACCGCATCACCTTCCAGCACTTTTTGCTGGCACGGCGCACCGCGCAGGCGTTTGGTTGGCATGTTCAGCACCTGCTTAAACTGCGGCAGTTTGTCGAACAGATCGCGGAAGCCTTTTGGCGGCTCCGGCTCTTTCAGAAAGGCCAGCAACTTACCCACTTCACGCAACGCCGTGACATCTTCTTGCCCCATACCGAGCGCCACGCGCTTAGGCGTACCAAACAGGTTGCACAGCACTGGCATAGAGTAGCCTTTCGGGTTTTCAAACAGCAGAGCAGGGCCACCGGCACGCAGAGTGCGGTCAGCAATTTCTGTCATTTCCAGATAAGGATCAACAGGGAGCGTAATGCGTTTGAGTTCGCCCTGCTTTTCCAGCAGCGCCAGGAAGTCGCGTAGATCGTGGTATTTCATGCAGTTAGTCATGGCCTCTCTGTAAGCGCTTCATTATACGGCGTAAGCCAGCGTGATGCTGTAATTTTGTTAAATTAGCGTGAACTTCCGCTACTTACTCCCTTTCAGGCCATTATAATCACCTTAGCGATCCCGCCAGGGTTTTGATATGCTTGCGCCCCGAACTAAGGGAAAGAGTGATTATGCCGGCCTGGTATTTACTGTATTGCAAACGCGGGCAACTTCAGCGCGCGCAGGAACATCTTGAACGTCAGTCGGTAAACTGCCTGACGCCCGTGATCACGCTTGAAAAAATGCAGCGTGGGAAACGCGCAACGGTCAGTGAACCTCTGTTTCCGAACTATCTGTTCGTTGAATTTGACCCGGAAGTGATCCACACCACAACCATTAGCGCCACGCGCGGCGTCAGCCATTTTGTGCGTTTTGGTGC